>NZ_JAKJST010000017.1:0-255134 GCF_050337275.1 Vibrio wakamikoensis | reverse complement strand
TAGCTCGAAAGATTTAAATGCTAAGAAGTTGTTAAGTACAACGCGTTCACATTGGTTGGTTGAGTCGATGCATTGGTCTCTCGATACGACATTTGGTGAAGACGATTGCCGAAAGCGAGCGGAAGAAAGTGCAGAGAACTTTGCAAGGATCAGACAGATGTGTTTAAACATGCTGAAGAGTGAAACGACTTTGAAAGCGAGCATTAAGCACAAAAGAGCGATGTGTGCGATGGATTCTGAGTACCTTTTGAAGGTTCTGGCAAGCCTTTATTGACGGGGGTGTTCATGATTTTTCCGTGCTACATATGCCCTAAAGAATTAGAAGCTCAAACGTTACTTGAAGCGACGCGTTCTCACTGGGGTGTAGAGGTCATGCATTGGTCGCTTGATACCGCATTTTGTGAGGACAACTCTCGTATTAGAGCAGATGATCGAGCAGAGGCTTTTGCAAGAATCAGGCAGATGTGTTTGAACCTATTAAAGAGCGAAACCACCTTTAAAGGTGGTATTAAACGTAAGCGTATGAACTGCGCAATGGACGAAAACTACCTAAGTAAGGTTCTTGAAAGCCTTACGTGACGGTGATGTTCATGCGGTTTCCGTGAAAGAAGAGCCAGTGATAAAACAAAAAGTTCAACAATATAGAAATGAGCTAACAGCTAACAACTTAAAATCTAAAAGAACAACGTCATGATAAAAAAATGTTTATTCCCCGCCGCAGGCTACGGCACTCGCTTTCTACCTGCCACAAAATCCATGCCTAAAGAAATGATGCCAGTGGTCAACAAACCACTCATTGAGTATGGGGTGGAAGAAGCGATAGATGCAGGCATGGAAAGTATGTGTATTGTCACCGGTCGTGGCAAACACACCTTAATGGATCACTTTGATAAAAATTACGAATTGGAACATCAAATTGAGGGCACTAATAAAGAAGCCCTGTTGGTCGATATTCGTCGTTTGATCGATTCGGCTAACTACACCTATATCCGGCAGCGTGAGATGAAAGGTTTAGGTCACGCTATTTTGACGGGTAAAGAACTTGTTGGTGATGAACCTTTTGCCGTCGTTCTTGCCGATGATCTTTGTGTCAACCCGCAAGGTGATGGCGTGTTGCAGCAAATGGCTGGCCTGTACAACCAATTCCGCTGCTCCATTGTTGCTGTACAAGAGGTGCCAAAGGATCAGGCTCATAAATATGGGGTGATTGCTGGCGATGCCATTCGTGATGACTTACTTCGTGTCACCGATATGGTTGAAAAACCAGCACCAGGTACGGAGCCAAGCAACTTAGCCATTATTGGCCGCTACATTTTGACGCCCGATATCTTCGAGCTTATAGAAAATACTGAGCCAGGCAAAGGTGGTGAGGTTCAAATCACCGACGCTCTGTTAAAACAAGCGCAGCAAGGCTGTGTCATCGCCTATAAGTTTAAAGGTGAGCGCTTTGATTGTGGTTCAGTCGAGGGCTATATCGAGGCAACGAACTACTGCTTCGACAATCTCTACCTAGCCAGCCAAAAAACAGGATTGCAACAGCAGCCAACTGAAAAAGTTGCGGCTGTTGATAAAGATGAGCTCGAACCTGCGTAGCTTGCTCTTACTGTTTTCGACAAGGCAAGCTAGGCTTGCCTTGTCGACTATCCGTTCATTTACGCATTGTAAGTTCTCTATTATTCTCCCCTACAGCGCGACATTCACGAGCATTAAAGCCAACGTTGCTGCCTCAATCACAACCAAGTTTCGCTTCTGAGTAACACCATCTTGCCAAGCGAGTGCCATATCATCCCAGCCATCACCATTGGCATCTATGAATTCGACACTTAGTTGCTCTACATCTTGCCCCAGCGCAATGACACCTAACTCTAGGCGACTGCTTGCCGACTTAACAGAAATCTCGTAGTCCCCCGTAAGCGTGTTGTAACCAAATAACGCAATGTCACGAACCCCGTCTTGGTCATAATCGGCGACTTGTCTTACCGAGACCTCTTGCCATTTATTTGGCCATGCCAGGTTAGCAACTCGCTGGTTATCCGCACCGCTATTAATCCATACTTTATAGCGAGCATTATCACCACTGCCAGACAAGCCAAATATTCCCACCTCATTAACGCCATCGAACGTCATATCTGCAACAGAAAAAATGTGTCCATCTTCTATGGTGTTAGGCCAAGTAATGGAGGCCGCTCGCCCCGCTTTGGTGTCACCGTGCTTAACAAAAAGCTGATACCGGTTGTCGTCTGTGCGTTGAGAGAAGAGCCCAATATCGTCATTACCATCACTGTTTACGTCTCCAGGAAGAAACAGCGCGCCATTGGCGAGCGTTTTACTCCAGTTGTACACCTCTTGTTTAGAGCCTGACTGACCATCCAAGACAAACAGTTGCCCTTTTTCGGTTCGCTTATGGATACCAAACAGCGCTATCTCTGGCGCTCCATCGTCATTTCTGTCGCCCAAGGTCACAATATCTAACTGGTTCCAATTGTTCACCCACTTAAATGTGCGAATAGACTGTCCGGTTAAGCCATCTTTGACAAGCAATTGATTGGTCTTGTTGAGTTTGTGCTGGCCGAACAAGGCAAGTTCACTTACTCCGTCTCCGTTAAGATCCGGGAGGTTTTTTAGTTGCCCCTTAGCAACAGAAGCTGGCCAATTGAAACGTCGAACAAGGGTTAATTGATTGGTCGTGTCCAAAGCGACTAATGAGTATCGGTTTTCGGATTCGATAAAACCAAACACTCCAACTTCATCTACACCATCGCCATTCAAATCCCCAACGCTGTGTAACTCAGCCCAGAGAAGATCCATGTCTAAGGTTTTGCTTACCACGCTGTTCATGGCTGGAACCGCTAATATATCAACCTTCACTCGCGGTAAGTCATCGGATTTTAACGCGATCATTTCTGCGGCGTAGTCACCGTTGATATCTTGCCAAACCCAATATTTGATGGCGGATTGGGCGCTATCGCTTGGATCTAACGGATCTGTTCTATTGACAATTTCATCGTAGTCAGAGACGCCATCGCCATCAGTGTCTGCGAGTCGAGGGTCGGTCCCAACAACAATCTCCTCTAAGTTAGAAATACCATCCGAATCTAAATCACTGAGCGCATCATCTGGATCAAGCGGGTTTAGCCCATATTGCTGCTCTAACTGGTCATTGATGCCGTCGTTATCATCATCAACATCGGTATTGTTCCCTATTCCATCGCCATCGGTATCTGCCCATTCATTCGGATCCAGTGGAAATGGATCGTTAGCATCTATTACACCATCGTTATCATTATCGTTATCGGAGTAATTATCTATCCCGTCACCGTCTACATCCCAGTTTTCTATTACGGTTACGGCTATGTTTATCGTGCTCGTTAGCTCGCCATCGGTGACCGATAACGATAAATCATAGGTATTGTCTTTGCCAAAGTCTTGAGGATCAGCAACTACAGGTTGGTGAGTAAATTGCAGTAATCCTGCGTGATAAGTGAAATGCTCGGCATCTTTACCCGCCAAAGACACCGTTAGGTCATCACCATCAGGGTCAAAGGCGTTGAAGAGTGACGTGAGCGTATTGTGCTCTTCAAGAGTTATCGACACTGCCTGCTCTGCTGAGATTTGGCTGT
The DNA here is from genome assembly GCF_050337275.1 of Vibrio wakamikoensis. Classification (NCBI taxonomy): domain Bacteria; kingdom Pseudomonadati; phylum Pseudomonadota; class Gammaproteobacteria; order Vibrionales; family Vibrionaceae; genus Vibrio; species Vibrio wakamikoensis. The sequence goes on along the minus strand of NZ_JAKJST010000017.1, from coordinate 251,514 downwards.
CTAATCTAAATTCAGTGATCGTACCAAAGGGATCGATTGTTGAGGTATTGCCATTATCAGCAATGACAAATTGATAGTCAGCGGCCATATAAACGGAGGTTGCATCGGCATAAAACCCGGTGAGTTTATGATTTTGTACTCTAATATAATCATCCGGCGTGGTTATGGAGAGCTGCTCTCTTTGGTAGCCACCTAGGTCGGTTAAATAGAATCGATAGATCCCTTTCACATTTAAGGCTTGATGGTCGTCTTGATAAAAACCGGAGTAAATAACCCCATTGTCGATTTTTACCTGAGCGCCAAACATAGAGTCCATAGTGAAGGTTTTAAGATTATTCTCATAAAGAGTATTGGTTTGGTGATACTGGCTGTCGCTTCCTTTTTTATAAACGTACACTTTCCCGATATTGCCGCCACTGATTATCGTATTTAGGTTCCTGTCTTCTCTCAGCCCAACCACTATTACGCCTTCAGAAACATCCACATCCGACCCAAAATCACCGCGATATTCAGGGTCGTTCGGGATGAGTTTTTGCTCACTGATACGTCCATCATCCTGCATGGTATAAACATACACACTTCCCGAGTCTTCATAAACGCTGTCATCTGCGGCAGCGCTTACGACTATGGTCTGTTTATCGATGGCAACATTAAAGCCAAAACCAGCATAAGCGGTCGCTCCGCTTCCTATTAGCTTGGTTTCACTGTAGCCAGTTCCTGTGCTGTTTGGAGTATAAACATACGCGCAGCCAACTCTTTGCCCTTCAATCGCACAATAGTTGGCGCCGACAACAATCACGCCATTGTCAATATCCACAGAGCGGCCAAAAAAGTCTTCACTTCCTCCATCCGTAGCGAGAAGTTTGGTCTCGCTGTATTGCCCGCCTCCCAAGTGGTTGTATATATAGATGGCCCCTGCACTGGTGCCATTTTCAGAGTCTGAGTAGGCGCCGACGACTATGGTGCCATTGTCACTCGCTATCGAGCTTCCAAAGTCAATATCCGCGTCATCATCCCAAGCTAAGTCTGAAGGACGAAGCGTTGCAGTTTTTTCATATGGCAGCACCTCGCTATCATAGACGTGTACCACGTTATAAGCAGGATCTGGTACATAGATCAATCCCGAATCTTTCGTGATCTCTCCCGTTTGAGAAAATCTGTCGTCAAAGGTCTGATGACTCAATACTTGGCGTAACGCTTGGCCGCGATTCAAGGCGTTATCTTCTACATAAGACCATACTGGTTTGTCATTAACACCACTAAATGCCTCAATATAGTCACTCACTCCATCAGAATCTGAGTCTATGGCATCGGGGGCAAGTCTATTATTGCCGTACGTACCATCTTCAAAGAAGTCCGGCACCGTATCTTTGTCGGTATCGAGATAGCTGTTTATATCCTTTTCATCCGTTCCCTGCGCTATTTCAACAAGATCGGGGACGCCATCATTATCGTCATCAAGATCTAAATTATCTTCTAGACCATCGAGATCATTGTCCGGCACCTCGTTAACGTCGATAAAAAGGTGAACGGTAGAAGACGCAGCCTGATCGGCGGAAACTACGATTGCCGACAATCGATAAGTGTTGTCACCATTGGAATCTAGCGGGTTCTCAAAGTCAGGGGAAGATTTAAACTCAATCTTGCCATTAGCATCCACCGTGAAGAAACGTGCATCTTCACCCGTTAATGTTATTGAGCCCTGTGTCTGTTTTTCATAATAGGGTTTTAGGTAGTGCGGAAGCTGCGTATTTTCACTCAATGAAAAAGAGAGGTAGTCGTTATTACTCAGTGTCTTGCCTCGGCGGTAGAGAAACACTCTTCCTGTGTACTTCGATTCACCCTCTATGTCAGATCCATCGAAGTTAATCAGCCCAAAGTCGGTGACACTCAAAGCAAGAATATCGCCACTATTATTGGTCAGTACCTTACCCTCAGATGCAGACACGTTTGCCGACCGATAGAATTGTTCTCCGCCTAATCGGAATCGACGTTCCTGTATTTTTTCCCCTTTGTCATGCGTAATCTCATGAATGTAAAGGTGGTCTCCACAGGCGTTGACCCAACAATTGTAGTAAGGCGGAAAGGTTTCTGACTCGCCTGTAGAAAGTGCAATTAATGTGTTTTCATTAGCCACGGTGAAGGCATTGCTTACTGAGATAGTAGGATTTACAAAGTCAACAAAGGCGGTGGATATAAGACTCACGGAGGGGATATTCTTGTGAGTTAATGCGACTATATCATCGATGCGTCGGTTGATCTCCGAACTCGTGACACCTGTGGAGTAAACGCTACCTTCGCGCGACTTAACATTTTCGCCATAGCGATATAGCTTATAATTTGAGAAATCTAGTTGGCCTTCAGAATCACGCTCTTCGAAGATACCATCGCTGTTTCTAGTAAAAAAATAAATATCCCCTGAGAGTCGCCCATATGTCTCTGCACCCGGTGAGCCAATCAGCAAGCCATCTTGGCTAAAAGATAAGGATGCTCCAAAGCGAAGTTTATCCTCTAACAGGTTGGGTAATATTGTCTGTTTTAGCGCATAGTGACCGCTAACATCTGCCTCGTATACAAAGACCTTCCCATGTTCGATTACAGCCTTATCTGTCTCGGTTCCGGCATAGGGAGCACCAATAGCTACCTTACTTCCTTGAATAGCCACTGAGCGCCCAAAGTCCCAACGACTCCCAAAAGACCCTGTACCTTGAAGTCGCTGCTCTCGGTAGCTGTTGTCCGCTTGCTTAGTGTAAAGGTAGACGCAACCTCCATAGTGTTTACTACCACAAGCACTGAAGACCGCAATGACATCGTCTTGGGCAGTCACATAGTAGCCAAACTTATCACCCATTTCTCCATCACTTGGCTGAAGCACAGTCTCAAGCTGGGGCTCTCCACTGCTCAGGTTGTAAATAAAGACTTGTCCCGCTTCATTTGAATCAGGGTCTCCTACCAATAGCCAATCCCCTTGAAAGGCGATATCTGAGCCAAAGGAATCACTGGTGGTGTTATCCCGTATCGGATTGTCGAGGGTGACCCAATCGTTAAATAGATAGTCGGCAGTCTCATTGCTTTTAAGCTCCCAATAAGCAGATTGCTGAGCATTAACTTGACTCGACAGCAGCGCAATGAAAGTGAAAATAAGCAGTAACACGAAATATCTATGATCAAATAAGCGTCTGCTCTTCTTCATAATGTTCTTCCTTGATGATACGACAACCCAAAATTGTTCAAAAATTATACGATCATTTTATTGCGCGACCTTGTTTTGATAACGACAATGTGACTCGGATTGCATAATCAATTAATTACTTAACAACACCCTTGCCATTCAAGCTGCAAATGCCACGAAAGCAACAATTCACCCAGCAACTTAATGTGTTGTGTTAATTAATAAATCCACTGAATTCTTGACCATGGCAATATAAAAATTCCTTTCGCATCACTTTCTGCATAAGCCGAATGAGATATCCTGCCCAAAAACGTATTTTTAATTTCCAAAGCAAAATTGTCACTCCTCAATGGATTGAGAAGCTAATCTAAATAGGATATTCCAATGAAACATGCTGCTCGGCATTTTATCGCTGCCAGTGTCTTTGCTGCTTTTATTGCAGGGGCAAGTGATATCGACAGTCAGAATATTAATGCGACTGAAACCACCAGCCTTCCTAACCCCGAGGTTCTTTTAAAACAAAAAACCTTCCGTGGGCCGTATTCTAGTGATGTTCATATCAACAATATCTCGCTTGAAGAAGCAAAAGTGATCCGCTGTAAAGGTGCAGGCTGTGAGCAAAATGAGCTACTGGTCAAGCTCAAGCCACAACGTCAGGTTCAAATGATGAGTCAATTTAGTGCGCAAAGTCACTCAGCACTGTCTTCGCCACTCAGTAGTAAGATTGCTGGCATTCACGTTGAGCCACTATTTGAGACACCAGTCGCGACTGTTGCCCCTATGCGAATGGCAACCCCCGCCCAGCAGCAACTCGCCAAAGCGAAAGCGCAATTACCCTTATGGCAGAAGGTCAAAGTCTCCACCAACGTCGATTATGAAGACGTGGTGAAACAATTACGCGCAGACCCAACAATTGATGTGATTGAAGAGCCGCAAGTTCGAACCGTCACCAATAACCCAAGCTTGTTAAGTCAATCTATTACAACCGCACAACAACTGAGTGATGCAGTAAACTCAAGCGACCCAGATGTTGCTCAGCAGTGGCACCTAAATGCTACAAATACTCCGGAGGCGTGGCAGTGGCTAAAAGACAATGGTTACGACCAGCACGGTAGCCGGGATACCGTGGTTGCCGTTATTGATAGTGGTGTCGATTACAACCATGAAGATCTTGCTATCAATATGTGGGTAAATCATGGCGAAATTCCAAATGACGGCATCGACAATGATAATAACGGGATTATCGACGATGTGCATGGTGCTTCTTTTGTTGGTAGTCAGTGGGATCATAACGGCGACCCTAGTGACGACCACGGGCACGGCACTCATGTCGCTGGCATTATTGCCGCTAAAAAAGACAACCACCTTGGCGGAGTAGGCATTGCGCCTAATGTCAAAATCATGGCGGTAAAAGCAGCGCAATACAGTGGCATTTTAACCTCTACGGATATTGCAGAAGCCATTGAGTACGCAGCAGCACACGGTGCGGATGTGATTAACATGTCATTTGGTGGCCAAGGGTACTCGCAAGCGGAAGAGGACGCCCTAGCCGTGGCTTTTTCTTCTTCGGTACTGATTGCGGCAGCAGGTAATGACGGTAAGCCAAATGATCCGCTTTGTGGTATTCCCTACTCCAGAAACTATCCAGCAGCCTACCCTTGGGTGCTGGGCGTACAAGCGCAAATGCCAGCACCTGCCATAAATGGCGATAACCTCGCTCGCTTTTCTAGCTTTGACTGCATCGCAAAAGACAGTGTGGAATATGAGTTAATGGCACCGGGCGTCGATATCTACTCGACCTTACCTCAAAATGGCTACGCTGCATGGGATGGAACTTCCATGGCTGCACCGGTAGTCTCTGGTATTGCCGCTCTGCTACGAACACGCTTTAATGACAAAGCGATTCATTCCTCTCGTTTTATTATGGGACAACTTGGCGCAACAGGCCCTAAATTACAGGGCGTCACTTATGATCCTAAAAAACCACCAACTATGTCCCACTCTGCGGACGCCTTAGCAGCATTGGTCAACACCCCTAAGCCAAGCTTAAATTACCTAGAGCACTACTTATGGGATGGCGGTAACGACGTTCAAGGGTTCCAAGGTAAGGGCAACAGTAATGGTCACATTGATGCGGGTGAAACCATTGATTTAGCCGTGGTGATTCGTAACCAATGGGGACAATCTGATAATACAACTTTGACGCTATCGGCTGAGGTTAATGGCGCGGTAGGGGCAGATCCGTATATTACCTGGGTGACGGATACGGTCAACTACGAGTCTGTCGGTACCTTTGGTAATGACGATAATGGTCTAATTTATGATGAAGATGGTGTGGTTACTGGTGTTAGTCAACCTTTCACCTTTAAGGTGGCTGACAACACGCCTAACAATCATATTATTAACTTTAAGGTCTACATAAACTCGCAAAATGGTCTAGACAATCAAGATACAACCAATTATCAATCTAGTTCTGTTTTCCAAATTCAGGTAAACAGGGGAATCCACCTACCTTCGATTTTAGATTCTGATGCCCCAGGAAGCGATGGTGGCTTACTTGATACCGATGGTGTTGTGGATGGGGTGATTACCTTAAGTGACCAGGCGCTTTATATCATTGATAAACCGGTTCTTGTTGCCAAAGACACCACCCTAAAGCTTGGTGAAGGGGTTCACGTTCAGTTTTGGGGTAGCCAACCTGACGATACCTACGCTCAGTTTAGAAACGCGTACCTACAAGTAGAAGGCTCTTTAATTGCTGAGGGAAGTGTTGAAGATCCGGTTGTGATGGCACCTTCGGATTTGTTTCCGGATCGGATGGTAAGGCTAAGAGCATCCGGAAGTGAAAATGTCACCATTAGCCACAGCGTTATAACCAACTTTATGAGTGACCAAGATTATTGTGTCTTACATGGTTCCGACTTTGATTGTGATATCAATATTATTGTTGAGAACTCCTCTTTTATTGCTGGTGTAGAAGGAAGTCCCTTATATTTTGAGAAGGATGGTGACTATTGGCAAAGCAGAGCAGCGCCTCAGTTTTCTGGAGTGTCAGCTAGTCATAGTCGATTCTCAAGCCTAGGCTTACTTCGGGATTACGAACAAGACGTTAGTAAAGACGTTTATGCCAACTTTCAAGTTCCAGAATCTCTCCAAACGAGTTTGGTTGAAAACAGTAGCTTCAAAAATACACCTTATGGCAGTGGTGAGTATCAATTTGGAAATCTACCAATCTCAAGCGGTAATACTTTCTTAGGTAACCTTAAAAGGAATGCAAATGGCGGTCTAAAGGCAGGTATACTCTATAGTCCCGACAAGAGAGGTGTTACTCACTTTAAAAATAATGCTTTTCTCAATCGCTATTGGGATCCAAAACCCGATCATTGGTTGCAGATCCATACATCTGAGAAAAACGGAGACCCAATAGAAGAAGACTGGAGTGGCAACTACTGGGGCACCACCAGCGAGTTCCTAATCGATACTGCGGTGATTGACTACAGCGATGACTTTAATTTAAACAAAGCAAAAGTCTACCCTATTCTTGAAACTGCTCCAGAATCCGCGTATCCATTTGTTGTCGATGTGCAAATGCAGGATGCAGACGGCAATGTGAAAACAGAGTTCGGCCCTGAGGTGATGACATGGCGCGTCACTTTCAACCGAGACATGGATACCAACACTCAACCTAAAGCCTTCTTTGGGCCCGACTACCCGTATACCGACTTTTCAGTCGCGGGAGATTGGATTGATGCGAGAACTTGGGAAGGGCAAACACAAGTTTCTCACGTTGCTTCCGACGGCTATCAGTACGTTCGTATTCAAGATGCGGTTGCTGCCGATAACGCTTGGCTAAAAACGGGTAAAGATTACGCTCGATTCCGCTTTGGCGTGAGCGCCAGCGGACTAGAAGCATTGACACTGCAAGCCAGTGCGGGCGAAGGTTTTGTTAGTTTGAGTTGGTCACAAGACGATTTTGAAACCTTATACGGCTACAACCTTTACCGAGCAACAGAAGAGGATGAACAGTATCAACGTATTCACCAATCATTGATTGAAAGTGGTACTCTGACTTACCGTGACGAGAACGTTGAGCCTGGTAAAAAGTACTATTACCAATTTAAGGTCGTCTCTGCCGAAGGTGAATCTGAAGGCTCGAACATTGCTTCTGCAACACCTATTGATACTGTTAAACCCGTGATTCAACACACCCCAATCACGGCGAGTGGGTTTGGTGCCAATATTCTGGTGCAGGCAACCGTCACTGACAATATTGCTGTCGATGCCGTGACCTTGTATTACCGTACCATCGGTGATAACAATTATCAGAGCGTGGTGATGCTTAATAACCAAGCTAATAATTACCGAGCGACCATAGTGCAATCAACCGTAAAATCACCTGGCGTAGAATACTATATTGAGGCAAATGACGGTTACAGCAGTAGTTTTTACGGCCGTAGCGCGACACCAAATGTCATTACGGTGGTCGATAGTCCGGTTGTAAGCTTAGTGACACCAAAAGTCGGCAGTGCGAAAGGCGGCACCCTGCTGACGCTTTCTGGCTCTAATTTTAAAGAAGGGGCGAGTATTAAAGTTGGTGACGCTATTTGCACCTCACCTGCCTTTATCAGCAGTTATGAACTTCAATGTACCACTTCGGCACACATCGCTGGCACTTTTGATATTTTCATCACCAATGCAGATGAAAAAGTGGGACGACTCGCTGGAGGCTTCACTTACCTCTCTGGTGACACCTCCATCGGTATCGCTGATTTGAGCGTGACTCAAGGGCAGTTCTTTGAAGTTCCGGTGCGAGCTTCTAACGTTAATGGCCTCATCGCTTTAGATCTTGATGTCGGCTTTGACTCGTCAAAACTTAGATTTGAAGGTATAAGAAAAGGCAGCATGATTTCAGGCTGGTCTGTCAGCACCCACCAGAACAACAATACTGTTACTTTGACTGGCGCAACCTCTCAAGACAACGCTGTCGATGGTGATGGAGAGTTAGTTATTCTTGAATTTACCGTTATTGCCAAAGAAACAAGCAACTCTGAAGTAACAATCAGCGCTGCACAGCTCAATGGCGGCGCTATCGCTACCGACTCCTATAATGGTCAATTGACCATTATCGATGGCTATATGATCTCTGGTAAAACCACAACCTGGATGGGCGTGACTCTGCCAAGAGTCACGGTGGCTTTAGATGATGGCACGATTACAGCGCAATCCGCCAATTCAGGTCTTTATTCGGTTGGGCCTGTCACTGATTTGGGTCATAACATCAAAGCGATGAAGTCAGACCAACTCGGTGGTATTACCGCCTACGATGCTGCACTCATGCTCGCACATATTTCTGGTGAATCTACCTTGAGTGGCTTTGCCCTGCAGGCGGCCGACCTAAATGGGGATAATATCGTAACTGCTATGGAGGCCAGCACGGTTCTCACCTATGCAGCTGGGCTATCGAGCTTACCACTCAACACCGCAGAGGCCGTGTGGCAATTCTCTCCTGCTCAGTATAATTACGCGCAAGTTAACACGAATTTAACTGAGCAAAACTTTACTGCTTATTTATTAGGTGACCCATCCGGTAATGGTGCAAGCGATGTGGAAAGTCAGTTAATGTCGGTTGGACTGAATGCTTCGTGGTATAACCGCCGGGTGTTGCAAAATGGCCATATCGCGGTGGACTTATATTTGAACCGCGGTGCGCAAGGCATTGACGCCCAGATTAACTTTAACCCCGATCAAGCTACTCTTATTGCAGTGGAAACCACAGCATTAACGCAAGCATGGGCTACCACATTGAACACAAATGTTGCTGGCAAGGCGACCATTGCAATGGCGGGCTCTTCACCATTAGGCACAGACGGCTCCGTGTTTACTCTAATTTTTGAGCAAAACGGCGCATCTTCCTCTCCATTGGTGATGGAAAGCCTGCTGAAAAATGAAGTGCCTTTAGAAGTTCAAAATATGCTACTTACCCCAACGACCAGCGATTCCGACGGTGATGGCGTAAGTGATGTCTGGGAACTTCTTTATGGCCTGAACCCGTTTGATGCCAGTGATGCGACCATTGATTCTGATAACGATGGTCTCACTAACCTAGGGGAATACCTTCTTGGTACTAACCCTCTATCAAGTGATACCGATGGCGACGGCATACCGGACAAGTTTGAAATTGATAATGACTTAGATCCATTAGACGCTTCCGATGCAACACTGGATGCCGACGGTGATGGCGTGAGTAATCGGGATGAGTATTTAGCGGGTACCGACCCACAAGAACCAAATGAACCCACTAAACCAATTCAGTCACATAGACTTCTTATGTTGCAAGATACCAATGGTGATGGTGGTGCAGAGATACTGGTATTAAACCAATCTAACTTACCAACACTTGAGCTATTACTAAAAGAAGCTTTGGATGGAAGCGTACTTGCAGACAAGCAACTTGAATTGGGCTTTACTTCTTCTATTCAACTAATTGACCTTAGTGATAACCACGCTAAGCAAGTCGGATTGTTTGGCTACATAGAGTCATTGAATCGTTACTCATTGGTTGTGATGAACCCGGAGAATTCACTAACGGTGGTCAAGCGCTTTAACTGGCCAGCAACAGTGAGCAACGCCGAACTGGTGGTAGTTCCAGATCTGAATAAGGACGGAGTGACAGAATACGCTATTTTTGGCCAGCACCTGCTCAATAAGACCAACCAACTTATTGTGAGAGACGGCGAGTCAAGAAAGGCCATGACGACCTATAAGTGGGTGAACAACTGGAGCAATCCACAGGTTATGGCGTTACCAGATAGAAATGGTGACTCCGTTCCTGAAATTGCCCTTTCTGGTTACCATAAGCGAGCAGACAAAAACCAAATGGTCATTTTGGATGGAGCGACGGCAAGCAAACTGGAAGTGTACAACTGGAACCCAGTTTGGATGGCTGGTGAAATCAAGATCATTCCTGATGTCAACGCTGATGGCATCGATGATATCGCTTTGTTCGCTAAACGCAAGGACGACGGCCGTTACCAACTAGCAATAAAGAAAGGTCATACTAAATCCGGAATGGCTGGAAATGTCCGATGGAGCAGCGAATTCAACTCCGATTCGGTGACAACAGTAGCGATTGCAGATAGAGATGCTAACGGCCTAAATGAAGTTGGTCTATTTGGCTTCTCTGAGCAGAATGGACAAGAACGTTACAAACTGTTCATCAACAGTTATCAAGACAGCCAGAGGCTACAAAACCTTTCTTGGCCAAACCATTGGTATGACCCTGCCGTGGTTGAAATGAACGATGTTGATGATGATGGCACTCCAGAGATCACTCTAATTGGTATTAACAGAAATACAGAGCAACTTGAACTCTCTACTAAGTCCGGTGCAACTGGTAAGCTGTTAAGTCAAGTTAAGGTTGATACTCGTCTAGGAGATAGACAGCACATGATTATGGATGTCGATGGCGATGGTGCAAATGATATCGTCATTCAAGGTTATCACTTAGATACTGACAGCTTAGAGTACCTTGTGATTGATGGACAAAGTGGTAAAGCCTTGCAAGTTCATCACTCACTTAACTAGATCTGTAATCACTTAATAAAACGCCCTAGCACTTAACGTGCTAGGGCGTTTAGATGAGACGAAAAAATATGGCTAGTTTAAAGGTTGATCAAATAATCGATTATTTACATCACTTCCATCGATCGCAATAACGTTTGAAACGCTGGTTGATGAATCTACCCATGATATAAACAGGTCCTCAGTCCTATCGCCGTTTAAGTCCGCATTCCGGATTACAACATTATTTACATTACTACCCAAAGTTAGTGTTATCAGCTGCGCTGTACTAACGGATGACTTAATCGATACTTCAAAATCGCCGGTATCTTTGTTGTAACCAAGAAGCGCAATATCTTTGATACTATCCTGATCCAAATCTGCGACTTGTTCAATAGAAGCATCGATCCAGCGATCCGGCCAAGCTAAATTTGCTTGTCGCCCATTGTTGGCTCCATCATTAATCCAGACTTTATAGCGCGCATTAGCGCCACTGCCTGATAAACCGAACAACGCCACTTCTTGAACTCCATCAAAAGTTTGATCTTGTACTAATTGTATGCGCCCGTCTGTTAAGCTACTCGGCCAAGTAATAGAAGCCACACGCCCCGCTTTGGTGTCGCCATGCTTAACAAATAATTGATAACGATTGTCATCACTTCGCTGAGCAAACACACCTATATCTTTATAGCCGTCTTGGTTAATATCATCAGTCAGAACTAAGGTACCATTCGCCAGTTTATTGCTCCAGTTATACACTTCCAATTTGCTTGCACTGGCTCCATCCAAAACGAAGAGCTGAGCTTTATTCGTTCGTTTGTGGATACCAAACATTGCCACTTCTGGTACCTTGTCGCCGGTTCTATCCTCTAACGTTATAAATATGACGTCATCCCAGTTGTTTACCCACTTATAAGTTCGTAAGCTGGCGGCTGATTGACCATTCTTCACAATAAGTTGATTGGTTTTGTTCATCTTATTTTGTCCAGCAATGGCCACCTCTCCTACCCCATCGCCAGTTAAGTCCGCGAGTAGATAGGGTTTGACATTTGCTAACGACCCCGGCCAATTGTAACGTTTCAGCACTTTAAAATTGTCAGAGGGGTCGACGATAACCATAGAGTACCGATTAAGACTTTCTATAAAGCCAAACAACGCGATATCAGCAATTCCGTCTTGGTTGTAATCATCATGCTTTAACAACTCCACTCGCGAAAAGCCAAAGTCGAGACTAGTGGTATTAATAGGCGTTAAATTCGAGCCATCCAATATTGACAATGCCATTTGCGGTAATGTCGTGGTGCTCAGCGTCACAATATCTTGTGCTCCATCGCCACTAATATCTGCCCACAGGTAAGGTTTAATTTGAGCCACTACGCTATCAGTCGGATCCAGCGGGTCTGTGCCATTAACCAGTTCTTGAAAATCTGAAACACCATCATCATCACTATCAACGGCATTAATATTGGTTCCCGCTAACAATTCATCCAAATTGCTTATACCGTCGCCATCATTGTCTTTCGAGGCGTCAGAGGCATCAAGCGGATCAAGCCCAAGAGTTAGCTCTTGATTATCAAAGATGCCATCACCATCCGAGTCACGACTCAGTGGATCATAGCCATTGGCAATTTCTTCTGCGTTACTAATACCATCTTTGTCTAAGTCTTGCGAACCGTCAGCGCCATCTGTTGGGTTCAAGCCATATTGGGTTTCAGTACCATCGGCAATACCATCTCCATCCGAGTCTGCATTAGCGATATCCGTACCTAAATTGACCTCTTCTAAGTTTGAAAGACCATCTTTGTCTGGATCTAGTGCCAAGTCGTTAGGATCCAGCGGATTCAGTTTATTCGAGATCTCGGTATAGTCATCCAATGCATCCCCATCGGTATTCGCTTTATATTGATCCGTCCCAGCTATCAGTTCTTGTTCGTTTGTTAACCCGTCATTGTCTAAATCGGGATCGAACCGATCATCGATAAAGTCAGTATCACCATCAAAAAATGCAAAATAGCTGGGGGCATACTGCGCCGAGGCGCCTAGTGAATCTGATGTCTCTAATGTGGTGTAATTACTACTCGCTAGCACTCTTTGTGTCGTAAAGTTCGCCTGATATAAAGGGCCATTGATCTTAGCATCAGCAATAGGCAGCTCTTGGTCATTCAACATTGCCGACATCGAGGTTACTATTGGAGCACCAGCCAACCTTTCGGCTCCAATACTCAAAGCCATGTTGACAGCCTGTGTATCGCTATACGCATCGCTAGCATCCAGCGTCAATTGAATATCACCGATATCAGCACTGGTAAATGTACCAGTACCAACCATCACGGCCCACACATACCCTACACCTTGCGAATGACCGCTTGCTTCCTTAACTTCAATACTATTTGCTAGCGTACGAGATGAACGATTTAATGACGCTTTAGTAATGACATTCGCTAGTCCACCCAATGGCTGATCTGAAAAATTGGGTATATTTAGTGTGTTTTGTAAAGGGGTCGTTACCGTATTGCTGTACGCATCATAGACAAATAGCGACAGGTTTACGTCCTCCCCTACAGATCCATCAAACTCGGCTTCTCCTTGGAAATAAGCCCAAACCTGGCCGCCTGAGCTCTCCCCGCCACTTTCTTTAAGTGTCAAGGTATCGACAGTTGAAGAGCTGCTTCTTCGCAGCTCCGCATAATCTAATGCATTGGACTGACCATCAGTTTGATTGCTTGGCAATGTGGGAATAGTCAGTGAAAACGTTAAACTCTGTAAACCGCCTTCCGAGTCCTCTATCGCTATTCGTAACGTGTTGTCACCACGAGATAGCGAGGATGTTAAGGCCGTCTGCGTATAAGTAACCCATGGCTTATCGGTACTTAACTCTGCCGATTGTGCTGCATCCAATGTGTCACTATTCCAATATAAGTGTGCTTTCGTCGGCAGCTCCGCTGCAAATACATCTGGACTAAACGTCAATAATGTCATTGCCAAAGAGAGGCCTGCATAGAGAGAATTTCTCATGCTTATTCCTCCTTTTTTAGCGCTGTCGAGCTACGGCAACCGCTTTTACTGTTAATGCTCCGGTATTCGATAAGCTTGAGTTAGCTTCAAATAATGGATAAAAGAAAGGAGAGGTCACGCCCGGTGACAACTGCTTAGTAAACTGATCGATAGGATAAACACCACCATAAGCGCCCAAGTCTGCTCTAGAGCCGTCAATATCTCGATAGACATTTGAATCTACACCAGCATCAATCGCAGGAGAGCCTGTCGCGAGTTGGTAATCAGTTAAAAACATCGGGTCTTTACCGCTTTGGTTACCATTGCCCTCAGGACAGTTTTGTTTGGTTTCAAAGCACAAGTTGTGGCTGATAAGGAAATGATTTTGAGCCTGGCTGTCTGTAAAGTCGAATAAATTGGGTTGAATTAACCCTTTGATAATATTATTGCTAAACAAACCAGAGCCGCTAATATCAAAGCTATCGTGGTAGGTAGATACACCCTCATTCAAACTATCATAACTTTGTTCAAATACATTGTTAACGACTTCCCATTCGCCATTAAGATATAGCGTTCTAAAATTACCTGGAGTACCCGTGGCAGAAAAAGGGTTGAGACCCTGTCTAATAATATTATTTACAAACTCACCAGCCCCATAAAGCATTGCTACATAACCAATGCTAGCTCCTGTAATACTGCCCCCCAGACTCTTTGAAACGTTTTGAATAAATTGATTACCGATGATTCGTGCGTACTCTGTGCTTTGAAAGTTAATTTGTGAATCTGTTATGGTAAACACATTACCAATCACATTATGCTCAGCACCAAAATTTGCAAATGTAATGTTGATATAGTTCAATTTATTACCAGCAAAAAGTAGTGTCTTTTCAGCTCCCCAGTTATAAAAACTGCCATGACCTAAAACGTTGAAGACACTGTTCCCAACGACAAGAAGATGGTCAACCGTCGCAATGTTATTGTCACTATCAGTAACTTGAACGACAGACGCTTCTACTCTAGTCATAGCATTCTCTAACAAAGCAACAGACTCTACATCCCCTTCAATTTTGAAATCGTTGAGACGATCATTCTTACCAAGGTTAACACCTTGTAATATAAACTCAGTCTCACTCCCTGAAATCAGCAATCCATCATTATAATCAAAATAAACCATAGGATTAGCCGCACGGTTTATGGCTCTGATCGTCAATGATTTATCAATAGTTAAGTCAGATGCTGTGGAGGGATAAATACCGTCCCTGAGTTCTAGGACATCCCCTGCGCTAGCGTTGGCAACAGCCGCTCTAAGTGTGTTAAAGCCTGGCTCAACAACAATAGTCGCCGCGTTAGGGGCTGCGGAGAGTAAAGTCATTGATATGAGTAGGATTACTCGTCTAAAATACCTTGATAAGCACATATATTCATCCTTGTTCTAGCCAAAATCATAGCGAGTCCGTAAAGCTCTTAATATGAGACTAGTCGAATTGAATGATGCTTCAAGCAGTGTAATCGGTTGCATTTTGCTGTAAAGTACAACCAATTGATAAAAATCATTTTATCCGAAGTTCGAAAGTTCGAATGCGTGACATATATCACACTATAACTTAATGATTAGGCTCAGCAATAGTGTAAGCCAGCCTATCTAGCCCCGCAATTAATATCCTTAAACCAATCTATCCCGTTGTGAAATAGACTGGTTTATGATGACTACTCTTGAATATTAGGGTGTCAATTTTGTAGGATCTGGTATAGAAGAATCAGTTGCCAGAGAAAGTGTCTTAATTGTGCGCTCTAACGCAGTCTTTTCTGCTTTATACTGCTGAAGCTCTTCACTCAGACTCTTTGCTTGTTGTGTTAAGGCATGATTCTTCTGTTCGACTTCGGCGAGCTTTCTATCTCCTGTGATTTTTCCTTTGCTCTCTCTATCCAACAAAGAAACTTTAATCGCACGTGCTTGCTCTTTTAACGTTTTATTACCTATCTTTTCAATGCCAGTAGCAACAGCAATTTCTTGAAGGGATGCCTCCAAAGCCAGTATATACCTTTCGAACTGTTTTTCTGATAGAGATTTGAGCTCTTTTACTTGAATAACGATTTTCTCATTTCTCTCTAGTGAGAAAGCGAAATCATTCGACATATTTTCGATAGCCTCGTAATCTCTAGGGGATGCATTGATGTACGCTTTTGCCTTTTCTAGGAGACTATTTGATCTCGATGTCACAATTGGTGCGTAATTAGAAAAGCGCTGTTTTTCTTGCGCAAGCTTCTTTTGCTCCAGCCCGCCTAAATATTTCCTTGTAACAGTTCGAACTTCAAGATTATGTTGATTTTTTTCTAGTGACAGTAGACGCTGACTATCAAAATCTTCATTTCTGGCAATATAGTCAACTACATTTTTTAACTGCTTATCTACACGAGCATAGTCGGTAGGGTAAACAGATTTTACCGCTAACTGATCTAAAAATTGCTTATTCTCAAATGCAATAGCCATTGTACTTTGCACTCTCTGTTTTGTCGCTACAGCTAGTTTGTAGGCGCTATCAAAGCTATTAAGGGCTTCAATAGTTTTCTCACCGTAACTTTTACTCGAGAAAAAACCAGAGTCACTGATAAGAGAAGGATCATTTTCAAACTCTGAATAATACTCCTTTGCCTCTTCCAGAGCTTCACCCATTTTTTCGTGGGCATCAACTGCGTACCAGTCTAATTCCTCACTAATAAGCTTCTGTTCAGCTTCCTTAAGTCTACTACTAATCGAGTCAAACATGGTTATTTGCTCTGTTGACGTCATATCTATATCGCCAACATTTGAACCTGAACTTGACCCGGTAGAAGTACAACCGATTAGAGCTGCACTCATCAATACACTAATTAGTTTCTTGTTTGTTAACATCACTGACTTAACGCCTTCCATTTTAGTTTCTATCATTTCCATTTTCATACTTTGCATGGTCGTTCTAGGGATAAAGACCAACCATAAAAATAAAGGCCAGCATTGTTAGCTGGCCTTTGTCACCGCTTTCAAACCTCGCGTCTAAGGTAGCTCACTACTCAATAGAACTTGTTGATAATTTCGACCATCAATAATAATGACTTCAACCTTATCATCATCATTCTTGCCAAGAATCACGAGATCGTTGTATCCATTACCATTCATGTCTTTGCTTGAGTACGTCATATCAGCTAGCACCGTTTCCAAAGATGTTAAGACAAGTTGCTTACCCGTTGAGCTGGACTTAACGGACACCTCTAGATTATTAGAATTACGGTTAACGCCAATAAGGGCAACTTCTCTAATACCATCGCTGTCCAAGTCATTGACTTGTTTGACCTTCGGACTGTCCCACGAGTTTGGCCAAGAAAGGTTCTGTAAGCGCTGGTTTTTGACATAGCTATTCACCCAAAGCTTATAACGCTCACTACCATTCTTGAGAGACAATCCAAACAGACCAATTTCATCTAGAGCATCTTGATTCCTATCATCCAACTTAATTTTTTGTACTGTCTCTGCCTCGAATTCACCAGGCCAATGTACAAATGCGGCCATACCTGCTTTTGTTTGCCCTCGCTTAATAGCTAATTGATAACGTTCATCATCATTCCGTTTTGCAAACATAGATACATCTGCAAACCCGTCACCATTAACATCAGGAATTACTTCAACCTCACCGCTACCCCACACGGGTCCCCAGTTGTAAACATCGAGCTTAGAACCAGAAGCTCCACTCAATACAAACAACTGATTTCTCAAGCTTCGCTTATGACTTCCAAACAAAGCGACTTCTTGTATGCCATCTTTATTTCTATCTGGTAAAAAAATCACTGTTGGATCTTGCCAATTATTTACCCACTTGAACGTCCTCAAGCTATTACCATCTACTCCACTGCGAACAACTAATTGGTTTGTTCCATTGACCTTATGTTGACCAAACAACGCGAAATCAGATACGCCATCCGAGTTCATGTCAGGTACTGACATAAGTTCAACTCTATTTAGAGTCGCAGGCCAGTTGATTCGCTTCACTACGCTTAGTGTATTCGCTGGATTCAATATAACTAAGGTATAACGGTTCTGGCTTTCAATGTAACCAAACAACGCTACGTAATCTTTTTCCCCTTTATAGTGTTCAGTCAAGTCAATAAGCTGCACATCGCTAAATTGGTAATCAAGCTCCTTTTCGATCAACGTTGCAAGCTGGGCATCCAACACGCTCACATTAACTAAAGGAAGAGCCGACTTATCAAGGGCAACAAACTCCGACGCACCATCTCGATTTACGTCACCAACAGTCAGCACTTCTTGGATGGCTTGGGATTTAAAGTCATCAGGATCAAGCGGGTCTGTGCCCTCCCGAACTTCATCTCCGTCATTGACACCATCGCCATCGGAATCAGCATTATTCGGATCTGTGCCATTTTTCACTTCATCTAAATGGCTTAAGCCATCACCATCAATATCAAGCAGCGCGTCCGTTGGATCTGTTGGGTCGAGGCCATTATCTACTTCGTATTTGTCACCAAGACCATCACCATCACTATCCGGGTTACGTGGATCGGTGCCTAGTTCAGCCTCTTGCTCGTTGGTTAGACCATCATTGTCCCAATCGTCGTCAAATCGATCGTCAATGAAGTCATTATCCCCATCGATAAAGCCAAAGTAGTTAGTCCCCATAGCGATCTCATTACCATCAAAGTCCTCAGCGCTTATCACTGCCTCATTGGCGGAGTTGAACGCTTGCGGCGAACGGTAAGAAACGCTGTAAACCGAACCATTAATCCAACTCTGATCCACGCTCAAAGCTTGGCCATTCACCGTTGCATCAACCGTAGTGACCACAGAAGAAAGAGGTGAATAGCGCTCGGATGTAAGGTACAAGTTACTCTCAATGGCATTCGTTTGAGTGCCGGCATAATTATCCAAAGCCGCTAACGCCAACTTTTGATTACCCGTCAATGGCGCGCCATACTGAGTACTTCCTTTGTACACCCCCCACACTTTACCTGTGGCTTCCTCGCTTGGCCCAACACCGAACTCTAACTCATTAATGGCGATAGTTTCGGCTTGATCAGCCCTTGCAAGCACGACGGTACTGACCAAGTTTCCGTACTCAGTATCCGTCGCAGGTAACTGACGCAAATACATAGGTAATGAAAACGCGGGGCTCACATTGCCTTCGCTGTCGGTCACCGCAATATTCACTTTGTGCGCGATCCCGTCTAAGTCAAATTCACCTCGTGAGAGTGAACTTGTATTCACCTTTTGGGTATACACTACCCAAGGTAAATTGAGCTCATCTTCGACAGGAACCGAAATAGCGTTATTTATGGAGTCATTGTCCCAATAGACTTGTGCGGAGTCGATGGCACTGGCCCATGCGCTATAGCTATGCACAATAGCTAAAAGGGCGAATACCCGAGGTTTGTTCATTGTCATCCCTGAGGCCTCGCTCTAGCGTAATTTAGAGATTGCGATGGCTTTTACATTAAGCTCACCGTTATTGCTCAAGCTCGCATTGGCCTCGAATAGGGGATAGAGATAAGGTGCAGACTCGGTCGCCGAGCGCTGGTCGTCGAACTGACTTTTAGGTAGCGGACCGCCTTCAATACCGATGTCGCTACGAGTGCCATCGACATCACGATAAAAGACGTCATCGATACCGGCATCAATCGCTGGTGACCCTGCTAACGGACGGAACTGACTGTCGAGTTTGAGATCATCAACCACAGTAATACCTGCATGCTCAATACAAGGCACTCCGTCTACTTCACTAAAGCAAAGGTTATTTTCCAACGTAGTTCCATTGGCACGATCTAAGCCAGAAAATGCTACTGCATTGGGTAGGTTAACAAAAATGTTGTTACTAAAGTGTGCATCACCATCACGAACATTGAAACTAATATTATCTCGTTCTTGTAATGCTATCGGCTCTACGTGGAAAACATTATTATTAATAGCAAAAGATCCATAAAAATCAACCACTTGAATACTATTCGGTGTTCCAGGTGATTGGTAAGTATTTCGCCCTGCAAGTACTGTGTTGTTAGAAAAAACACCATGACCACGCAGGTAAACAGGGCTTAGATAAGCATTGGACGCACTACTGCTGTCATCTGAAACGAGTCGATCAAAGAAGTTTCCTACTACTCTAGAGTGACTGCTACCAGTGCTACCAATGTTAACAGTAGTAGTATTATCTAGCACAAAAGCGTTACCCAAGATATGCTGCTCAGCCGTTGATTGTGATTTATTTGCATAGAAATTATTAAAGCTCAAGCTATTACCTGCAAAAAGGAACAGTTCTTCTGCCGCAGGAGCGATGCTTCCGCGGACAAAACGGTTACCGACCACGACAAGCTTATCCAAATACTGCAAGTCTCCGTCCGGATCATAATCTGGGTCTACGAACACTTCGATATCTGTGAAGTTATTTTGCAATAGAGCGACCGAATTTACCTCACCTATCACCTTAAAATAAGGGGTATTTGTGATAATTTGACCCTCATAAAACGTGATGCCTTGCATAACAAAGTCTGTGTCTTCACCTCGAATTTCAAGGGCCGATATACCACCACTCGTAAACATGAGTTTTGGCTTTGTCTGTGCGTTTAAGGCGCGAATGGTGAGAGACTTGTCGATGACTTGTGTGCCATTCGACATGTAGTAGATGCCTTCTTTAAGCACAATGACATCACCAGCATTTGCATCAGCGACAGCGGTCATTAATGTGCCGTAGCCAGGTTCGATTTCTACTTCCGCTGCTGTAGCAGGTTGTACATATGCGCAAGCCAATAGTGAAAGGGCTAACCCTAACCCTTTGAAATTTCCGTATTTCATAATTATATATCTTCTTTTAAAATTCACATCAACATCAGAATCAACTTGATTTGAAACAATGCTTGGGTAATTCTAACCAAAATTTGACAATGACTGAAACTAGACTATTCACAAAAATAACACAATAGAAAGAAATCAATTCGGTTTTACTTTAGGTAGCCAATAAAGTTCGATACCATTATGGAAACACTTCACTTCTTCACGGAATAAAAATGATCAATATACTGAGAAAAATCAAACACAAAGCAGCAAAAGGCTCGAACTATATTCCACCTCATAGCTTTCAATATCATCTAGATGTTACAGATAAGCACCTGGTTAAAGGTTGGGCATTTGACACAAAACGCCCAGATCACCCTGTGCATGTTGCATTTAAGCTAAATGGCATAGTGTTTTGTGAGGTGATTGCCAACCAATCGCGTGAGGATTTAGCCAGTGCTGGACTTGCTACTGCAAACTGCGCTTTTGAAATGGCACCAGATTTACCCCAAAAGTCACTTGAGATCATCCACGCGGACATGTACATCAATGAGCATAAGGTGAATCATGAGCCTATCGAGTTTACGTTGAACTATGAAAAGCTCGTAACGTTTTTACGCGAGGATCTCATCAATAGCCAATAACCAAATATCAAGAGCGTCAGGAAGCATTAGTCATTAACTAAAAATTAGCGGTGAGTGAACCATGGAACGGTTTTTTCAGATAACGAACAAGTATCGACGGCTGGCACTATTCGGCTGGTGTATGACTTCAATAGCCAATGCTCAACCACTTGAGAAACTAAACATACTCCAATCAGACTACCCAAAAGCCATTTACTTCCGCTATGTCGAGGGAAGTGCAGCAAACCCTAATATTCCTTACGAGAGGTGGGAGAAACGCTGGTCGAAACTAGATGGAATGATCGTTAAAGCGTTAGATGAAGAAGTACCAGGGCGCTCTGGTGAAGCCCAAAGAAAGTTCATAAAATACAAACAAAGAAACCCACAGAAACTCATGCTTCTTCATTTTAACGGTAATGCAAGAGATCCCAACTACCGTCCCAGTGACTATCCGGCAAGAGCTTGGACATATTTTGTTGGTACATATTCACAGCAACCACTCGCTCGTAACACTCAAACGATCCGTGTCGATGATACTGACGTTTTTCGTGTTAACCATGGCAAGCGAGCAAAATACAATGACGATGTCGCTATTGTTCCTCTGACTGAAAACAAAGAGCTCAACTGGGCTCAAGCAGAACAAGTTCAACTGTTATCGATAAACCCTGTCCAATCAACTATTACCGTTAAGCGAAGTCAGTATGGCACTAAGGCTAGAGATTATAAAAATGGTGTTTATTTAGCACCTCATGTCGCGCAGGCTCCTTACAAAAAATCCAGCACACAGTCCTTATGGCGTTATAACTTTGCAAATTTGGACACGAAAGAAGCGCCTTCTCTTATCCTTGCTAATGAGCTTCTATCACTGTTTAAATCAGGTCAAGCTCTGGAAAGTTTTGACGGAATTGCATTTGATGTACTCGCTGACTCTCGAGGACGTAAACACCACTCAAGACAAACGCCTATTGACTATCACTTAGATGGTAAATTTAACCAACTTGATATACATGCACAGTCCCAGTATCGATTAGGCGTTAAGCAACTGCTACAGAAACTAAGGCACTCATTTGGCGACAATAAAATCCTCATAGCAGATGGTAACCAGCTATCACAGCAACGAGAGATTACTTTACTCAATGGTATAGAGAGCGAAGAGTGGCCAAATTATGGCGATCCTGATCTCAATCAATGGTCGACTGGCATTAACCGACATCGTTATTGGACTCAGTTCAGTCGCACTCCGTCATTAAATGTAATCAAAATTGGGCTGCCAAACCCCAGCCAAAACTATAATCAGGAGGGAATTCGTAAACTTAAAGTCGCTGCTGCTCTTTTAACGGACGCCGTGATTTCTCCTGCCTATAAGTCCAACGGAAAAGCCTTGCACAAATGGCCAGAGTTGCATAGCAATGGCCATTATGATTGGCTGGGCAAACCGATCACCCCAATGAAATATTATACTGTTGAAAGCAAAGCACGAGTATTAATATCCGAAAGCAAACCGAGAATTGATTTCACAAAACCGTCTATCTTACTGAAAAGAAAAGGTAGAACTATTAAGCACTCGATTGACATTGAACTGACCGAGCCATCCGGTGTAGTAATTAGTGCAGAGGTCATGTCTCATTCAACGTTAGCGAAAGACAGAATCAGCTACTTAACACTCACACAACAAGAAGATATCAACCTGAAAGCTTCCTCATGGACAGGCAGTTCTCCCTTTATAGCCAGGTTCTACTTTGATAATTTACCAAAAGGTACGACCACGCTCATACTTGAAAGTGATGCAGAATACGTTACTATCAAAAATCTCAAGATCACTCCCGGTGCAGAGATAGCATATAGGTTGTTTGATAATGGTATTATTATTGCCAACCCAACAACGAATGCTCTAACACTACCAGATAATTTTTTACCAGAAACAAAAATACCCAGGCCATTGAGAATAGCAAAAAAGTCTGCAAAGCTAATAAAGGTAAAGAACCGATAAAATGAAACGAATAGAGAACTATCCACTACGATGTTCAGAGTATAAAAATGCCACATTGATTGCAACACAGGTTGACAGGGTAAATAAAACTTTTTCTGGCGGTATCTATGACCGCCATGGAAATATAATAACAGATAGCTTAAGACAAGACCCATCCTATACTGGATTAACAGCATTCCCTCAAGAAATAACACGCACTGCTCAAGAGCACAATATAGAATCAATCCCAAATGAAATAAAGGGTCAATATTTATATTTAGGTGCGTATACTTATCACTACGGTCATTTTTTACTGGAGTCATTATCTCGCATATGGGCGGCACAAGAAAACAACTACACTGGATTTGTTTTTAGTGAATTTGTGATACAGTCAGAACAATTCAAATCATTTACTGAAGTATTTCTATCTAGAGCTGGTGTAGACCCAAAAAAGACTCTGATTATCAAGGAGAATACTAAGTTTGAATCACTTCACATTCCAACGCCATTGTTTTATATAAACAATAAGGCTCACCACGAATACATTAACACTTTCAAACGCATATCAAACCCACTAAAAAATGGCACTCTAAGAATATACTTATCTCGCTCTAATCTGAAGAAAAGAAAAAGAATGGTTGTTAATGAAAAAGCTATTGAACAAGCTTTCATTGAACACGGCTTTATCATTGTTCATCCAGAAAAACTCAGTGTTGAACAACAGTTAACGCTCTACGGAAGTTGTCATACTCTTGCAAGCCTAGACGGCTCAGCTCTTCACAATGGTGTGTTTCTACCAAGAGAATCTCGCATAATAAATATTTGCACCAGCCGTTATCCCAATAAACTAAACACAAACCAATCAATCTGTAACCAGCTTAATGACCTAAAGTGTGAACTCATCCCATTTCAAGGAGAGGTTATTGACCTAGAGAAGCAGGTTACACGTTTCGATATTCCAACCATAAGGCGCTGGTTGAGAAAAAACACGTAACCTCAAGATTGTGCTGTGATAGGTCTGCTGAAATGGCAAAAATAAGCGCAATCAAGCTCGCTTGCCTAAAAGCCCATTTCTTCAGCCAACATTTCAATCAAACTAAGCTTTGTTAATAAAGGTCGGGCGGGCGTAGATTCGTCTATTTTTACAGGCTCCCGCTCGACAAATAACGTATCCAAGCCTAAATAATCCATGGCCACTTGACTGTTGGATGCAGAAAAATATTTCTCAATAGCCTCTCTCTGCTCAAACGTCAAAAGTCGTTCATTGGGCTTCGCTGGCAACTTGTTGCTGCAAGTCTCTAAAAACAACAACCTTTTGTTTCCTAAGCGCGGTTTAATATTAAGATTGCACAAACGCGCAAACTCCAGCATATCCCGCCCCCACTTAACATTGAGGCTTTTCGATTGTGAAAAGTCTAACGTCTCTGACTCTTTTACCGACAAGTAGTTTAGTATTCGTTTACGTACATCCCTTTCTTCTCCTTCGGAGGTTTGATAGCGCATCACTTTAATATGATGCTTTCCGAAATAGCGGCTCCATAGCGCTAGCAACTGCTCATAATCATAGCGCAATATTTGTGCTTGATAGTTCTCTATCATTTGCTCAAAGCTTTGACTTGAACCGGATTTTATCGCCGTTGAGTAAGTCGATTCTAAAAACTCATCTTGTGGACGTAAAAAGACCAGTATTTCAGGTTCGATTCCTAGCGATGAAAAAAACGCCGACATATATTCGAGTGCTTTATCACGAAGCCTAGAGCTAAAATGCTCCGCACTTAAGAACACCGTTTTCTCTGGGTTATCTTCGATTCGCTGACGTAATTGCCCCCAATAAAAACCAATGTCGGTCGTCGGTTTAGGCAAAAACTCCATGTATTTTCCATTGTTGTCTAATGGATGAAGCTCGTTTACGAGATCAAAGTGTGCATCTTTTCGTGGTCCTACGTGAGGGTAAAGCACTCCCAACTCTTTTAGTTTTGCCCTATTCTGGTCAAAAAAGTGTTGAACACTTGTCGTTCCGGTCTTCTCTGTTCCTATGTGAATTACCACACGAGTCATATTCTGTTTCAACCTTATAAGTAATAACGTTCATCAAGAGAGTAGCCTTGACGCTTTAATTCATCCCCACATACCTTAACAAGAGCCTGTTGCTGCGTTTCACTCCAGCCAAACTGCGAAAGGTTTCGCGCTTGCTTTGTTGGGGCCGAAGTTTGCTCAGGCCTATCATTGGTTAAGCTTCTTTCAAGCTTATTGTGACCTCGTTTGGACAAATTTAAAAATGTCGAAACTTGCAAAGCAACCTGATTCGAGTGATCTGACATCTGCTTTTGATCCACTTCCATAGCCCAATCTTTGGTCTTCAGCGCTTGATTGATCTGCTGTTTTGTTTGACGCCAAGCTATGAAGGATTGCTTCCATTGCGCTAGATGCGCCTCAAAGCTGACAGCAGGAAACTTTATCTCGCGAGATTTTACATTCTCAAGCGCTCTTCGTTTGCAGAACACCACCTTTGCATTTGGCCATGCAATTAGAGCAATAGGCAATGCTTTTAGCATCGGGATACCCGGTGTCTTGTCCAGAATAACCTGGTTACCATAATAAAGTTCATACACTCGCCTTAGTGAGCGGACTTGCTCTGCAAGCAAAACGGTATAAGGCAAAACGTTGACCAAGTTATTTTTTATTTGAGCCGTCTTAGAACGAACAAAGAAAGCATCAATAGTTTCTAATATTCTTTGAAAGCCTTCAATAACATGGGACTCTCCGTGCGCATTTGCTTCCAAACCTTTACGGAGGCCTTTACCTAGCGCTGATGTACCACTTCTTGGCGAACCTACCACAAATACCACGCTATCAACTGGATGGACTTTTTGGATAAACCCGCATGCCACTTCGTCACAAGTATCGCTATATTCAACTAACACACAAAAATGAAGGTCATGCTCTTCGGTGATTTGCTTTGAATCAACCTCTAACGAAAAGCGGTAGGTATGCGCAGTGCCTTCATCGGAAAGATCAGGGGCGGCACTCCATACAACACCTATCGAATGCTGCTCAGATAAACACTCCACTCGGATCCCTTTTACTCGATTCGATGAAGACAGCTTACCTTTAAACTCCACTTTGGCGTTCGCGACTTGACCAATAGTTGGTGAAAAAAAGTGAACCCCAACACCCGCGGCCTGTGTTTCCTGTAAGTAGTAGTTTAACATTGCTTTACAATATCCATTGTTTTCTTGTAGGCGTCAGCGAGACTCAGAGGTGGTGTAATGTTACTTGCAAGCTGAGTGTGGAGATCTTTATCTTCAGCAATCTGGACGATTCGATTAGCCAAAGCCAGGGGCTTACCTACTCTAAAGTGCAAACCTGTTACATTGTTTTCTACTTTCTCGGCCATTCCACCAATGTCGCTCACAATAAGTGGTACACCACAGTTCAAAGATTCTTGAATGACCATCGGTGAGTTTTCCCACCAAATAGAAGGGACGATTAGCCATTGAGCCGAACTCAGAATGTTACCGACGTCTTCCGCTTGATATCGCCCATGCAATCTTACTGATTTCTTACTTTTCTTAACCAGTTTCTGTATCTTTTTTTGATAGTCAGGACTCTGGTTTTCAAGCCCAGAACCATGAACATCAACCTGAACACGTTGTTTTATCTCTTCTGGTAATAGAGTGATGGCTTCTAAAAGCACATCAAGCCCTTTATTAGGGTTAATCTGCCCTATATAACAGAGACTTAGCGAGTCTGAACTTCCTTTTTCAGATTCGGAAATATTCAGTGTCGGCTGACCATTCTCTATAACCGTGATCTTTTCACTTGCGATCCCCCACTCTACGTACCTTTTTTTTAGAAATGCAGAAGGGCTAACAAAGTGATCAATTAATTTAAAGAAGGTCTGGATATAACGCTTTCTGAGATAAAACTCGCCTGGACCAAACGTAGATCCTTTAAAGCAACGGCTACAATCTAAAGTACCTGAACGATAACAAAGCTCACCGCTGCTCTTTTTCATTAACCCACCGTTCGCACATATTGCATGATACTCATGTAGTGTCATTACAATCTTGCAATTTGGAAGTGTGTCCTTAATTACTTTTATTACTTCAATACCAAGGTGGAAATAATGATGAATATAGATAACCTCAGGCTGTATTTTTTCAAGCAACCCCTTAAAGTCACCCCACAAATGGCGAGTTTTGATGTTAGAAAATAAAAAGTGGTCATCATGCGTGGTATGCATGAGAATCTCTCTTGGTGGATTGATAATGGAAAAAGCAGCTCCACCATGTGGAATAGCATCGGTTCTTGCTAAAAAATAAGCATCATCACCTTGTTTTAAACACTCCTTGTAGAAGTGATATGCGGCCTGCTCTCCCCCACCTTTATTCAATTCAGGGTGTCCGTGAGCGATGACTAGTACTTTACGCATTGGCTGCCTTTACCTCTAAAATTTTTTTATCCCACTTATTTCTTTGTCGTGTACCATTCAAAATGGTTAATTTAAACTTCCAGTCCCCACTATCCACTAGGCTTTGCGACAAACGTTCCAAGTGGACAAGCTTTTCTTCAGAATCGAGATATATTTTCTTGTCCTGCTCAGATACTTTTAAGCACAAGTCAGAATCTTCAAAATCACCAATAACGTAACCAGTGTCGAATCCATTAACTTTGTCAAACAAAGCCTTTTCCATTAGCATGCATGCCCCTGTCACAGATTCAACAGATCGCACTTGTTGAGATGGAAAAAGTGAAGATGGCATACCTTTATAAGGATGCTGGTTCATCCATATGCCCGGGTAATATGGGTCCTGAACATACTCCATCCCCAAGTGTTGCAAGGTATCATCTTCATATACCAAGCGTGTACCTAACACGCCACAATCGTCAGTCTGCTGATATTTAGCTACTAAACGGGAAAGCCATCCTGTCGTCGTTGGCATAACATCCGAGTTGAGTGCCAATATGTATTTGCCCTTAGCAATGCTAGCCCCAAGGTTATTTGCACCAGAAAAACCAAGGTTTAGCCCCGCATATACGGTTTTAAAGCTATATTTGAATGCTTGGAAAACACCATTGGCCGCAATCCCAAACTCTCTCTCAATCTTGGGGTCATCAAGAACATAGATGATTTCATGATTGTGCATATCAACATCCTCACTAAATGCGAGCATCTGATGCTGTATAAAATCGTAGCGACCATATATTGGAATGATAATGGAAACCATGGGCTCGGGAATATCTCGACCGTATACTTTCATCGTCGTTACTGACTCTAATCCGGCATTTTTTTCCTCAGAGTTCCAGATAGCCTGAACAACATTTGAGATGTTTCTACATCCAGAATTTAGAAAGTCCTTTTGGTATACATCTGTTCTGTCTAGTTGCTTTTTGAGTAAGGGTTGCGATTCCAGCTTTCTGTCACTTGATTTAACCATCACCTCTAGAGCTTGACTATTACGAGGTCGCAATTCAACACTCAACCCGTGCGCAGCAATAGTCAACCTACTGGCTATACTAATGCCAATTTTTTGACTTAAATCTAAAAGCTCTAGCTCTTCTGACACATCAGGTCGCTCAAAGCGAATCATATTAAGAGCAAGATCTTGTTTCTCTCCAAAGACATTAGTAACAAAAGCATCAACGTAGCTTTCATCCAAAATCCAGCCATCTAGAAGCAATAAATTATCATCAACCAACTCACATATGTCGATGCAGCTTCGTGCTTTTTCTGTTTCAGTGGCAATTTTCTGCTGGCTCATTTGAGCTAAAAATTGACTTCGTAATGCACCCGTGGCTTGAAGAATGAGTTCTGGTTGATCACATAGACTTCCATGAAAAGCTGACAGTGAGGTTAAATGACCATTAATTGAAATATCAATATCACCATCACAGTGAGAAACATCTGCTATACAGACAAAGCCGGTACAAAATGCCTCATCCGTTACGTTTAGAGCCGCTATTACATCCAACCTGGGAACAAGCAATGTATGCTGATTCAACTCATCTTGCTTGTGAAAAAAACGAACATTTTCTGTCAGTTCTTCAGCTACAAACCAACCGGAAAGTAGCAACATTGATGATGATAAGTAGAGGTGATCGACATGAAGATTTACGAGGGTAGAGTCTGCGACTTGCACTTGACCTTCCATTGGTATTGAGACATTCCGATGATTGTACCAAACTTCTAGGCTCTCGCAATGTAAGTAGAACTCAATAAATGATAGAGCGGCTATAAAATATGAGCTAGGGACGGTTTCTTAGCTAAACCTTTAAAGTTAAATCAGGATTCAACGAAAAATGGCCCACTTACTAAAGTGGGCCATGTCGTTACCGTTTTACAAAATCGTTGAATCAGTGAATTGGAGTGTTGAAAATCACACTCTTACCATCACGACCATCAACAGCAAGGAGTTTAGTTCCCTTCAAGCTTTGGCTCTGACCTAGAAGTACTAAATCATCAACGTTATCACCATTAACATCACCAATAGTGAAGTCGATGTCCTCCCACGTATCTGGTAATGCTAGATTGATTAGTTGACTACCATCTGCACTCGAGCGAACAGAAAGCTCCAAACGACCCGATACTGAGTTACGCCCAACCAATACCACCTCTTTGAGGCCGTCACCATCAAGATCCGGAATTTCCTGTATAGACGCCTCACTCCAAACATTGTTCCACGCTAGGTTTTGCAAACGCTGGACACTAGAGCTTGCAGTGATCCAGAGTTTAAGCTTAGACGTTCCACCTTTCTCTGACTGACCAAACAAGGCAATCTCTTTCACACCATCACCATCGCGGTCACTAATGAGCACAGGCTGGGCTTTGGTAAGCTCTGTAGGCCAGGTTTTTGAACCCACCATACCAGACCTCTTATGACCATGCTTGATCGCTACTTGATAACGTCCATCATCACTTCTTTGTCCAAACAGAGCAATATCACGATATCCATCGCCATTCATGTCCTCTAGAAGCATAACTTGACCATTTTGCCACACTGGGTTCCAGTTGTAGACTTCAAGCTTTGAAGCATCAGCGCCATCAAGCACAAACATCTGACCTTTCCCATTTCTCTTATGCGTCCCAAATAGCGCAACCTCAGGAATAGTATCCTTAGTTCGATCTGGTACCGCAAAGAAAGAAACATTTGACCAGTTGTTTACCCACTTGTAGGTATTTATTGTTGCTTTACTCGTACTGCTACGAACAATTAACTGGTTGGTATTGTTAACTTTGTGGCGACCGGACATTGCGTAATCAGGCTTACCATCAAGGTCTAAGTCGTCTATTTCTTGGAATCTGGCATCATGCAGTGTGGCACTCCAGTTCCACTTACCCATGACTTGGATATCTTTGGCAATATTCAACACAACTAGTGTATAGCGATTTCTTTCAGAATCGAGACCAAACAACCCAACTTCAGCAATGCCGTCATTGTTTCGATCACTCAGCTTATGAAGCGAGATCTGGTTTAGTCCAAGCTCAAGCTCTTGGGAACGTAGAATACCCAAAGCATTGCCACCAAATAGAGTGACCTTGGCAAACAAATCACTCGATGTATCTAATGTCACAACATTATCACGTCCGTCTTTGTTTACATCACCCCAAAGTAGTGCTTGAACATAATCTTCAACAAAATCCTTAGAATCTAAAGGATTCGTGCCATTGTTTAGCTCATCAAAGTCACTAACACCATCACCATCACTGTCGCTGTTAGACAGGCTCGTACCTAATACATATTCCATCAGGTTTGAAAGACCATCTCCATCAGCATCATTGAGAGCATCGGTTGCATCAAGGGGATCGAGATTGTTATCAATCTCAAACTTATCAGGAATACCATCACCATCGGTGTCGTCAGAACGCGGATCCGTGCCAGCAAAGAACTCTTCTAGGTTTGTCAGTCCATCGTTGTCGCTATCTTGATTGGCGTCTGCAGGATTGTATGGATCCAGGCCATGCTTGTATTCCCAAGCATCGGTTAGGCCGTCACCATCACTGTCTAAACCATCAAGATCAATTGGCATAACGATATCACTTAGCCAAACGGTATCTTCGTTCTCGTTGGTTTCATCGTCTTTGATGTAGTGCCAGCTAACCGTATGCTGCCCTTCCTCAATATCCACAACAAACTGAGTCCAGCCATTGATACCGGAGAGCTCTGTTGATTCCACTTTTACGCCGTCGACTTTGAGGTAAAGTTTGTCGAACTCATTCTCTGTCGAGGTCTTCGCCCAGTAGACGATAGAGCCATTATGGAATTTAGAGGTTAACGTAAGTGTGTCTTCACCACCATCAGCATGCGTGGTTGAGTTAACAGCATAGCCATCTCTTGAGTCCACACCAGAGGCAACCTGCCAACCTTGAGAAGCGAAGCTAACGATGTCCTTGTCATCTGCAAACGTGAATAAGCGGTACTTATCACGCGTCGGGACAGACTGCGCATTGTTATCAAAGCTTTGAGCTTGATACTCAACAAACAGCGGATAGCCATCATTATCACGATCCACCAAGCCATTGTCAGGTAGGTTTGGATCGGTACCATTAAGCAGCTCGTATTCGTCGCTTAGGCCGTCATTATCGTCGTCTGTATCTTCGTTATCGCCGATGCCATCATAGTCGGCGTCGAAGTTTTCTTTAGGGTTCGCTGGGAAAGCATCTGCGCCATCTGCGATGCCGTCACCGTCACGATCATTGAAAGACCATTGTGTTGGGGTTAAATAGTTAGAATAATTACTATAATAGGTATCAGTCGTGACTGTCCTTCCCCAAACATATAGCTCGTTGCTATTCAACCGAGTTGCAACGGTAAACTGCTCTCCAGCCGAAACCTCTTGCCATAACCCCTCCACCGCTTGGGGTTTGGGTTGGTTATCTTTATGACCAAGGCCTAGTTGACCATAGTAATTGTATCCCCAAGTATAAAGCACGCCGCTCTCTTTTATCGCATAAGAGCTTTGACCACCAACCGAAACGGCTTCCCAATCCGATTTGGTGCCAATTCTCGTAGGTAACACAACATTGCTGGTAGTATCACTGCTGACTTGGTTATAGTTATTACGACCCCATCCCCACAAGCTTCCATCCTCTTTGATAGCGAGCATGTGATCACCGTTAGCGCTGTCGGCAATAGATGCCCAGTCACTACCAGCATTTAAGGGCGTTGGTAGCGCGATAATATTTGAGGTATTTCCTAACCCAAGCTGCCCATAACCGTTATATCCCCAAGCCCATAACGAGCCATCGGATTTACGTGCTAAAGTACTATCTTCAAAAGCAGAAACCTCTACCCAGGTATTGTCATCACCGATTTGCACAAAACTATCGGAATAAACGGAGTAGCCATAGCTACCATCGCCCAGTTGCCCATAACGGTTAGAACCTTTCGCCCAAAGCGTACCATCACTTTTGATGCCAACAGCGTGATACTCTCCAACACTTATAGACTGCCAGCTATCTTCACTAACAGGTTGTGGTGTCTTGAAGTAATCAACATCCTCATCAGGGCTGAGCAAATGGTTACTATTCAATCCCCATCCCCACAGACGCCCATCACTATTAATTGCTATGGTGGCATAGACACCCGAAGAAACCGAAGTCCATTGACTCAGAGAAGGACGCGTCGGCGTGACTTTATCTGTGGTAGCATTAATGCCGAGACGGTAGTAATCGCCATCTCGCCCGCCCCAAAGAACACCGCCAGCATCTAACATGTAGTAATGTGCAGAGCCCGCACTTAACGACTTACCTGAATAGGTCATACGATAAGACGGGGTGACAAAGACAGAGCTGGAAGATATGGATCCCAGTCCAAAATGCCCCGAACTATCTTCCCCTGCTACCCAGAGCACTCCTTGCTCATCAATCACATAGGTAGAATTGTGATCAGCCCGTACAGAGCTAGCGACAATCGTTGTGTCAACTTTGGTGGGTGTATATAAAGTCGACTTGTTATTTTGACCTAATTGACCTGATGAGTTGTAGCCCCATGTCCATAGTGAGCCATCCTTTTTTGTTGCAATGACATGTTGATAGTCAACAGACACACTACTCCAGTCGGTTGAGTCATCGACTTTTGTTAGGCTACTAGTTTGCCTGATCTCATCACCTAACCCGAGTGCGCCATACCACGTACTACCATGAGTATATAGTTGACCTAGCTCATCAATAAGCATGACAACATCATCGCCAACCGCAATATCCATCCACGAATGGTTGCTTGCCATTTCTAGCGGGTTAAAGGAATCGCGCAGCGGTGTATATCCTGTAGTAAATAAGCGGCCATCCGTGGTTAATATCAGAGTCGAACTGCCATAGTTGACGACCTTTTTAACCGTCTCATCAGGCAGTACAGCAACAGGAGAGCATTTGTCCGTTGAGGAGCCGGTACCTAATCGACCTTGATAAGCTTCACCCCAAACCCATAGCTTCCCACTGTCATTGATAGCAAACACGGAATCTCCATTTGCATAAACGCTTTCCCATGTTTGCCCACTGTCAATCAATGTTGGCGTATTAACCATTTCTTCAGTTAAACCAGTCCCTCGGCCTAGATCACAATGCTCACTGTCGGTCGAATAGGTTTCATAGTGACCACTCCATGAATACAGATCGCCATTTTCTGAAATGGCAAACGAGCTATCCTCTGTAACCGCAACATCTATCCACTTGCTAACGTTAGGAGTATAGCTTTCTAGAGTTAGAGGAGTCGTTCTTTCTGAGTAATAACCCGCATCAGGAACAAAATATCGTTCACGACCTATTCCAAATAGCCGTCCTTCACCATCAATCAACAAAGAATGACTCGACCCTCGATCAATATCCAAGTAAGTTGTTGTGGCCGCAATCGCTTGTCCTGCCAGCCCAACGGCTGACAAACAAACGATCGGCACTATTTGCCCTGTTATTCGCCTTGTTTTCATACCAACTCCATTTTGACGTAAAAATCACAAACCTTTGACAATGACTGGTATTTTTACATGATGAAACAGGTGGCAGATACCGTACGCGCATATTAATTGCCATGAAATATAAAATATGTGAGCCTAATCAACAATATACAGAACAGCCGTCTTTTTATAGATTTGCACCATTGAGCTGGCAAATGCCAGCCCAGGACTACACAAGCCCAACAAATGAAACAAAGTTAGTAACTTTCCAATCCTTTCATTAAGCCCTCGAGTCCGAGCAACTCGCTGGACATATTGCAGCCGAAAAAGTCATCCTGTATCCTCTAGTGTCATATTGAAGATCTATCGTTCCTGTTTTCAATAAACTTATTCAGAAAAATAAAAGACTACGCAAAATGGATGCGTCAATACTGTGAAACCATAGGGCGGTAGCGTTCCTAATCACAGCTTACGGCTAGGACAATGTATTATATGGCTATAGAATCACTGCGACAGGTGGGGCAAACCTTTGCTTCACCTGTACTTACTTTTTTTTCACAGCAACTCGCTCAACTCCCCTCCAACCACTACTTCTTTCTTGCCCGTGAAGGATATTGGCTCGAACAAGCTTATGATGCTTATCAAACCGCACGCGGTGTAAAAACAAGCTCTCAATATTTACTGGCATCTCGAGCTTTTCTGTTCAAGTTAGGTCTTATTGAGCCGAAAAGTTATGACATTTCACTGAACTTTTCTTTCTCGGGTAGTCTTTATGAGCTAATGCGAACACGCTTTATGCTCAGTGATGTGAGCATTCGCAAACTGTTCGATGAGAAGCAGCAGTCGAAGAACATTGTGTTACCTCACGACCTTGATAAGGTTGCCCAGTTACTTCAAGACAAGCTCCCACTGCTAACATCAATTATTGCCCCATCCATGGAGGCGTATCGCCACTATTTAGCAAGCCTTGGTTTTTTCGACCAGAAAGAGGTTCATTTAGTTGATCTTGGCTACAGTGGCAGCATTCAAACACTTCTAAGCCTCTTATTTAATGTCGACTCAGTAGGACACTATTTGATTGCCTCTAATCCGGGACAGCGCACTCAAAACGGCAACCAATTAACTATGAAAGGCTACTTACATGAGGGAAGTAAGCTCGGTGAAGGTTACGCACCACTGGATCGTTCCATGCTGCTAGAGGCCGTACTCACAGCACCAATGGGGCAATTTCAGGATATTCGGTTCGACCAAACGGGAGATCAAACCTACCAATTTTTCTACGGGCGAAAGGTACGAACACAGCACAACTTCCACACGCTGGAAGCGATAATGAAAGCCGCTCTTGAAAGTATCGAGCAACATTCAGCCCTCGATATTTCATTTGAAAAGCAAGAAGTAGAGCAAATTCTAACGTCACACATGAAAAAACAAGGCATGTTCCCGAGGAGTAGCTGGGAAGTATTTGCTCTCGATGATGATATTGCAGGAGAAGGCACACTGGACGCATTAGATTTTTGGGGATTAAAGCGATGAATTACCGAGCAATGGTAAAACACAAATTACCACTAGCAGAAAAACTGCTGCGTAAGAATCCAATGTTAATGCGCTTGGCGGTAAGAACTGAATCTCACCTCATCAAACGACAACTTAAAAAACAAACCAAACAACTGCAAGGCACAGTCGCCGCGCTATCAACCGACCAAATAGAGCTGTTACAAGATGCCAAAAAACAAGGCATGTTCGACCGCAAGTGGTACGAAGATACCCAACAGCGAGTATTTAATAGTGAACTTGAGGCATTTGGTGACTACCTGAGTAAAAGCCGCTTTTGTGGGGTTAGTCCGAGCCCGGCATTCGACAACCTGCATTACTTAAAATCCAACCCAGATATCTATCACTCTGGATTACCGCCACTAGCCCATTACCTAGCGACAGGCAGCAGTGAAGGACGACCTTCACGACCGTTTTTACCGAACTGGACTCCGACAGACAAGCTTGATACCTCAATAGATATGAAAGCAATTGAGTCATTAAACATCGCCCTTTGCTTGCATGTTTTCTACGATGACTTTCTTGATTACTATCTAGAGTGCCTAAAGACCTTCCCGACAACAGTGGATGTCTTTGTATCAGTGACCAGTGAAGCATCAAAAAAACTGGCTGAAACAACGCTAGGTCAATGCACTAACATTAAAAAGTTGAAAGTTGCTATTGTCCCTAACCATGGCCGAAATTTCGGGCCACTCTTGGTCGAGTTTGGCGAACAGCTGATGGATTATGACTTATTTGCGCATTTGCACTCTAAGAAGTCACTCTACTCCGGTCGTCAACAAACACAATGGGCCGATTATTTAGGTGAGTTCTTACTCAAAGACTCCCACCGAGTCGCTCAAATGCTCACTTACTTTGCACACGATAAAGACTGCGGCATCTATTACCCAACCTCATTTTTCATGATGCCAGATTGGGTAAACCACTGGCTTAAAAACAAACCTTTTAAGCAGAAATTCTTTGACGAGTGGCAAATCGCACATCATAACGACTTCCTTGCTTACCCTGTAGGCGGAATGTTTTGGGCTCGACCTTCTGCTCTCAAACCTATGCTTGAGAAAACTTACCAATACGATGATTTTCCCACCGAGCCACTACCAAACGACGGTTCGGAGCTTCATGCGCTTGAACGCTGTATCGGTCTGCTCGCAGAGAAAACGGGGCACAAACAACTGTTCTACGTACCAGAGTTAGGCTCTTTTACACATGACCAAAGTTTTGTCTTCTCAAATTATGTGAATTCAAAGCAGCAGCTAATGGACAAGGTTAGACCTTTTGATATTATCTCGTTCGATGTGTTTGACACGCTTGTTCGTCGCAGCCACTTCGTCCCAGATTATGCCAAGCTTAAATTCGGGCAACAGCTCGAAAAAGACACTCTAGTCACAAATGCCCATGAGTTCGTCAAACTTCGCAATAAGGCCGAATTTGAAGTGCGAAAAGAGACCAACTTCCAAGGTGACATCAATATTTTCCAAGTGTATAACAAGTTAGGTCAGCACTTTGGCTGGTCAACCGAACAAGCGCGGCAATACGCTGAGGTAGAGTTCGGCTACGATCTCGCTATGATTGATAGTAAAGATGAAATCGTAGACATTTTGAATACGCTTATTGGCATGGGCAAAACCGTTTACATAATCTCTGATACTTATTACAGCGAGCATCAAATCGTGCTAATGCTACGTAAAGCAGGTGTAACTAATGGTTATCAGCTTTATGTCTCTTCAGAGATGGGGCTGCGCAAAGACAATGGCAGCATGTGGTCATATATGCAAGGTCATCTTAAAAACAAAGGCAGTTTCGTTCATATCGGTGACAATGCTGTCGCCGACGCCCAAATCCCAGGTGACTTTGGGCTGGCGAATCTACACATATTAAACCCTTCCGACAAATGGCAAGCCGCTGGCTTTGATAACCCTCTCGTCGGCAAAGATGAATTAAACGAACAACTAATTGCAAAATGGGGACCAATGATCAGTAGCTTTGGTCGTTACCCGTTTTTTGGTGAATAACTTTCTATGAGTATCAACCTTAATCAACCTAAAACCCTTATTTTCCACCCTGGCATTGGTAAAACGGCAACAAGCGCAATTCAAACCATAGGGCTTGAGTTACCTACAAACAATTCGAGACAAGCCTGTTTTTCACCGTATGGCGTCTATGGTGGTGCACACAATCATTTCGCCTCTGTTCATCCTGGATTTAGCCCAGCGATTTTTGAAAAGGAATGGAAGGAGCTACTTAAATTTGCCCTTAACAGAGATGCCAGCACCATAGTCTCTAGCGAATTTTTAATTAGAGACAATGCAAATCATATCGGAGATATGCTGGAGAGTGCGCTCAAAAGTGGCTTACAGGTCAAAGTACTATTTGCAATAAGAGATTACACTGACTATCTAAAATCCGCTTACCTTCAAGCGGTTAAGGTGCAGTGGGGACTGCGCCAAAATGAGCATGTTTTCGATTTTTGTCATCGAGAACTGGGGCAAATACGTCTCCCAGAAAAACTCGATACCTGGGCAAGGCATATCGGCGACGAAAATATTTATGTCAAAGAGTTTACTCGTGAATCTAAAGATTTTGTTCGGAGCTTTTTTTCTGACATTGAAATCGCATTGCCTGACGACATATCTACAAACCAAAAGGTCAACTCTTCCATACCTTTTGAGGCAGCCCAAACATTGCGAGCATTCGATCGAGTCTGTAAAGATGTAGAAAAGCGAAAAGAGCTGATCTCATTTTTATCAAACATCGACTATGATGGCAAACATCAACAATCGGTCAGTAATAAAATAAAGAAAGAAATAACTCGTAATACTTATCAGCATGACTGTGAACGATTAAAAGCACGATATCAATGGATTGAAAGCAAATGATTGAAATGAACTACCAAGATCCTGTGGCTCGAAGAGTAAAGCATGATTACTCTCTAAAACTTAAAGACCATATTACTCCGATATGTGGTTCAGATATCAGCGATACGCGTTTATATCAATCTACATTTACCAAATTTACACCAAGGTACCAAATAGAAGAGAATGCACTTTTTCTACCATTTAGTGAGTCCTATCACATTCCCGCAAATGGTTTCATGGAGCACCTCGGCTATGATAAACATCTCAACCCAATTCTTATCGCCGATCACTACAAACCCGTTTTAAAAGGATATAAAGACCATAACCAATTGCCAGTTTATCCATTTAAAAGAAACCTACCAAGCCTAAGATTGACCGGAAACCATTACTATATGGGGCTTCTAAATCCTCATTATGGCCATTTTTTCCTGGAGTCGCTTACTCGATTCTGGCTTGCTATGAAAAAACCGAACTTATTAGAAGTTGACACTAAGTTTGTTTTTCATGTTTATAAAAACTTTTCTCTAGAAAGTGAAAATAGATTCTTTTCTTCTAATCTTACCGAGTACTTGAATGCATTAGGGATAAGAAGAGAAAATATTATATTCGTAAGAAAGCCAACCACATTTGAGAGAATCATAGTCCCTGAAACTACAGTCTCAATTAGTGATGGCAACTGCTACTTTGCCGATGAATCGAAACACGTTTGTAGTCATCTTAATGGATTACTATCAAGAAACCACCATTCAAAGCAGGGTCAATGTCGCAAGGTTTATATAACTAGAAAACTCTTAAATAACCCCGTACAAGGTAGAGCAATAGAAAATGAATCTGAAGTAGAGCATTATTTTAGAGATATAGGTTTTGACATAGTAGCTCCAGAAACACTTACGCAATCTGAAGTACAATCAATCCTATCCGATACAACGTTT
Organism: Vibrio wakamikoensis; assembly: GCF_050337275.1. Taxonomy (NCBI): domain Bacteria; kingdom Pseudomonadati; phylum Pseudomonadota; class Gammaproteobacteria; order Vibrionales; family Vibrionaceae; genus Vibrio; species Vibrio wakamikoensis. The sequence goes on along the minus strand of NZ_JAKJST010000017.1, from coordinate 212,151 downwards.
ATAGCTGGAACTCCAGGCTCTGGCTTGCTAAATTCATTTTTCATCCCCCATCATGCTACTACATTAGGTTTAACTTGCTTACCTGCAACAATATATAATCCAGGCTTGAATCATCAAATAAATGCCAACCTAATATCTGGCCACAAAAGCTTAGCTTACTTTGCTTCTGACGAACTAACAAAAGTAGAAAAAGACAGCATAAAGTGGAAAGTAGACATTGACAAACTAGACGAAAAGTTAACTACACACCTGTAATTGGAGGCTGTCTTTGTTCAAACATATAATTGTTCACCTGGGGCTACACAAAACTGGCACTACCTCAATTCAAAGAACATTATTTGTTAATTATGATGCATTGCTAAATTTTGGTATTGCGTACCCAAAATTTGAAGTCGATAGATTTAAACCTGCAAACCAATCTTGGCCTATAATTAACCTGGTAAGTAACAACCCTTCCGGCTATCACTTAAACATAAGAAATCAGATTGACAACAAGATTATATCATTATCAAACATGCATAACATTGCTACCCTAAGGGAAATGTCTGAAAAATGTGATACCCTACTTATATCCGCTGAGGGCATTTCAAACTTAGACGCAAATCACCTTCAAAGGTTCAAAACGGTGATTGAGTCTAACTCGGATAAAAGAGCAACTTTTGAGTTTCATTATTTCAAAAGAAAAGTTGATAATTATATTACCAGCGTCGTTCAAGAACGCCTAAAAGGTGGAACGTTAGAGCACCATATCTTTGAAGGGTTAAGTGCAAGCGATATGAGCAATGACTACTTACGCATCGATGCTCTAAAGCGAATTTTTCCTCAATCGAAAATTACTGAACATAGTTTTGAGAAGGCTTGTAAATACAGGCGTGGCTTAGAGCACTACTTTTTAGAAAAAGTGGTAGGTTACAAACACTCTTTCAAAGCAGTGAAAATCAGTAACGAAAGCTTGAGCGCTCAATCCTATGAACTTATTCAAAATTACATTTCCTCATCTAGTCTATACCAAGATGTACCCTTATCAGGGAGCGAATACCAAAAAAACATCCACCTACTATCCTTGATTAACGGTGATAAGTTCAAGCTAAACCTTAGGCATATTGGTTACATAAAAGCATTTGAAAACAAAAAGCACATTTTAAAAGAGAAGGAACTGTTGAGAGAAGCATTACCTGCAGAGTATTGCTGGAAAAGATTAGACTTCAAGAGTACTTGCAAACACCTAATAATCGTTAGTGATGAGTGTCGAAATATTTCCCTAGACTACTTGAGATGCCTAGCCCGCGAAACCATACGTACTTATCCAAAAACCACGGTTCAACTCATACTTTTGATAATAACAGTCAAATTCGGAGTTCCACTGCGTTCAATAATCAAAGCCATTAGAGTGAAAGCAAGTAAAAAGGGTAAATATGATAAAGGCCAGTAACCTTACCAAGTTCTACCCTTCTGAACTTGGTAACCAGTATATTTTTGAAAATCTAAACTTCACCTTTCCAAGCAACAAAAACATTGCCATCCTAGGCTCGAACGGCGCTGGCAAGTCAACGCTCTTCAGGATACTGGCAGGTAGTGAGTATCCCAATAAAGGTAAGGTCGTCACCAATAAATCTATTTCTTGGCCAGTTGCTCTCGCGACGGGTATTCATCCACAAATGACTGGGCGGGAAAACACCCGTTTTATAGGCCGAGTCAATGGTGTGAAGAACTTAGCTGAGTACGAGGAAAAGGTAAGAGACTTTGCAGAGCTGGGCATCAAATACGATCTACCCGTCAAAAGCTACTCTAGTGGTATGCGCTCTCGCTTAGCGTTTGGTTGCTGCATCGCCATTGACTTTGACGTGTACCTAATTGATGAAGCTACCTCTGTCGGGGATCCCAAATTTAAACGCAAGGCTAAACAAGCGCTGTTAGACAAGTCTCGAACAGCTAATGTGATTATGGTAAGCCATGATATGAAAGAAATACGGCAATTTTGTGATAGCGCTGTGATACTGCATCAAGGCCAATTGCAATACTTCGAAGATCTCGAACAAGCTTTGGATGTTTATAGCAGTTTATAGTAGCTTTCACTATCACTACTCTCTCGACTTATTATCAAGTCCATTTTATGATAGCTACTGGCTAGAAAACTAAGAAGGAATGCAAACAGGTTACGACCTTTAGCACAGAGACAAACTATGGATAACAACAGACTTACACACCTAAAGGCGTTAGAAGCCGAGTCAATTCAGATTATGCGCGAAGTCGCCGCTGAATTTGACAACCCTGTCATGCTTTACTCTATCGGCAAAGACTCTTCAGTACTGCTTCATCTCGCGCGTAAAGCCTTTTACCCAGGTAAAATCCCTTTCCCGCTCATGCATGTTGATACTGATTGGAAATTCAAGGAGATGATCGAGTTTCGTGATCGTCTAGCGAGCGAGTATGACTTTGATTTGATCGTGCACAAAAACCCGGAAGGCTTGGCCATGGGTGTCGGTCCGTTTACACACGGCAGTTCTAAGCATACCGATATTATGAAAACCCAAGGTTTAAAGCAGGCATTAGATAAGTATGGCTTTGACGCCGCTTTTGGTGGTGCCCGTCGTGATGAAGAAAAATCTCGAGCCAAAGAACGTGTTTACTCGTTCCGCGATAAAAACCACCGCTGGGATCCTAAAAACCAACGCCCTGAGCTTTGGAACATCTACAACTCAAAAGTAGAGAAAGGCGAAAGCATTCGTGTGTTCCCTCTGTCAAACTGGACCGAGCTAGATATTTGGCAATACATCTACCTAGAAAACATTGAAATTGTCCCTCTATACCTTTCTGCACCACGCCCTGTTGTGGAGCGCGATGGCACCCTGATTATGGTCGATGATGATCGCATGCCACTAGAAGAAGGCGAAGTACCAGAAATGAAGATGGTTCGCTTCCGCACTTTAGGCTGCTACCCACTCACCGGAGCCGTTGAATCTGAAGCAAAAACATTGCCAGAAATCATTCAAGAGATGTTGCTATGCACCACTTCGGAACGCCAAGGCCGGATGATTGACCATGATTCAGCTGGTTCGATGGAGAAGAAGAAGATGGAAGGCTACTTCTAAGAGTAGCTGAAAGTTCGTAGCTTTTAGCTGACAGCTGTGTGAAGTTAGTCGTAAACATCAAAGTTTGCGAAGGTCGTTCGAGTCCGACTAGTTATTCTTTTTTCATTAGACCTAGGGGGTCATATGAATTTTGAAAAACTAGAAGTTTGGCGCAGAGCAACTAGGCTCTCTGCCAATATTTATAGAGAGACAGAAACGCTAAAAGATTTCGGTTATAGAAATCAACTCACTCGCTCAGGACTCTCTGTACCCAGTAACATAGCGGAAGGAATGACTCGCACAAGCGATCGTGAAAAGATCCGATTTTTAGAAATCAGTCGTTCATCGCTAGCTGAAGCCAGAACACAAATCTACATTGGCTCACAAATAGGTTATTTGCCTAAAGAAATTGCAAACCTATGGCTTCGCGAAACTAAAGAAATCGCAGCCATGCTGACGGGGCTAATGAAAAGTATTAAGCAGGAAGGAGCGAGCTAACAGCTAACAGCTAACAGCTAACAGCTTATCGCCTCTTTTTCTAGAAGGAATTAAAAATGTCACACACATCCAACCTTATTGCTGAAGATATCCAAGAATATCTTCGAGTACATGAAAACAAAGATCTACTGCGCTTTTTAACGTGTGGTAGTGTTGACGATGGCAAATCGACTCTAATCGGTCGTTTGCTTTATGATTCAAAAATGATTTTTGAAGATCAGATGTCAGCGATTGAGAAAGACTCAAAACGCTTTAATACCACTGACGAAGAATTTGACTTAGCACTCTTAGTGGATGGTCTGCAATCAGAGCGTGAGCAAGGCATTACCATCGATGTGGCTTATCGCTACTTCTCGACTGAGCAGCGTAAATTCATTATTGCTGATACTCCAGGGCACGAGCAATATACTCGTAACATGGCGACAGGCGCTTCCACGTGTGACCTTGCTATTATTTTGATTGATGCTCGCCATGGCGTTCAAGTGCAAACTCGTCGTCATAGCTATATTTGTTCATTACTGGGCATTAAACACATCGTTGTAGCTGTGAACAAAATGGATATCGTCGATTACGACCAAGATGTTTACAAGAAAATCAAAGACGACTACCGCGAGTTTTCCAAAGACCTTGAGTTTACAGACATTCGCTTTGTGCCTATTTCTGCTCTTAAAGGCGACAACGTCGTGAACGAGAGCGAGAACATGCCTTGGTACCCTGGCTCTCCACTGATGAAATTGCTCAACTCTGTGAATATTCATCGTGACGGCTTCGAGGCCTTCCGCTTCCCTGTGCAATATGTTAATCGCCCTAACCTCGATTTCCGCGGTTTCGCAGGTACGATTGCCGCTGGTGACATTCGTGTTGGCGACTCAGTGATGGCATTGCCTTCAACCAAACAAAGCAAGGTAAAGTCGATTGTTACTTTTGATGGTGAACTTGAAAAAGCTCACGTTAACCAAGCGGTGACTATCACTCTTGAAGACGAAATCGACGTCAGTCGTGGTGACATGCTAGTACGCCCTCATGAGCAACCGGAGTCGAGCCAATTGGTGGACGCGGATATTGTATGGATGGCAGAAGAACCTCTACATGTTGATCGTCAATATGAGATCAAGGTCGGTGCTAAGTCGGTCTTTGGTGAGATACAGAACATTCATTACAAAGTGGATGTGAACACCATGGAACAACAACCGACGAACCAACTGGCGCTCAACGAAATTGGTCACTGCCAAGTTTCCTTTACCGAGCAAGTGGCTTTCGACGCTTACAATGATAACCGAGCAACAGGCGCGTTTATCATTATTGATCGATTAACGAACATCACTGTTGGTGCAGGTATGATTCGCCGCTCTGTTGAAGGGGTTATCGCCGCAAAAGCGCCAGAGCAGTACTCTGAGTTTGAGCTTGAACTGAATAAGCTGGTAACTAAGCACTTCCCGCATTGGGGAGCGAAAAAGCTTTAGGGAGAGCTTATAGCTGGAAGCTTATAGCTGTCAGCTTTCAGTCAGAGCCTGAGAAGGGGAGCTGGAAGCTTGTAGCTGTCAGCTTTCAGTAAGAACCTGAGATGGGGGAACTGATAGCTGGAAGCTTGTAGCTGTCAGCTTTCAGTAAGAACCTGTGATTGGGGGAACTGATAGCTGGAAGCTTTCAGTAAGAGCCTGAGACGGAGGAACTGATAGCTGGGAGCTTATAGCTGGCAGCTTTCAGTAAGAGCCTGTGATTGGGAGAACTGATAGCTGGAAGCTTATAGCTGATAGCTGCCCCCCCCCTCCTCCTACTGCTGTATTTCTAAGGGAACTGAATGCTAGTTCTTATTGTTTTTGTTTTAACTATTGCGGGGTTGATTCGATTTCAAAGTCGACCTGCGATGGTTTTTGGTGTTGCGTTTATGGTGCTTTTTGCATCGAGTGCAGTATCGACACAAGATGTACTTAACAGTATGTCTAACCAGGGCTTATTAACGCTTGTTTTACTTATGCTTTGCTCGCTGGCGTTGGAAAAGACTCGATTGTTGAGATTAATTGCCGTTCGCGTGTTGCACCAAAGCTACTTACAAACCTGGTTGCGCCTTTTTGGTATTACTGTTGGTGCTTCCGCTATTTTGAACAATACAGCGGTCGTTTCTACCATGTTGGCACCGATTAGGAATAACCCCTATCATCCTGCAAGCAAATTGCTTCTTCCTTTGTCTTATGCTGCTATTCTTGGCGGAACGTTAACGCTGGTTGGTACCTCAACCAATCTTATCGTCAACAGCTTAGTTTTAGATCTTCAATTACCTTCACTTCAGTTTTTTGACTTCACTAAAGTTGGTCTCATGTTGGTTGCCTCATGTGGTGTTACTTTATTGGTGTGTAGCCGTTGGCTGCCGATACATGAACGCGAGTTTAAAGAGACCCAAAGCTACTTTATCGATGCTAAGGTGTTACCAAAATCGAACCTTGTTGGTAAAAGCATTGAACAAAATGGCTTAAGGCATTTGGAATCACTGTTTTTAGTCGAGATCGTTCGTGCAAACCAGCTAATCAGTCCGGTGTCACCAACGGAAGTGTTACAGGTCAATGATCGCCTTATTTTTAGTGGTGATATTCAAAAGGTCATGCAGCTTAGTCAGTTTGACGGGCTTGAAACCTTCGCTCACAACAATGGCCTCCCGTTAGACAATTTAACCGAAGTCGTTATCCGGCCGGAAAGTCACATCGTTGGTCAGACACTGAAAAAAGCAGGATTTCGCGCTAAATTTGACGCCGCGGTGGTCGCTATTCGCCGAGACGGTCAAAGGGTGTCTGGAAAGCTCGGTGAGGTTAAAATAGAAGCAGGCGACGCTTTTGTGCTGGCTGTAGGTTCTGACTTTGCCCATAGACAAAATATCCAGAAGAACTTTATTGTCCTGAGTGGTGTTGAAACTGACTCCATGCTGACAGGTGGCAAAGAAGTTTTAGTTTGTTTAGGTTTCTTTGCTACTATAGCGCTTGCAGCATTTGGATTCATTCCCTTGTTTAAGGGATTATGCATCTTGCTTGGTATTTTGCTTCTAAGCCACTGCCTCTCCGTTAATGAATTGCTCCGAAGGTTTCCCGTCGATATTTGGTTAATCATTGCTTCTGCCTTGGTATTATCTCAAGCGATGACAAATGTCGGCGTACAGTATGTACTGGAAGGGGTAGTCGAAAACTATCTGTCTGGAATGACGGCTCTTACCGCGTTAATCATTGTCTATTTGCTCACATGGTGGTTAACCGAACTGGTCACCAACAACGCTGCTGCCGCACTCATATTTCCAATGGCTGTAGGCTTAGCGGAAGCTATGGGCGCAAATAGTATGGCGTTTATCATGGCCGTTGCTTTTGGTGCCAGCGCAAGCTTTATTAGCCCCTATGGCTATCAAACAAACTTGATGGTTTTCAACGCTGGTAAGTATCGACTCATCGATTTTATTAAAGTGGGCATCCCTGTCAGCATAGTGTATGGGATTACGGCTATTCTGGGGATTGTGACGGTTTATGGGTTGTGAGCTGGGGAAGCTAGCAGCTAACAGCTAAAAGCTAAAAACCCCTGCTCTTACTAACATTTATTTAGAGGATTTATGACTTCACCTTATGTCGAGAAAAATGCGCAGAATGAAAAGTCAAGCGATGTCGTTTGGCACTTAGCTTCTGTGAGTCATGAAGAGCGCGTGACACAGTTAAATCAAAAGCCAGCTATTTTGTGGTTTACAGGGCTTAGTGGCTCTGGGAAATCTACGATCGCAAACGCGGTTGACAAGATGTTATTTGATCTAGGTATCAAAACGTACCTTCTAGATGGCGATAATGTTCGCCATGGTTTAAATGGTGACCTAGGCTTTAGTGATGACGACCGAGTAGAAAACATTCGCCGTGTCAGCGAAGTTGCAAAACTTTTCGTTGATGCAGGTATCATAGTATCAACGGCTTTTATCTCCCCTTTTACATCCGATAGAAAGATAGCAAGGGATCTTGTTGACTCGTCTCAATTTATTGAGATTTTTATTGATACTCCCATTGAGGTCTGCGAAGCTCGGGACCCTAAAGGCTTATATAAAAAAGCTAGATCTGGTGAAATCAAACACTTTACGGGTATATCATCGGCTTATGAGGAGCCAAAAGCTCCAGAGATACATGTGAAGTGCGGAGAAAAAAGTATCGAGCAATGTGCGTCGCAGATTGTGGAATATCTTCGCTACAATAAGTACATTAAGTAACATTTCGCATAAAAAGTGACACAAAGATGTCACGTTTGTCATTCAAGATAATTAATATACAACGTTAAGGAACAAGTGGTGCTTACAACGACAGCTGGCGTGCTCACGGTATCAACCTTGAGCTTATTATCTATGCGAAAAGCAGCTTTACATTATGGCTTTGTCGATAGCCCTTGTAGTAGAAAGCGTCACTCCGGTGACATTCCGCTTGTGGGCGGTGCTTCACTTTTCGTTTCTGTTGTTTTTCTTTGCCTAGCGCAACCTACACTTGTCCCAATGAGCTTTGACTACCTTATTGGGGGGGCTATCTTAGTTATCGTCGGAATGTTTGATGATAAGTATGATATTTCAGCTGGCTTTAGGCTTTTCTTGATGCTTCTCTTGGCTATTTGGCTTGCAAATGTTGGCGGACACAGCATTAATAACCTTGGAGATTTAGCGGGCTTGGGTAAGCTAGATATTCGAGATTTTAGAGTAGCGTTCACTGCAGTAGCATTGATAGGATGTATTACAGCATTTAATATGGTCGATGGCGCTGATGGACTATTGAGTGTTCTTGCTAGTGTCACTTTCCTTGGGTTAGCCACTATTTTTTATGCGTGTGGTGAGCTTAACCTTACCTATTTTTGTCTATTGTTTATATTGGCGATGATACCTTATGCGGTTTGTAATCTGAATATTATCCCAAACTGCTCACTAAGAGTCTTTATGGGGGACTCTGGAAGCTTCCTGATTGGGTTTACTGTGATTTGGCTAATGATTGCAGCCACCAAAACGTCAGAATTCCCTTCAGCAGAGCCTATGATGCGTCCAGTCACAGCACTTTGGCTTATCGCTGTGCCGCTGATGGATATGGCAATGGTCATGCTGCGAAGAATGAAAAGTCGACGGTCTCCATTTTCCGCCGATCGGTTGCACTTACATCATATCTGTACGCGCCTAAAATTGGGTCGCTACCAAAGCCTTTTCATCATCGGCAGTATATCACTCGCACATGCTCTTGTTGGAGTAGCAGGAGAGATGCTGCAAATCCGAGAGTCTATCATGCTCGCTCTATTCCTCTTATCGTTCCTCATGTATGTGCTGTCCATTAGCTACATCTGGAAACTGACAACCTTCCTCAGACACCGATTAAACATTCGCTAATATCTGTCATAAGTTAATCCATGTCTGAGAATATTAAAGAACGAGTTACTCGACTTTGCTGGGCCTTGACGTCCAAGGTGATCTAGCGTCCGTTACACTGAACAGCTCGTATTTACGCCCTAGCATCTGTCCACCATCACGAGTAAGTGGCTGCCAGTTAAAGAAGGCTCGATTCGCGCTTGGTTTTACCGTCATGATGTCAAACGGTATTGATACATAAAAACCCTTGGTAAAGCTGCCTTCACCAAACTCTTCTGAGCTTAAATTAGTAAAGCTTGCGTAGGCACCGGCAATCACACCGCTTTTAAACTGTTTTGAGAAGTCTAAACGGGTTCCCACATCGCCAGCGAGGAACTGACCAAACCCAACCTTAAATAGCGTGCTATCTAGGAAAGACCATTGCGGCATGTAGTAGCCGGTGACAAAGCCGGTGGTTTGATTGACAGCGGCCTTAAATGGTCTGCCAAACTCAGGGATGTTTTGGTCTTCTTGGTCGAACACGCCAAAAGCACTTCTTGGGTCGCGCTGCGATACTAAGTTGATGTCTGCGCTGATCGCCCAGTTTTTATTCAGCGGACGATAGAGTAGCTCACCACCAGCACCAGCAAACATGGTTTCTAAGTAACCGCCATAGGCTTGGCCATAAAATCCATTACCAAATTCTTGAAAGTAAGTCGCCTGAAGGTTTTTTACCCACAAGGCGTTGTCTGACACATAGGCTCTAAATAGGGTTCTTACTCGCGGCACATCTGTGCCATCCGGTGGGACGATGTAATTAAACTTGTCGTAGTTATCGACAACATTGAGGTGCAAGGTGCCAGATAGGTTAAGGTTTTTCGTAGCCCACACATCCGCCGTGCCATCGATACCTAGCTCATACAGATAGAAGTTCTCGGCTGAGCCTATCGACTGTGCTAGCGTTGGCCTAAACGAATATTGGAGACGGTCAAAGCCGTCAAACTCTGTTTCTGCGCTGGTTTTACCCTCTACCTCTTTTTCTAAAATAGCATCGGTCAACTCGCGATCTAACGGCTGTTGCTGTGCGATTTGCTTGAATGAGTCAGCATCAATTTGAGTTTCGGTTTGTGGCAAATTGAGATTGGTTTCGATGATGTTGTAAGTGGTGATTTCTCCCGGCAAATGGTTGGCTAGAATGCGGCCTGCACGCTCACGTGCCTCGTCTCGATTTCGGTATTTTTTCTGCTTACCGACAATCGTTACGGTATCGCCACTACGCTGAATCGCGACATCATCATAGCCAGCAATAGTATTTAACTCACCGGCCAGTTTGTCCCAATCAACCTTATCTACACTATTGGCTACTTGCGCTGGGCGGGGTTCTGGCATTGGCTCATCCAACCAATACGCTTTTGTGTCGTTAAAGTTAGTCCGAAGCGTCACACCCAATGCAACCGCATTGCCACGCTGATAACTGGCACGAATATCACCCCAGTCACCGACACGATAAAGCGCGCCAACGTTCCAAGGTGTTGCTGGTGTCATGTCAACGCCAGCACGAACAACAGGAAAATCTTGCGAGTAGTCATTTGAGTCGTATTCAAGCTTTAGACGCAGCGGCTGCCAAGGCGTTTGGTATTCGATGCCGCCGAATAGTGCAGCTGGTCCTTTAAACCAGCGTTCATAATCGACCATACCACCCGACCCTTTGGTATCTGAAGGACGTGTACAATAACCATCACTCATTTTGCAAAACGGGTTGGCGATATTGTCGCGGGTGCCCAGATAGCCCCAGCCCATTCCTAAGGTGAAATCAAAATTGCCAAAGCGCTTTGTAGCAGCAACAAACTCACCATCGAAGAGTCCAGTACCGCCAAAATCTCTAAAGCCTACCGAGGTTTCTGGCAGGTAGTCGCCTTCTTCTAATAAGCGGATCTTAAAATCTATCCCTTTATCTGTGTATTTAGTATCGCCGCTAAAACTTGGGTCACTACTGTAGAGTATGTCCTGCACTAGGGTGTAACGAATGGTGGTTTCCAACCAAGGCATCAACTGCAAGCTAACGTTGTATTTATGGTAGTGTTCGGTCCAGTCACCATTAATACTAAACTCCCCTTCCGCAGCCATTCGCCCTGTTGGCATTTGCATAAGGCCTACACCACCAAAGTCCGATTGTGATGGCGTTAATGTCGCAGGCTTAAACACATCGGCATGGGTTGCTGCACTTAATACTGTGGCTATCGCCACGGACAACATCGAAGGCGTTAATCGCTTATTATTCATTGTGATTCACCTTGTGGCGCAGCAGGTCGACTATGTCTTGGTTTAGATTTGAAAAGTCTGATGGCAGGGATTTAATGGGTACGTAAACTATTGAACCGGGTGCCAGAAAATGAGGTTGGAAGTTCCATAACCCATAGGCGAACTCCATCACTTTGCCGTCTGGCTGAATGACGAAAGCCGCGCTGTGGCTGGCGCTGTTTAGGCGAATGTCGCCTAGTGCATTAAAGTAATCCGCTAAAAACCATTGTGCTTTATGATCAATAGTTTCCGGCTGATTTACTGCGCCTAAAAATTTTACCTTGTTATTGCGTGCGCCTATATTGAGTTGATAGTGACCGACCAATTGTGGATTGCCATTTCGTAGTGATTGCACCAAGTCATAATCTAGTGACGTGAATTCACGATAGTGAAATTGAGAGCTTTCGATTTGGTCTAGAATCTTGTCTGCACCAATGCTCGCATCGTATGCTTGGAGCGCTTCAAGCTGAGCAAGGACTTGAGCTTTCTTGCTATCAATAACCGGTTGCTTGTCTTGGGAGAATAACTGAGCTTGCACATAGTCCAATTGCACATTCGAGAACCGTGCTTGTTTATTAGCATCTCTTAGGATCGTGTCCAGTCTCGCCGGTTGAGGATAGTCCAGCCTAACCGACTGCTGTGGCAACATGATCGATAATTCGGCACTGCTCACGGGGAAAGCTGCCACAACAGCCGTAAAAACAATAAGGGGATAAGCCATTACTCGCGGCAGAAGTACTTGCGACAGCGGTACCCGCGACAGAAAGCGGCTTTGTAGGCATCTAATATTTCGCCATCCGTGATAGAACATGCAGTTTCCTTAATCAATAGCTGCGCCCAAACCCAAAGCTGAATAGTAGCGCTGCTATCAAAGTGATTACATCGAAGGTTGTTTTAGTACTGTGAATTCGACTTTGGCCATTTGCGGGCCGATATGCTCGATCGAGCGGACGGTTTTGCCCGTTTTACTGTCTTGCCAATATTCATTAATTAGCGAATGGTCAAGCGCATCAAACTGCACTCGCTCGCTGTATTTTTCCGTTTGATAGTTGGCGACAGAGGTGTGAATGGTTTCATTTCCATCGCTCCATCGATTGGCAATACCTTGATATCCATAACGATAATCTGGCATCCAATCATAATTCACTTGCCAAGAATTGGCGGTTTGCTCTGTTCTGGTCACACCTTGAAGGTTATCACCAAAGAGACCTATGGTTTTCACGAGTCTGCCCTTTTCGTAGACGAACAAGGCACGGTCTGAAGACATCCATTTATACTGAGTGACACCCGTAGCCGTATTAGGCTCAGCAAATGCTAAAACGACAAAGATCTGGGCGCCATCGTTAATTCGAATGTATGCACTAGCGTATGGGAGAGCCCTGATTTCCTCAGCAGTCATCACAACATCATCGGCACCTAAAAAAGCCTCAGACAAGGTGGCGTTTACGTCTTGGAAACGTTGAGAGCAAGCCGTTAAAGCCAATAACGAGCACATAATGAGCGTGGATTTAAACTTCAATACATCATCCGGCAGTAGGTTCAGCGCAAGCCAATGGCGCTATATACGATATGTAAAAAGTCTCTACTCGAGAGAGTAGAGTAAAACAACTATTGAGAGAAAATAACGCTCTCTCTACAAGCAATAAGTAAAGAGAGCGTGCATCAACAACAATTACTTAGTAGTAGAAACTGATGTTGTTGTCGCGTTGTTGTCATCAGCTGATGCAACTGCAACCACTGCTACTGCAGCTGCAGTACCAATTACAATACCGCCAGTCAAAGCTGAACCTGCTGCTGCACCACCTGCGCCAGCGCCTGCTGCGCCGCCTTCAGCTTCTGCAAATGCTGGGCTAGCCATACCTGCTGCAATCGCCATGATTAATGCGATTTTTTTCATGGTTATTTCCTTTTACTCAATTATCGATAATTCAGTGCATCTAATTGAACACACTGACTTCCAATGTTAGTCCATTGTATAAAGCATTGTAAACGGTATTATTTTTACAGTTTGCTGACAAATGATATTTTTTGAGCGTTCAATCACACTTTGTCAACCTGAGTTCTTGCGCTCTGCTACCAAGGAACTCCTTTGAAGACCTTAGTAAATCTTATATACTTCAAGTCATTATCCCACTCAATTTGGAACATTTTATGATCATTGTAACTGGTGGCGCTGGCATGATTGGCAGCAATATTATCAAGGCACTTAACGCGGCTGGCTTGAATGATATTTTGGTTGTCGACAACCTAAAAAATGGACGTAAGTTCAAAAACTTAGTTGACCTAGACATCACAGACTACATGGATCGTGATGACTTCCTTACTCAAGTTATGGCGGGTGATGACTTCGGTCCCATTGAAGCGGTCTTCCATGAAGGCGCTTGCTCAGCAACAACCGAGTGGGATGGCAAATATGTAATGCTAAATAACTATGAGTATTCAAAAGAGCTACTGCATTACTGTTTAGATCGTGAAATTCCATTTTTGTATGCGTCATCCGCTGCAACTTATGGCGAAACAACCGTATTCAAAGAAGAGCGCCAATATGAAGGTGCACTTAATGTCTACGGTTACTCAAAGCAGCAGTTTGATAACTATGTTCGTCGTCTTTGGGCTGATGCTGAAGCGCATGGTGAGCAACTTTCACAAGTTACTGGCTTCCGCTATTTCAATGTGTACGGCCCTCGTGAGCAACACAAAGGCAGTATGGCATCGGTAGCGTTCCACCTAAACAATCAGATGAATGCGGGTGAGAATCCAAAACTGTTTGAAGGCAGTGCGCACTTTAAGCGTGACTTTGTTTACGTTGGCGATGTAGCGAAAGTAAACCTTTGGTTCATGGAAAATGGTGTGTCAGGTATCTATAACTGCGGTACTGGTAATGCAGAGACATTTGAAGCTATTGCTCAGGCTGCGATTAAGCATCACGGCAAAGGTGAGATTGAGAATATTCCTTTCCCAGATCATCTAAAAGGTGCATACCAAGAGTTCACTCAGGCGGATTTGACGAACTTGCGTGCTGCGGGTTGTGATGTTGAGTTTAAGACGGTTGCTGAGGGTGTGGCTGAGTATTTGGCGATTGTGAATAAGTAGGGTCGCTGAGGTCGCCATTCCTGGGGGACAGGAATCTTAGTTAAGGCTTGGTGCACGCTGATGGTAGATCCCTGCCTGCGCAGGCGCGCGGCTAGTGGGATGACGATATCTGTTGGTAGTGCGAAACACACAACGCCGTCATTCCTGCGTAGGCAGGAATCTTGGTTAAGGCTTGGTGCACGCTGATGGTAGATCCCTGCCTGCGCAGGCGCGCGGCTAGTGGGATGACGATATCTGTTGGTAGTGCGAAACACACAACGCCGTCATTCCTGCGTAGGCAGGAATCTTGGTTAAGGCTTGGTGCGCGCTGATGGTAGATCCCTGCCTGCGCAGGCTCGCGGCTAGTGGGATGACGATATCTGTTGGTAGTGCGAAACACACTACGCCGTCATTCCTGCGTAGGCAGGAATCTTGGTTAAGGCTTGGTGCGCGCTGATGGTAGATCCCTGCCTGCGCAGGCGCGCGGCTAGTGGGATGACGATATCTGTTGGTAGTGCGAAACACGCAGCGCCGTCATTCCTGTGCAGACAGGAATCTTGGTTAAGGCTTGGTGCGCGCTGATGGTAGATCCCTGCCTGCGCAGGGATGACGACACTAACATGGATGACGATCTATTGGATGATAGTATCGTTGGAATATGAGCCTAACAGCTTGCGTCATTCCTGTGAAGACAGGAATCTTAGTTGAGGCTTGGTGCACGCTGATGGTAGATCCCTGCCTGCGCAGGCGCGCGGCTAGTGGGATGACGATATTGGCAGGGATGACGATATCATTTGAATGACGATATCACTGAGATAGCGACACAATAAAGAACAATCTAAAAGAGTTTATTAATGAACATTCTTATGGCTCTGTCCCAGCTAGAAGTGACTGGGGCTGAGGTTTACGCTACTACGGTAGGTAATGAACTGACTGCTCGGGGCCATAACGTGTTTTATGTCTCTGACACTTTGACCAAGCCACACAAAGGCGATTTTTTCTCACTGCGTTTCAATAAGCGCAGTGTGCCGCGTCGTTTCTGGCATGTGGGTTATCTCGTATACCTTATCAAGAAGCACAATATTCAGTTGGTTCATGCCCACTCACGGGCATCGAGCTGGAGCTGTCACGTCGCGTGCAAAATCACTAACACGCCAATGGTCACAACCGTGCATGGTCGCCAACCTGTGCATGCCTCACGCAAGAAGTTTCATGCTATGGGCGATAAGGCTCTACCGGTTTGTGAGGCGATTCGTGACCAACTCCATAACGACTTAGCAGTGCCGATGGAACAAATGGAAGTGAGCCGTAACGGCATTGAAACGTCAAGCTTCCAATGGCTTGACGCACCAAACAACACTAAACCTGTCGTCACTATTGTTGGCCGTTTGAGCGGTCCAAAAGGTGAACTGTGTTATCGCCTACTCGATGAGTGTTTAGATGCCGGAAAATACGATATTCGAGTCGTCACGGGTTCTAAGTTTGAGTCACGATTTGAGAAGTTTTCATCAAGCGTCAACTTTGTGGGCTACACCGATGATGTACCTGCCATGCTTGGTGAAGCGGATTTAGTGATCGGCGCAGGCCGCGTCGCAATGGAAGCACTGCTTTGCGGCAGACCGACGCTTGCTATTGGTGAAGCGACTTGCATTGGCATTGTCGATGAAAACAATGTCGACGAGGCCATGGCGACGAACTTTGGTGATATTGGCCCGGTGGATCTCGATATCGACTTTACCCAAATTGCCGCTCTGGTCGAAAAAGGGCTAAGTAGTTCGCATTGCTCGCAAACCACCAGCGAGACCATTCGCGGCAATTATAGTCTGACCAATATTGTCGATGATATTGAACGTATTTACCAAGACATCTACGTCACCACGCTAAGGCGTGAAATGCCTGTCATCATGTACCATCGCTTCATCAAAGATGACAGTGGCAAAGGTGTTCACGGTACGTATCTGCATATTGATATGTTCGATAAGCATATGGCGCTGCTCAAAAAAATGGGCTTTGAAACCTTAACGTTTGAAGACTTGCAAGATGGTCGTCTCATCCGACGCTTAGATGCCAACAAGCGTTATATCATGTTGACGGTCGATGATGGCTACGTGGACAACTTAGAACTGATGCTTCCCGTTCTACAAAAACATGACTTTAAGGCCGTGGTGTATGTGGTCACTGGTGAGACCTTTAATCGCTGGGATGTAGAAAACCCATCAAACCCTGAGAAATCCGTGCCCCTGATGAACGCTAAACAAGTCAAACAATTGGCAGGGTCGGGACATATCGAGATTGGAGGTCACACTCTCACCCACCCGAAACTCGATACTTTGACCGATGAACAGCAGCGTTTCGAAATTATCGAAAACAAGAAGGCGCTTGAGGCGACACTGGGTAAATCACTCACGTCGTTTGCCTACCCATTTGGTGAGCACAATCAAGCGTCTAAGCAAATCGCTAAAGAAGCGGGCTACCAATACGCGGTCGCGACCAACTCTGGTCCTTTAGCGTTTCATCAAGACCCTTATCAAGTTCGCCGTATCGCTATTTTCCCGAAAACTGATGTATTTGGGCTCTGGCGCAAAGTGCGTGGCAATTACCTATTTAGAAAAGTGAAAACATGAAGATCCTAGTCATAGGCCCCTCATGGGTCGGCGATATGGTGATGTCGCAAAGTCTCTATATTGAGCTAAAAAACCGCTATCCAGAGGCGACCATTGATGTGCTTGCACCCGCTTGGTGTGAGCCAATTCTCGGGCGAATGCCACAAGTCAATCGCTCCATTGAAATGCCTATCGGGCATGGTGCTTTCGATTTAAAAGGGCGCTGGCGCATTGGCCGACAACTCAAGCAGCAAGGTTATACGCATGCCTACGTGCTACCTAATTCTGCAAAATCAGCATTAATACCGCTATTTGCTGGGATCTCTAACCGTATTGGCTGGAAAGGCGAAACTCGTTATGGCCTGCTAACCGATTTACGCCCGAACAAGCGTATTTTTCAATATTATGTGGAACGATTTGTCGCGTTAGCGAGTCAAAAAGACGCTATGTTGGATGAAGTGCGATTGGACACTTGCCCAAGACCTAAGCTATCTGTTGATACGCAGGTTCAAAAACAAACGTTGACCAAGTTCTCGCTAACCAACGACAGAATCGCGATTGGCATGTGTCCTGGCGCTGAGTTTGGTCCTGCGAAACGCTGGCCAGATGCGCACTACGCTAAGGTTGCCCAGCACGCTATTGATGCTGGCAAGCAAGTTTGGCTGTTCGGCTCGGCCAAAGATCGCGAAGTCACTGAAAAAATTCGCAATGCTCTGACGCCAGAGGCACAGCAACATTGTTATAACGTGGCGGGTAACACCTCGCTTATTGAAGCGGTGGATTTACTGGCGGCTTGCGACACCGTGATCAGTAATGATTCGGGGCTCATGCATGTCTCTGCGGCGGTTGGCTGTAATATTGTCGCGATTTATGGCTCGAGCTCACCAGACTATACGCCACCTCTCGGTGATCGTGTACAGATCGTCAATACTGATATAGAGTGTCGACCATGTTTTAAGCGTGAATGCCCACTGGGTCATATGAATTGTTTGAAACAGTTAGAACCGAGTACGGTTATTGCCAAGCTTGCAGCTCTAGATATTCAATCGTGATGAAAACGACACAACAAATATTGTTCAGAGAAAAAGAATGACAACGAATAGCCCGACCATCTCCATCATCTGCCCTTGCTATAACGAAGAGCAAGTGGTGAGCTTGTTTATGGAGCGTATCACTACGGTTTTACAGCAAACCGAGTATGACTACGAAGTAATTCTGATCAACGATGGCAGTAAAGACAATACACTATCGGTGATCAAGCAGCTACAGCAGCAAGATGCCCATATCCGTGTCGTCAATTTATCAAGAAACTTTGGCAAAGAAGCAGCACTGACCGCTGGTATCGATCTTGCCCGTGGCGAAGTGCTGATCCCAATTGATGCAGATCTGCAAGATCCACCTGAGCTTATTCACGATTTTCTCGAAAAGTGGCGAGAAGGTTATGACGTGGTTGTGGCAAAACGTGCCGATCGCAGCACCGACTCGTGGGCGAAAAAATTCTCTGCCGAGATGTTTTATAAATTTCACAACGCCGTAGCTCAAGTCGATATTCCAGAAAACGTGGGGGACTTTCGCTTAATCAATCGCCGCGTAGTCAATGCCATTCAACTGTTGCCTGAAAACCAACGTTTTATGAAAGGCATTTTCTCTTGGGTGGGTTTTAAAACTGCTGTGGTCGAGTACAAGCGTGAAGCACGTGAAGCGGGTGAAACCAGCTTTAACGGCTGGAAACTGTGGAACTTTGCTCTTGATGGTATTACCAGCTTTAGTACTGCGCCACTTCGTATTTGGCTCTATATTGGCTCGTTTATCTCGGCTCTTGCTTTTATTTATGGCAGCTTCACCGTGGTAAAAACCCTCATCTACGGTATTGATGCTCCTGGTTATGCCTCGACCATCACCATCATGCTATTCCTTGGTGGTGTGCAGTTAATTGGCATCGGTGTTATGGGAGAGTATATTGGGCGCCTGTATATGGAATCCAAACGAAGACCAACCTATATCATTGAAGAAGATAGCATTGGTTCACCTTCAATCGTCAAGTCACAAGACGACAACTCGAGCCAGTAACGATGCGAGCGCTGCTTGACCGACTGCTTCAGTATCGCCTTGTCCGTTTCGCCCTCACGGGAGGAATGGCGACCGCTATTCACATTGCTGTCGCCTTTAGCTTTATTCACCTAGTCAAAGACAGTGTGCTGTACGCCAATATTGTTGGCTTCTCAATCGCGTTTGTCTTTTCTTATTTTGCCCAGACGGTATTGGTGTTTAGACACAAGGTCAATCTGGGTAATGCGCTGCGCTTTTTTATGGTGCAGTTTGGCGCTTTAATGATTTCACAAGCGATAAGTGAACTGTTCTCTGACTGGAATAGCTACATTCGTATACTGATGGTCGTCGTTATATTACCCATCATCACCTACCTTATTCACAAAGTGTGGACCTATTCCGGCTCCTCAGAGTCCACACCTCACTAACCGCTCTAAAGAGTCTTATATGAACCAACATTCCATCGCAGAACGACATTTTCATTGGATTTACGCTTTAGGCTTTGCCGTTGGTCTCGCGTTTACGTTCCTGTATGCACAAAACCAGATCCTCACTGGTGATCAAACGCAAATGCTCTATAAGGGTTATTTGGGTGCCTACCAGGATACCTGGTTGAGCTATGGTAATGCGGCTAGTGCAGTAGGGAATGTTCCTGGCTCACTGTCGACGTGGCTTATTGGGCTACCATTGTTGGTTTGGGATTCACCTTGGTCTCCAATGGTGCTGCTCATTGCCCTGCGCATTGTTTCTCTCGTGCTTCTGGACAATGTGATTAAAACCATGATGCCTGAAAAAGATAACTCGCTAACGCGATTATTATTTCTTGCGATCTACTGGCTAAACCCTTGGTTCTTATACGATAGCCTGCTGTATAACCCGTCATATTTGTGTCTGTTTGCTGCCATGCACCTTTGGTCTGCTACCAAAATGAGCCAAAGCAAATCTTTTGGGTATACGTTTATCCACGTACTCTCAATCGGTCTGGCGATGCAACTGCATTACTCATGGCCAATTTTAGCGGTGATTTCTGTTTATCTTTTCTATCGCCAAATGGGTCAAGTCTCTTGGCTTGGGGCGATTTCAGCCGTGATTGCTTTGGTGCTATCACTGGTACCCTACTTACAAGAGTATGCCGTCAATGACGAACTTTCTCGCGAGAGTGACCGCTATATTGGTTATGGTCTGGTTCATGTATACCCGGTTCTTAAAGCCCTACTTTACTGGCTACGATACGGTTCAATGCTGTTTTCAAACAAAGTGATTGCTTATGGGGAGTTTGATTGGCTAACCCAAATACAATGGTTGAAACTCTCAGCGCTAACTCTATGGAAAACGCTTGTGTTTGTGGTTGGCGCGGCAACCGTTGTCATCTCAGCAAGATTCAACTGGCTTTGGTGGAAACGTGTTAAACCACTCTGCCTCAGAGGTCGTGGGAACGTAGAAAAACAACAATGGCTTGAATTGTATGCATTTGGCGCAGTCGTCGGTGTACTCATTAGTGCGGCATTGTCTCCAATTACGTTCTCATATTGGCACTTGATCTTAGTGTACCCATTCGCCATTTTGCCAATCCTCATTGGGATTCGTAGTGTCTTGGTATCAAAAGAGTCAGGGATCATGGCTCCAAGTAAACTAACGCGTTTTGTAAAGCGTTATAAGTTCACCTCATATGTCGCAACTTGGTTCACCTATCCAGAAAAGCGCTTGTTATTGCTAAAAGCGGCGCTAGGTTACTTATTGGTGCTGAATCTGCTCGCTTCACACGACAGCATCAAGTATTCCTATAACGCTGACTATGTGCAGCAGACCGAACATTACTTAATGGAAGAGTCACTGATTAGCCCGAACGTGAAATCACAATGATAGTTCGCTTCGTTTATACGTTATTACTTGCTATCGTCGCTCCGGTATTCCTGTATGGCTTATTTAAGTCCAAACTAGGAAAGCCGAGTGTCGGTAAGCGCTGGCGAGAGCACTTTGGCGTAACGCCTCCTTTAAAGCGTTCCAGTAAATCCGTCATTTGGTTTCATGCTGTCTCTGTTGGCGAAGTTATTGCGGTAACTCCTCTTATTAAACGATACGTCGCAGAAAACCCTAACAGCCAAATAGTCATCACCACGACAACTCCAACGGGTGCAGAACAAGCTGAAAAACTGAGTCATATTGCCGAGCACAGATATATGCCGCTCGACTTTTGTTTTGCAGTCAAACGCTTCATGCGCGTGATTAAGCCGTCAAAAATGATCATCGTCGAAACTGAGCTTTGGCCAAATACGTTGCACAGCGTCGCGCACGCTGGCGTACCGATCACCGTGATCAACGCTCGCTTATCGGAGCGCTCTTGTCGCCGCTATCAAAGAATACAGCCACTATTCAATACCATTGCCCCTACAATTTCTGTACTTTGCTGTCAGTTTGACGACGATGCGAATCGCTTTAAACGCTTGGGTGTCGCATCGGAGCGAATTTACGTAACCGGGTCGATAAAATTTGATATCCATGTTTCTGAGCAGCAAATTGAACAAGGGCGTTCACTGAGAGCCTCTTTCGGGCAAGAACGACCTGTTTGGATTGCGGCTAGCACACACAATGGCGAAGATGAGCACATTCTCGAAGTGCATCGACAGTTACTGCATAAGCACCCGGATCTTCTTTTGATCATTGTCCCCAGACACCCAGAACGATTTAACGATGTAGCTAAGCTATGTCACGATCACGGCTTTAATACCAAAAAACGCTCTGAAATGGCTTCTGCGCTAACAGCTAAAACCTCAATTGTGGTAGGAGATACCATGGGAGAAATGATGACATATCTCGCCGCAAGCGATGTGTGCTTCATGGGCGGTAGCTTACTCGGTAAAAAAGTGGGCGGACACAATTTACTTGAACCCGCAGCCATCGGGATTCCTAGTCTCATCGGGCCAAGCTACTTTAACTTTAAAGAGATTACTCAACAGCTCGTTGACAACCAGGGTACGATTGTTTGCGAGAATACTGAGCAAATTTTTTGTTCTGTCTCTAAACTCATAGAAAAACCGTCTCTTGCGTCAACCATGGGTAGCGCAAGCCAACAGGTGGTTCGTCAAAACCAAGGAGCATTAACCCGCACCTTAGACAGCCTCTCTACACCCGTTTAATCTGCCGTAAATAGACATCGAATCACTATGAATACTAATTACTCTAGCGCTCCAGCCTGGATAAACACGTTAAGCGCCCTATTCATCGCTCTTTTTTTTGCGTCTTATTTCAATGAAGGCTTCAATGTGTTTTCTGCCTTGTTGGCTTTAACAGCAATTGCAACCTTGGTCTATCATCGGAAAGGGGAAACTAGGCCAAAGATAAAAGAACTACAACTACTCAATTGGACGTTTGGCTTGTTTGCTATTCACCTAGCAATCATCACCTTAAGCGCCTATTTAGATCTTGATACTCGAAGTATTGGGAGTTCAATTGAGTACCCAGCTAAAGCCTTACTATTGTGTATCGTCAGTTACGCGGTCATATTCACCAAAGTATCAATAAAATCATTATGTTACGGGTTGACTTTAGGTGCGTTTCTAGGGTGCCTAATCTCTGGTTTTAATGTCTATATTGACCATATCCGTGGTTTCGCTGCGCTCATGCCAATTCAAAAAGGCAATGCCGCTATCTTGTTTTCCTCACTCTTGTTTACACTTTCACTCTATTGGCACAAGTCCCAGCAAAAACTGGCGTGGTTTTGCCTACTTGGCGCAAATTTAGCACTTGCTGCGAGTGTATTGTCACTCAGCCGAGGTGGGTGGATACTAGCGCCACTGACTTACTTGATAGCCGCAGCGGTCTTTTTCAAACAAGTATCCCGCCGCTACCTAGCTATCGCATTTTTATCGCTGTTTGCTACCCTCTTGTTAGTCGTTGTTACTGCACCGCTCAGTATTGAAGATCGCGTTGCTGTCGTTGCTAGCGAAGCGCAATCTGAGCAAGGATCCGTTGGTGTACGCATTGAAATGTGGAAGTTTGCATGGCAGTTGTTCTTAGATAAGCCTCTGCTTGGCTGGGGGGAGCACGCATTACAACCTCGCTTAGACCTAGCGGTTGCCACTGGCGAGCTATCAGAGTACGCGCGTGGTTTTAATGGCAACGCTCATAACTCCTACCTCAATGCCCTGTCGCAACGGGGAGTCATTGGTTTTGTCGGATTAATGGCCTTTTTAGCCGTTCCTGGCATCTTCTACTTAAGCAATCTAGTTAAGGCAAAGGGCGCAGAAACAAAGCTTTGTGCAACCCTTGGAGGAGTCAACATTCTCTCTACAGCAGGTTTTTGCGTTTCTCAAGCCCACTTCCTTCACAATGAAGGCATCGTGCTCTACGCGACCACCAACGCCATCTTACTCGGGTTCCTCATACGAGCTAAACACGCAGAAAATCATTAGCTCCAAGTAACAATTCTGGGACTGAGAATGAATTAAACAAAAGACATTCCATCCGCTCATTTCAGCGTAAACCGATGGGTTTTGTTATACTGTTCAAGAAATTAAACAATACTTAAACTATGTTTTCCCATTCGCTATTTGTGCAAAGTAGCTTTGTTGATAAAAAGGAGTCTAAATTGAAGAGACTGGTTGTAGACTTAGATGGAACACTGACTCAGGCAAATACATCAGACTACCGCAATGTACTTCCCCGCGAAGATGTCATCCAAAAACTTCGCGAGTATAAGAGCCAAGGCTTTGATATTACCATCTCAACGGCTCGAAATATGAGAACCTATGAAGGCAACGTGGGCAAAATCAACATTCACACTTTACCGATAATTACCGAATGGTTAGATAAACACAACGTTCCGTACGATGAGATCCTCGTTGGCAAGCCATGGTGCGGACACGATGGCTTTTATATTGATGATCGCGCGGTAAGGCCTTCTGAATTTGCGGATTTATCACGCGAACAAATCAATGAACTGCTCGAAAAGGAAAAAGCATGTTCCTGATTATGTCTGCGGCATACGTTGGCCAAGAACTCCAATCCGAGTTTGGAATGATTCCGCCAAGCTTTTTGCCTTTAGGAAATCGTAGACTGTTTCAGCATCAAGTTAAACTGGCACCGAAAGGGGTGAAAGTCTATCTTTCAATACCCGAGTCTTACCAAGTATCCAGTACAGACAAGAGATGGCTGGAAAGTGAAAATGTTGACGTGCTCGAGACTCCTGATGGCCTGTCTCTTGGTGCATCTTTGGTCGCAGCATTAAATCTTAGTGAGCATTCGCTAGATACACCGCTGCACGTATTGTTCGGTGATACACTTTTTACTGAACTACCTCGAGGCGATGACATAGTCGGCGTGTCCGATGTAACTGACAGCTACAATTGGGCGGTCGTCACCAATGATGACATGCAGTGGCTAAAGGATAGTCATAACCAAATTGAAAGCAACTCGCATAACGTCGTCAATGGCTACTTTAAGTTCAGCTCGCCAAGGCAGTTAATAAAATCGGTCACTCAGAGCAATTGGAATTTCCTCAACGGTCTAAATCGCTACCATAAGCAGGTAGGGCTTACGCCTGCATTCTCAAACCATTGGCTCGATTTTGGGCATGTGAACACCTATTATCGTTCCAAAGCCTCGTTTACCACTCAGAGAGCCTTCAATGAGCTAAAAATAAACTCGAGCTGGGTGGAGAAATCTTCTGTAAAAAGTCATAAGATTGCAGCAGAAGCGAACTGGTTTGCTAAGCTTCCCTTTTCTTTAAGAGGGTTCATACCCCAGTTTTTAGGAAGTACAGTAGAAAGCAACCAAGTATCTTATCGCTTAGAGTACCTCCATCAAAC
Source organism: Vibrio wakamikoensis (assembly GCF_050337275.1). Taxonomy (NCBI): domain Bacteria; kingdom Pseudomonadati; phylum Pseudomonadota; class Gammaproteobacteria; order Vibrionales; family Vibrionaceae; genus Vibrio; species Vibrio wakamikoensis. The sequence goes on along the minus strand of NZ_JAKJST010000017.1, from coordinate 187,424 downwards.
CGCGCTGAACGAACTTTATGTATTTAGTGATTTACCTCCTGCAATTTGGGAGAAGATCCTTTTGGGCTCGATTGAGTTCTTAAAGAGCTGTTTAAAAGAGCACGCTCCAGCCGATACCTCCGCCAATCACTTAAATGAGCTTTTCGGGAACAAAACCGCCGTAAGACTAAATGAATATTGCGCGGATAATGGCATAAAACTAACAGATAAGTGGCAATTTAATAACGAACCTCCCGTTTCGTTAACCGAAGTATTGAGCCACAGTAGTCAACACCTTCCTTGTAATAAAGGTTGGCCAAGTTCGGTTCTACACGGGGATTTCTGCTTTAGTAATATTCTATATGATTTCCGCGCAGCTCGAATCAAAACCATAGATCCGAGAGGGATGACACCTGATGGTACCTTGACCATTTACGGAGACATCCGCTACGACATTGCTAAGCTTAGCCACTCGATATTGGGGATGTATGACTGGATTATTGCTGGATATTACGATGTTGAAATAGAACAAAACCAGATCCATTTTCACATTGATGAGCCCGCCAGACACAAAACCATTCAACAACGCTTTATCGAGCTAATTGCTGATGAGTTCGATATCTCTGCCGTTTCCTTGATGGCAATGCAAATCCAACTGTTTCTGTCGATGCTTCCTCTGCATAACGATGACAAAAAACGCCAGCAAGCATTGTTTTCCAATGCCTTTAGGCTGTTTTTCCTAATGAAAAGGCTAGAAAAATGATAGTAATTCCCATGGCTGGTATGAGTTCGCGCTTTTTTAAAGCCGGTTATGACAAGCCAAAATATATGTTAATGGCACATGGAAAAACCTTGTTTGATCATGCTGTCGAAAGCTTCTCTCTCTACTTTAAAAGCGAACACTTTCTATTTATTGTTCGTAATGTTTACGACACTCCAGCATTTGTTGAACAACAAGCGAATACTCTCGGCATCTCTAACTTCGATATCGTCATTTTAAATGATGAAACGCGCGGGCAAGCTGAAACGGTAACCTTGGGGCTTGAAAAATGGAAAGCGTCTCAGCAGAGCTCAAAAGATCAGACGCTCACCATTTTTAATATTGATACCTTTAGACCAAACTTCGAATTTCCTGATCTCAACACGCTAGGGGATGGGTACCTTGAGGTATTTAGAGGCAAGGGAGACAACTGGTCATTTGCCAAGCCTATCTCCGATGACAGTACAGAGGTCGTTCAAACGGCAGAAAAAAATCCAATCTCAGATCTTTGTTGTACTGGCCTCTACCACTTCCATTCCTTAGAACAGTATCTTGAGGCTTACTATCACTACTTGACCAAGCCTCAAGAGCAATGGGAAAAAGGTGAGCTCTATGTCGCGCCTTTGTATAACGAACTCATTCAAGCATCGCGAAAGATTCACTATCACTTGATTCCTAGAGAAGAGGTGATTTTTTGCGGAGTACCTTCAGAATATAGTGATTTTCTAAAGCATGACGCTTAGTGGGGGTATTATCGTGATTGATGATTCTGACATTACATTCGTTGTCCAGGGACCAGTGCAACAAACTCCAGGCAGAGAACAAATCGAAGGCATCACCCAGCGCTGCTTAGCATCGATTCGTCAGTTCTTTCCCAGTTCGACGATCATTTTGTCTACTTGGGAAAATCAGCCTATTGAAGGTCTGGATTATGATGTTCTGGTCGAGTCCGTCGACCCTGGCTCGAATAAGGTGTTTAATGATGGCACCCCGTTAGTTCTGAACAACAACCGTCAACTCAAGAGCTCGAACGCCGGATTGGCAGCGGTTTCCTCACGATATGCCGTTAAGCTTCGTAGCGACAATTTGCTCTCAGGCCGAGCGTTTGTTGACACTTACTGTAAGTACTACGATCTGCCTCGTGCAGCAAAGTTTCAATACTTTAAGCAAAGAATAATCACCTCAAGTGCGTTCTTTATTGGCTCTCACTATGGAAAAACTGTGCATTTCCATAAAAGTGATTTGTTTGACTTTGGACTGACGGAAGACCTACTCAAAGTATGGCCTAATAAACCAATACCGGAGATTCACTTCGAACTTAACTCAGGTAAAAAGCAACGCTACCCTGCAACTGAGCAATTTCTTACCCTATCATGGTTAAGTGACTTGCTTGGGGAACCACTGCATATCAACAGCAAGGCCGATGATAGTGCTAATCTACCGTCAACATTTTGGGGAGACTTTATTGCCAACAATATTATTGTGGACACCCCGGAAGCATTGCAATTGGATGTCACGGAGAGATTTTACCAACGGGGTAACCTCTCACTAGAATACGATCTAGAAGATTGGCTGGCACTAAACCATGGTTCAAAACCAAAGCTCGATAAAAAAAGGGCTGAGCGTGCATTCAAGCAATTTTGCGGACGTATTGCTCGCCGCCTTCCTTAAGCTGCCATTCAATGTGTTTGGCTCATACGTGAGTTGATACAGGCATGATAAAGACTTCATGAGTAATAATAATCCTATTACTCATGAAGTCTGAACAGTCAATTACTTTCCTAGCTCATATCCTTTCAATAATTCATCAAAATCCTCTAACTGCCAGTGGATTTGGTAACGCCCTAACTCTTTTTCAAAAGAACGTTTTAGACGGCTGAGGTTATCTTGCTTCCAGCTCTCACCGGGCTGCTCAGCGCATTTATCAAAATCGATAATCCAAACTTTGTTTTGATCATCAATGAGTAGGTTATGAATATTGAGATCGGTATGGTTGACCCCCACATCATGCATTGCTCGTATTTCTGCACCGATTCGATGATACGCCAGTTTCTCTAGCGCACCTGATTGCAAAATAGCGACAAGATCTTGTGCATTCGCAATCTTTTCACTCAAAAGATCAGCGCGATAGTACAGTCCACTGCGCACAGCCATTGCCGCGAGCGGGCGTGGGACATTGACGTCTGCCTCAATCAGCTTGCTTAGCAATGAGAACTCCCGAAAACTACGCGTATTGTGCCAACCATTAAACCAATATTGGTCACGCACTAGCTTGCCAAATAGTCCACCGCGACGATAGTGCCGTAACGCCGCCGGTAAATGTTCGGTCTCCACAAACCAAGTGGTACCACGACCTTGAGCACTGCCGAGTACCTTGTCTTGTTTCTGCCAGTAATCCGAGCAAAAAAGCTGCTCATCTGGCGCAGAGATAAAGGTGCTGTCATACCAGATCATGGTATTGGGATTGGGGGATACTTGTTGCACTGGGTCTCCGAAGCCGAGTAGATAATAGGTGGTTAGATACCTAATCTAACCATTTATTCATGCCATTGCGACAATAAGCAGCGGTGGTATTCAGTTTTTGCTGTTTAAGTTGGGTCAGCGTTTCATCACCATCGTCTGCCTCTCGGATCGGATGTTCAAGATGGTAAACCACGGCTCGTCCTAGAGAGCTATGCGCCGTCACACCAACCAAGGATAAACGATGACTGAGATCAACGTCCTCCCCACCCCAGCCTAAGAAGTCCTCATCAAAACCATTGACCAACAGAAGGTCTTGGCGATCGACAGCAAAATTGGCGCCATAAGGCCATACTGTTTTCATTCGATTGAAGAAAGGCAGTAACCATGCAGGATAGCGGATTGCTTGCTCGATTTTCGACAGTTGCTTACGTATGGAGAGCCAAATCAACAACGAGGTTCTGTTTAACTCGATAATCGACGAGTCTCCATTTTTTAACCACTGGGTGATATCGGGGCCTAAATACACTCTTGGGCCTGTTACCAGTCTTTTGGGACGACTAGCGGCCTTATGATCGGCAACAAAACAGGGGTGTGGTATGCAATCACTGTCGGTGAAAATAATTCTCTCCGCTTGTGAGCTCGCCACAGCTTTATTGAGAATAACCGTTCGCCGAAAACCTTTATCTTCATGCCAGATATGACGAACTCTCAACCCCTTCCGCTGAAACTCCTCAACAAGCTGCTTGATATCAGGCCCAGAACCGTCGTCCGCCACACAAATACCAAAGTCCTTATCCACCTGATTGAGATAACCAGATAAAGTTAGCTGTAGGACGTCGGCGTCGTTATAGGCCGACATAATCACTTCATACCGCATGGTAATAGAACATCATCCTTTAGAATCACTATTCAAAGAGTGACAGAGTTTAACAATTTGTAAAGTCTATCGTTTTAGGGCGGCGATTCTAGCACTGTGGCGAAATTTTACATTCTATTTTCTTCGCTGCATAATCGTTGCCAATCTATGACTGAATGCGCTGGCACTATGGCACTGTTTACCTCTCCACCACAATCGATTTGCATTCTTCGCCTCTCTGCTATTGGCGACGTGTGCAACACCATCGCTGCGGTACAAGCGATCCAAGCTCACTGGCCTAAGACTCAAATCACCTGGGTAACTGGCTCATTAGAAGCCAAGCTACTGGAAAGTATTCAAGGCGTCAATATCGTCGTATTTGACAAAAAAGCAGGCTGGCGTGGCTATCGCGATTTGTGGCGCCAGCTCCATGGTCAACAATTTGATGCTCTACTTCACATGCAATACGCACTGCGCGCGAGCATCGCGACTTTGGGTATTAAAGCCAAATACAAATTAGGTTTTGATGCAGATCGAGCGCAAGATTTTCAGCAGTTATTCACCAACGTTAAAGTGCCTTCTCCGCAAAAAATGCATGTATTGGATGGCTTACTCGCTTTCAATGATACCCTCGGCATTCCTGCTGAATTTCCCAGTTGGGAGCTAAACTATAGTCAGCAGCACGCTGATTGGGTAGAGCCGCTTTTAGTGGGACAGCGAAATCTCATCATTGTTCCTGCCGCCAGCAAAGGCTATAAAAACTGGACGGCGGAAGGTTATGTTGCTGTGATTAATCATGCCGTTGAGAAAGGATGGGAGGTCATCTTGGCAGGTAGCCCTGCCGCGATTGAAGTGGAGCTTGGCGCGAAAATCGAAGCTTTGTGCTCTCACACAATCACCAACGTCATTGGTCAAAGTAGCCTGATGCAGATGCTGGCTCTGCTTGATATGGGTGATTTGGTGATTGCACCAGATACGGGACCAACCCACATGGCTAATGCAATGCAGACACCGGTGATCGGTTTGTATGCTCACCATAATCCACAGCGCACTGGCCCGTATCGTTATTTGGATTATGTGGTGTCGGCTTATGAAGAAGCGATTGTCGCTGAAACGGGGAAAGCCAGCCGTGAGCTTGAATGGCGTGCACGGGTTAAAGACAAGCATGCTATGCAGCGCATTAAAGCTGAAAGCGTGGTTGCGATGTTTGACCATGTGGTGAAATCAGAAGCGCTTCAATAGAGTAACAAGAAAAACAATCAACCAAGGATCATAACAGTGACCAAACCAACACTTGCTGTCGCGCTGATAGTAAAAAATGAATCAAAGCATCTACGCGCTTGCCTAGAGACAGTGCAAGGCTGGGTGGATGAAATTGTTATCTTAGACTCCGGCAGCAGCGATGATACAAAGGCTATTGCTGAAGAGATGGGTGCTAAGTTCTATACCAACAGTGATTGGCCTGGATTTGGCCGTCAGAGACAGATCGCACAAAGCTACGTTCAATCGGACTTCGTATTTTGGCTTGATGCCGACGAGCGCGTCACACCAGAGCTCAAAGCCAGCATATTAGATGCGGTCAGTAAGAATGCCCCAACCACTATTTATCAGTTTGCCCGACTAAGCTGGGTGTTCGGCCGCTTCATCAAGCACTGTGGTTGGTACCCAGACAAAGTTCTGCGCCTCTACCCGACCAAGCTTACGCAATACAATGACTCCCTAGTGCACGAAAAAGTCGAGACCGACAAGTCAATGACGGTTGAAACCCTACAGGGCGACCTTATCCATTACACCTATGATGACATTCACCACTACTTAGTGAAGTCTGCAGGTTACGCTAAGGCATGGGCTGAGCAAAGAGAGAAGCGTGGCAAGAAATCGAGCATTTCACAGGGTATTTTGCATGCCGTGGCGTGCTTTGTGAAGATGTACGTCGTCAAAGCCGGATTCTTGGATGGCAAACAAGGTTTGCTACTGTGCCTGCTATCGGCGCACTCTACTTTCGTGAAATACGCCGACCTTTGGGTTAGGACAAGTACTGAGCCGCCCAAGGATTAAGCTCTTGCGTTACTTTTGCAATATCGATGCGAGTCATGTTCTCTTGGCTCGCTTTGTCCTCGGCTTGAGGCGGTGCAAACGCCAAGTGACGTCCATCTGAATTAAGTGGTTTCCAGCGCAGCGGTGTCGCAGAGCGTTTAGCTGGAAAAAAACCTACGGTTGGCACATCAAGCGCAGCGGCGATATGCAAAGGCCCAGTTGAACCTGCGATAAACAGACTGGCGCAGGCAAGCGAACAGGAAAAATCCACCAACCCATCATTTTTGTCATACACCACACTGTTTATCTGCTTCTCTGCCAACAGAACCTGCAGCTCCCTCGCCTTGTCTTCTTCGCCAGGGCCGGCGGTTAATACCACATTGAAACTGCCATCGATTCCAGCAACCAGATCAGAATACTGCTCAAGGGTGAGGTTATTGGCTGAACCGCCGCTTCCGGCATGCACAAAAATCCAAGGCAGCGCTTTATTTAGACCAAGCTCAACTGCTAATTTCTCTTTTTGCTTCGCTAGCGCATCAAGAGAGAAAGAGAAATACGGTGCGCGCGGCTCCACAATATCTATTGACTGGTCGGTGAGAAATGCACGAACAAGATCGAGGTTATACTCGTATTCTGGCTTGGCGCTTTGTGAGCGTTTTTGCTTGATGCGTCGATTATAGAAAAGCTGAGCAAACTTGGTCGCAGGCGCCAAACGGTACGGGATCTTCGCCTTCCACACTAACAGAGCGTTGTAAGTGGTTGAGAACAGGTTGATGGATGCATCAAACTTCGCGCCCTTTAGTGTTTGAACCAGATACTTTTGCGTGTGCTTGTCGGCGTTTTTACCGCAATCTACAATCACCTCATCAATCCACGGACAGGCTTTTGCCAGCGCCACGGTATAGCTAGGAACCAAGGCAGTGACTCGACAATCCGGCATCGATGCTTTAAGCATCGCGAAGCTTGGCCATGCCAACATAAAATCGCCTATCTTGTCGTTGCGAACCACCAGTATGTTTTTCATCTTTGCTCTCTTATCACCTAGCTGTTTGAGGATAATAGCAATTCATTGTGTTCTGGCAACCTCATTCCTAATAAACGCTGGAAAGTGCTACACTGACGCAAACTTTTAACAAGAGCCAATACCGTGACGAAAAAACGCCTATCTCGTGTGATTTATCCTGGTACCTTTGATCCCATAACCAATGGTCATTTAGATCTGATTGAACGTGCCTCAACCATGTTTGATGAAGTCATCATCGCCATTGCTGCCAGTCCAAGTAAAAACACCATGTTTACGCTCGATGAGCGCGTGCAATTCACCCGCGAAGTCACCAAGCACTTAGATAACGTTACGGCAAAAGGTTTTTCTGGTCTATTGGTTAACTTTGCCGAAGATGAAAAGGCCAATGTGCTGATCCGCGGCCTGCGCACGACGGTTGACTTCGAATACGAATTTGGTCTAACGAACATGTACCGCAGACTGCTACCAGGATTGGAAAGTGTGTTCCTTACACCAGCAGAAGAACATGCATTTATCTCTTCCACTTTAGTCCGCGAAGTCGCTATTCACGGAGGAGATGTTAGCCAATTTGTACCACCACTTATTGAGCAAGCACTACAAACGAAGAAGGTGGTGTAAGGTCATCCGGTATACACAAATTAACAATAGTTTGATTGCTATTTTATTGACCTACACTTGAAGAATGTGTGAGACTTCGAACGTTTTTTTGTTCGGCAAGATGATATAGCGTCGTCTTGCTCAGCATCGGCCTTACTATTTATCTCGGCCGCAGTCCCGCTTTTGGAGCATATGAAAATGATAAATAAACAGCGAACGCTGTGGTTCCTACTCATTGCCGCGTTGTTAATCCGTCTACTCTCGCTTGGATTCTATCCATTAATGGACACAACTGAATCACGCTATGGTGAGATGGCGCGAATGATGGTGGAAACTGGTAACTGGCTAACACCATTGTTTGACTATGGCGTTCCGTTTTGGGGTAAACCACCACTGTTCACGTGGATGAGCGCGGCTAGTGTTGAGCTCTTTGGGTTGTCAGAATTTACCTTGCGCTTACCGCACTGGCTTGCTGGCGTCATTGTGGTGGCTGGTGCTGCATGGTTTGCGAAGAAGAATGGCTACAACCCACTGGTTGCGGCTGTCGTTCTATCGACCACGCTGGTATTCTCAATCTCAGCGGGCGCTGTGATGACCGATATGGCGCTTACCTTAGGGCTTGCACTTGCCATGATTGGTTTCTACCAATGCTGGCGCGGTGAGACGCTTTGGGGCTATGTGGGCTTTATTGGTCTTGCTATTGGCCTGCTCGCAAAAGGACCGGTGGCGATTGTGCTATTTGGTTTGGCGGTATTCCCATGGATGGTCATTCAACATGGGCTGATTGGCGCGTTTGTGGAGCTATGGCGTCGATTCCCGCTTATCAAGGGAACCTTGCTCATGCTAGCCATTGCGCTGCCTTGGTACATCATGGCAGAGCGCGCCACACCTGGATTTATCGATTACTTCATTGTGGGCGAGCACTACAAGCGCTTTGTCGAGCCAGGCTGGACGGGTGATCTTTATGGCTCGGGTCACGAGGAGCCGAAAGGTAAAATCTGGCTCTTCTGGTTACTGGCGGTATTACCGTGGTCACTCATTCTACCGGTACTCATGTTGGTACGCGCTAAGTTTGGCCTTGAGCAAGCAAAACAAAACCACGGTTTCACGAGCTTTGCGATCTGGTGGGCATTGTCACCGCTTATCTTGTTCACGGTTTCAAGCAATATTCTACCGACCTACGTACTACCAGGTACACCAGCGATTGGTCTATTGATTGCGATTTTCTGGAAGAATAAAGATACCATTTGGTTGACGATTGCTGCGCTTATCGTGCCCGTTGCGCTGATTGCGGCTACCTATATGCTATCTACGGGAAAAATTGCCGACAGTAGTGATAAGCACCTCATTCTCAGCTTGGATCCTGAAGTTAAAATCTTCTACGTATATCCACGCTCATACTCTGGTCAGTACTACAGTAATGGTCAGGCAAAGGTTCTGCGTACAGAAGAGCAACTTGAAGGGCTAGACCAATTCTATCTGATCACCTTCAAAGACAGAATGACCCATGACTTCCCACGTTACCAAGAGCAATTTGATTGCAGTGATGTGATAGCTGAAAGCCACAACCGCGGCGCTATTCTGTGTAAAGTCAAACCGCAGCAATAAACCTCAATGACAAAAGTAAAAAAGGCCTGAATATTCAGGCCTTTTTTTGTATTCAAACACAGTTTGTTTTAATCAACTGTTACGAGTTATTAAATACCAAACTCCGCACGGTACGCTTTTACCGCTTCTAGATGCTCAGCGTTGCCGCCTTGCTCTTCTAGATAAGTAATTAGGTCTGTCAGACTTACGATTGAAATCACCGCACAGCCAAAGTCACGCTCAACTTCTTGAATCGCGGATAGCTCACCCTTGCCTTTTTCTTGGCGGTCAATCGCGACCAATACGCCCGCTAGGTCAGCGCCGTTGGCTTTGATGATTTCCATCGACTCACGAATCGCAGTGCCTGCGGTGATCACGTCGTCCACCAGCATAATACGGCCTTCGAGTGCACTACCTACGAGGTTGCCGCCTTCACCGTGATTTTTCGCTTCCTTACGGTTAAAACAGTATGGCGTGTCGATATCGTGGTGATCAGCAAGTGCTACCGCTGTTGTTGTTGCGATTGGGATGCCTTTGTAAGCTGGGCCAAATAGCACGTCAAACTCAATACCTGAGTCAGCCAGTGCTGCTGCGTAGAAGCGACCTAGACGAGCAAGGTCACGACCAGTATTGAAAAGCCCAGCGTTGAAGAAGTAAGGGCTTTTACGACCAGATTTAAGGGTAAACTCGCCAAATTTTAGGACTTCTTTCTCTAATGCAAATTCAATAAATTCACGCTGGTATGCTTTCATTTTATCTCTCTCGGTTGTTGTGTTTAGGTATGTTTGTTGCCATACCCCGGTAGACATGGTTCCATTCAAGGTTAGCGATCGCTTTAAGTAGATTCCTGCCTGCGCAGGAATGACGCGCCACTACTCTCAAAACTCGAGGTTTTCGTCACCCCTGCGCAGGCAGGGGTCTACTCAACGCGCTCACCAAGCCATATTTTGTCTTACTCAAAAAAATAGCCCCCTTACGGGAGCTATCAATCAATCTTCTAAAGCCAGCTTCTGAGCTGCTACGATCTCGGCAATGCCTTTGTTTGCTGACGCCAGTAGCGCCATCAACTCATCATGGCTGAACGGTTCGCCTTCTGCGGTGCCTTGGATTTCGATCATGCGACCATCTTCCGTCATGACCACATTCATATCCGTATCGGCTGCAGAATCTTCTGTGTACTCAAGGTCACACAAAATATCTTCACCAAGAATGCCCACAGAGACAGCGGCAACGTGGCCTTTCATTGGGTTCGCCTTTAGCTTGCCTTTCGCAACAAGGTGAGCAAACGCATCAGCCATTGCCACACTTGCGCCAGAAATAGAGGCAGTACGCGTGCCACCATCTGCTTGGATAACATCACAGTCTACCGTTACCATGACTTCACCCATGGCTTCTAGATCAACTACCGCGCGCAGACTGCGAGCGATTAGACGTTGGATTTCCATCGTACGGCCGCCTTGCTTACCGCTTGCTGCTTCACGACGCATTCTTGAGTGCGTCGAGCGTGGTAGCATGCCGTATTCTGCTGTCACCCAGCCTTTACCTTGGCCTTTTAGCCAACGAGGTACATTCTCTTCCACAGTGGCGTTACACAACACTTTGGTATTGCCGAACTCCACCAATACAGAACCTTCTGCATAAGCGGTGTAGTTGCGAGTAATTTTTATTGGGCGCACTTGGTCTGCTGCGCGATCATTTGGACGCATGGGCATTACCTTAATTAGGGAAGGAGTTAGGTTGGGCGAAGATTATAGCGGAGAACTGAAAAGGGGTCTAGGTTCTCTACCCTACCCCCAATCACCAGATTACTTCTCTTCCCCCGCTGTGCTAACATGAGAACAGTTTGAACACATTTATTGAATCCAAGGGAATCATTTCATGATCTACAGCATGACCGCGTACGCGCGCAAAGAGGTCAAAGGTGACTGGGGTAGCGCAGTATGGGAAATCCGCTCTGTAAACCAACGTTATCTCGAAACATACTTCCGTCTTCCAGAGCAGTTCCGTGGTCTAGAGCCTGTACTTCGTGAGCGTTTTCGTAAGCGCCTGGCGCGCGGTAAGGTTGAATGTCATCTGCGTTTTGAAGCAAACCCAGCTGCGAAAGGTGAACTCAACATCAATGAGACACTGGCTAAGCAAGTGATTGGCGCAGCAAATCAAGTTATGGCGCTGACTGGCGAAGACAGCCGCATCAATCCATTCCAAGTAATGCAGTGGCCAGGTGTGATGGAAACACCAGAGCAAGATATGGACACCATCAACAAAGCGCTATTAGATGGTTTTGAAGGCGCACTAACGGATTTCATTGAAGCGCGTGGTCGTGAAGGCGACAACATGAAAGCGTTGATCGTACAGCGTCTTGATGCAATTACTGAAGAAGTCGTGAGAGTTCGTGCTCGCATGCCAGAAATTATTGAATGGCAACGTGAACGCCTATTGGGCAAATTTGAAGAGGCAAAAATCGAGCTAGATGCCTCTCGTGTTGAGCAAGAGTTGATTCTTCTAGCGCAAAAATCTGATGTAGCAGAAGAGCTAGACCGCCTTGACTCTCACGTTAAAGAAACCAATAGCATTATGAAAAAAGGTGGCGCCGTAGGCCGTCGTCTTGACTTTATGATGCAAGAGTTCAACCGCGAGTCGAACACCCTAGCCTCAAAATCTATCAGCACTGACATCACCGCTTCAGGCGTTGAGCTTAAAGTGTTGATTGAGCAAATGCGTGAGCAAATTCAGAATATTGAATAATTCTGTTGAATGATAAAAAAGCAGGCTGATGCCTGCTTTTTTATTGCTTGAATATTTCCCGCACTAAAATAGCTGTCACTCCTGCGCAGGCTGGAGTCTACTCAACACGCACACCAAGCCTCAATTAGATTTCTGCCTACGCAGGAATGACGGCGCTGTGGGGGGTAGTATTCCGATTATTAGTGACTACAACAACACCAAGTAAGTCATAAACAGCGCCGACAACACATAGATCACCGGGTGAACCTCTTTGCCCTTACCTGCCACAACCATACTAAACGCATAGCTAATAAAGCCCATTGCCATGCCGTTTGCAGGAGAGAAGCTCAGCACGGTAAACATGATGGTAAAGAAGGCAGCAATGCGAGACTCTTTCTTATCCCACTTGATATCCCCTAAGCGGCCAATCATGTAAATGCCTACCACCACCATTGCTGGCGCCACCATGGCCGCTGAGAACAAGGAGAATAGCGGGTAAAGGAACAGTGACACAAAGAACAAGCCTGCTACCACAACCGCCGCAAGACCAGTTCTCGCACCTTGAGAAGAGGCAATGCCCGATTCAGAGAATGCCGTTACCGACGTTGTGCCAAGCAGCGAACCCATCACAGTGCCACCTGCGTCAGCAACGAGTGCTGAACGCGCATTTGGCACCTTGCCATCTTTGTCGATGATGCCTGCATCGCGGCCCACGCCCACTATCGTGCTCAATCCATCAAAGAAGTCGACAATCAAGAAGATAATAACGATAAACAGCAAGTCGAACATCTTCTCTGCCGTTAGGCCAGAAAAATCAAAGATCGCACCAAAGCTACCAGCCATGCTTGGCGGCATTGCCACAAGCTGTTCTGGAAGTGGTGCGTTTGCCGTGCCCATAAAAGTGTCGGCAAGGATAGTCAAAATAATAGCGGAGATGAATGAGATAAATGTCGCCAGCTTGATATCGCGAACCATACAACCAAGCGCAATAAAAATACTGATGTAAGCGATCATGACCTGAGGGTTTAGAATATCGCCCATACTCACCAAAATGATTGGGTTTGAAACGATGATACCTGCGTTCTTAAGACCCAAGAACGCAATAAACAAACCGAGTGAAACCGTAATCGCCAGCTTGAGGTCTTCTGGAATCGACTCAATCATCGCCTTACGGATCTTAGTCATCGATAAAATCAAATAGATGATGCCTGAGAAAAAGATGCCAAGCAGTGCCTCATGCCAAACCAGCGCTACCGAACCACTTAACAGCATGCCTTTGAAAAAGCCGTTCATGCTCATACCAGGAGCAAGCATCACCGGATAGTTGCCAAAAACACCCATAATCAGCGTCGCAAACGCCGCCGCCAGCGCCGTTGCGGTAAATACTGCACCGCGATCCATACCAGGAATATCGCCCAAAATAGCCGGATTGACCGCCAAAATGTAGCTCATCGCTAGAAAGGTAATAAAGCCTGCGTACACCTCAGTGCCAATCGTAGACTTACGCTCACTCACCTTGAAGGTCGCTTCGATAAAGGAAGGGTTGGTCTGTCTCTGACCCGCTAATTCTGCACTCACAGTGGTACCTTTTAAGATAGAAAACACGCCGACGCAAACGTATGCGCAATAAGAATATTGGCGCGAATTCTAATTGCTGACAGGAATAAATCAACACTTTTCGAACTAGCTTCAAAGCCTTACAAAACAACACCTTGATAAATAAGCAAACGTTTGCCATTTATGTCTTATTGAATTCATAAAAAACGCAAATATCGGAACCTAGCAGTTCGTCTCCTATACTGCTGAAATACGCTAAGAAACAGGATGGGCATGCATGCCAACCGCGATACGTAACTTAACCCTGAGAACCCAAACATCATTGATTGTATTAGGGTTACTCATCGTTGTTCTAACCATGAGCTATCAAGTGATCCGCTCACTCGTGGATAGAAATGCGGAGGCCACCAAAACCATCGAACTTCTCAACGTCGCTCATTCGCTTGATAACATTGCTCACCACTTTGCTGTCGAGCGCGGGCTATCTGAAGGTTATAAATCTAATCTAGATGAAACCACCAAACAAAAACTCATTACGGCAAGAGCGCAAGCCGATAAAGCAAGCGAGCAATGGCGGAGCTTATCCAGCAAGCACAGCGACATCGAACAGGCTTTCAGTGAGCAAATTCAATTACTTGATCGTGCTATTGAGCATACCGTGATGGTAAGGGAGTTCGTTGATCATGGTGTCGGCGAATATTCCTTCAAGCACTACTCAGGGCTTATCGAGCAAGCATTAACTATTTATGATGCCCTTGTCAGTTCTATCGAATCCCCAGACTTAGTTGATGATTTACTGCATCATGTCCATTTGCTTTGGCTCAAAGAGCGCGCAGGGCAATCTCGCGGCATTCTCAATGGTATTTTTGCAGCGCCTGAGCAAGCCATCTCAAACGATAAGATGATCGATGCGGGTTATTACATTCGAAGTTTCGATTGGAATCTGCGCTTACTGCGTCAACATGCGCCAGAGTCCCTCTACATGCCTATTATCAATTGGGGTGTCCATAAGCAAATTGATGACATTGAATCAACGTTCGTCACATCAGGAACACTTGAGGATGGGCTTGAGGATATTACCCCCGAGTTTTGGTTCCCATTAGCGACACAGCGAATCGAACGGATCCGCTCGATTCTCGATTTACAAAATCAGCAAATATCTCAACAAGCGATGCAGACCGTATTGAACACAAATCGCAATTTAGTGCTTGGTGCACTTGGTCTGGCTCTGGCCATCATTTGTTTAGTGGTGTTGCTTTTTATGTCTCGGCAGTTGGTGCAAAGATTAGAAGCTTTACTAGACGCCACCAAACATGTAGGTCAAGGCGATTACAAAATATCACTCCCTCAGCACCACTTTAATCAAACCGATGAAATCAGCCGCCTGAGTACCGGCTTTATTAATATGGCGGATTCCTTAGCCCTCAAAGAGCAACAAATGCTTGAACATAACCAGCAACTACAACAAGCAACGGAAGAAGCACGTTCGGCGGCGCACGCAAAAAGCGAGTTTCTCTCTACCATGAGTCATGAAATCCGCACTCCAATGAATGGGGTGATTGGTATGACTGACCTGCTGCTCGATACCGAACTTGATGAGCAGCAATTCAAGCTTGCCCGAACGTCAAGAGACAGCGCTGAGTCTCTGCTGGCAATCATCAATGATATTCTGGATTTTTCTAAGTTTGAAGCTGGCAAAATCGACCTAGAGCAGTTGGAATTTAACCTCGTTGAACTTATCGAAGACATTGGCGCGACGCTCTACCTAGGTGCCTCTCAAAAGAAACTGGAGTTAATCTGCCCTGCCAATCCAGTACTCTCTCAATGGCACATTGGCGATCCGGGACGCATTAGACAAATTCTCGTCAACCTGATTGGTAACGCAGTGAAATTCACCGAACAAGGTCAAGTGGCCGTTTATGTTTCTGTCCAACCAAAAAATGAACAGTTCGACAGCGTAAAGTTCTCTGTGGTCGATTCGGGGATCGGTATCGAGAAAGCCCATCAAGACAAACTGTTTGATAAGTTTACCCAAGCCGACAGTTCCACCACCCGAAAATATGGCGGTACAGGTTTAGGGCTATCAATAAGTAAAAAGCTGGTTGAACTTATGGGTGGTGAGATTGGCGTTCACAGCGAAATTGGCGAAGGTTCAACCTTCTGGTTTGAAGTACCGCTGCCCCATCTGGCCGAAAAAGATGTTCACTATGCCCCTAAAGGGGATCTCAAGCAGCAACGTATCTTGGTGGTGGATGACAACCCGATTAATAGGCAATTGGTGGGGCAACTGCTTTCTAACTGGGCTATCGAATATCAACAGGCCAGCTCTGCCCAAGAAGCGATGTCCATGCTCACGAAGGCGTATGACACTGGTGCTCCCTACTCCATTGCCATCCTTGACTATGAGATGCCACAGACTAACGGTATCCAATTGGCACGCGGCATTAAAGCGGATGACAATTTGCGTTCAACCAGGCTGGTGATGCTCTCTTCCGTGGTGCAGCGAGGCGACATGAAATTGGTCAAGGACAACGGATTCAGCGCTTATCTCACCAAGCCGACACAACAAGCAGAGCTATTCGACGTTTTGTCTCGCGTTGCCGCGCTTGATGGGGTCGATGATCAAAGTATGCTGTTTATTACCAAGCACTCGCCGACTCAAGCACCTGAGTTTCATGCCCACGTGTTGGTTGTTGATGATATGAAGACCAATCAAGTGGTGGTCAAATCGCTACTGTCTAAATTTAAGGTCAGCGTCGACTTGGTAGAAAATGGTCAGCAAGCTCTCGATATCCTCCGTGAGCGCAGCTTTGACATTGTATTTATGGACTGCCAAATGCCTGTAATGGATGGTTTTGAAGCCACCACTATGATTCGCAAGCCCGAGAGCAAAGTAGTTGACCCCAATGTCACCATCATCGCCATGACCGCTAATGCTATGCAAGGGGATCGCGAGCGCTGCTTGGAAGTGGGGATGGATGACTACATCACCAAACCCATCAACTCAAAAATGCTCCTTGCGACACTGGAGAAATGGCTCACTACCACACGGCAATCTGCTTAGAAAGTTATCCACAAGACGGTTGAGTCTGCATCTAGGTTTGTGATACTCTTCGCCTCCATTTTTCTGGCCGAAATTTCAGCACTTCGGCCAGTGTGTTATCTAAAATAGAAGAAGGCACTGACCTGCTTCTATTCCTTCAACCCAAGAATGCGGACACTGACAAATGATTGGTAAAGGCACCCTTTATATCGTATCGGCTCCTAGCGGCGCTGGTAAATCGAGCCTAATTTCAGCGATGTTGGAAAAAAACCCAACCTACGCAATGAAGGTTTCAGTTTCTCACACCACTCGTGGCATGCGCCCTGGTGAAGAAGATGGCGTGCACTATCACTTCGTTGAAAAATCAGAGTTTGAATCACTGATCGCACAAGGCGCTTTCCTAGAGTATGCCGAAGTATTCGGTAACTACTACGGCACGTCTCGCCTGTGGATTGAAGAGACCCTAGATAAAGGCATCGATGTTTTCCTAGACATCGATTGGCAAGGCGCACGTCAAATCCGTGAGCAAATGCCTCAAGCGAAAAGCGTATTTATCCTACCGCCTTCAAACAGTGAGCTAGAACGCCGTTTGAACGTTCGCGGCCAAGATAGCAATGAAGTGATCGCAAAACGCATGAGCGAAGCAAAATCAGAAATGTCACACTACAACGAGTACGACTATGTTATCGTCAACGATGACTTTGATGGCGCACTGGTTGATTTTAAAGCCATTTTACGTGCTGAGCGCTTGAAACAAGACAAGCAAGCGGTGAAATATAAAGGTATGTTGGATGCGCTGCTAGCGGAGTAATGACTTCTCTAGCACAAACCAAGTTCAAGAAATATACCGTCATCCTCACGAAAGTGAGGATCTTTATCAGCAAGTATTGCGCTCAAGTAATGCGAGTCACTTGCCGCACGAGATCCCCTTTTTCAAAGGGATGACGAGTGTGCTACTTCGAAGGTAGCGCGCAATTAAAACCCAAGTAACAGTAGCTAAACGGATCATTTGTGATCTAGAATCTAAATGTAATAGCCTGTATACTTTCTCGTCATCAAAAATTTAGTTAACTATTGGAGTTCTTATGGCACGCGTAACTGTTCAAGACGCTGTTGAAAAAGTTGGTAACCGTTTCGACCTAGTTCTTATTTCGGCTCGCCGCGCACGTCAGATGCAAATCGGTGGTAAAGATGCACTAGTGCCAGAAGAAAATGATAAGCCAACGGTTATCGCTCTACGCGAAATCGAAGAAGGTTTGATCACAAAAGAAGTACTAGACGCACGCGAGCGTCAAGAGCAGCAAGAGCAAGAAGCTGCAGAACTAGCGGCAGTAAGCAGCATCGCTCACAACCGTTAATTCGACCTATCCACCAGAGTTCCATCGACGTTCGGGCCTATAATTTGTACCTATTCGATAGCCTTAAAGACGTTGCCCAAGAATACCTAACAGAGCCTCAAATTGAGGCTCTGCGTCAATCTTATGTGGTAGCAAGAGATGCCCATGAAGGGCAGACCCGCTCTAGCGGTGAACCATACATCATCCACCCGGTTGCGGTTGCTCGTATCCTCGCAGAAATGCGTCTGGATATTGAAACGCTTCAAGCAGCTCTGTTGCATGATGTTATTGAAGATACGGAAGTCACCAAAGAAGAGCTAGAAGAACAGTTTGGCAATACCGTCGCGGAACTCGTGGACGGCGTCTCTAAGCTCGACAAGCTAAAATTCCGAGATCGCAAAGAAGCTCAAGCGGAGAACTTCCGCAAGATGGTGCTTGCCATGGTGCAAGACATCCGCGTGATCTTGATTAAGCTCAGTGACCGTACTCATAACATGCGTACATTGGGCGCGCTTCGTCCTGACAAGAAACGTCGTATCGCTCGTGAAACCCTAGAGATTTATGCGCCGCTTGCGCACCGTCTAGGTATTCACAACATCAAGACCGAGCTTGAAGAGCTAGGTTTTGAAGCGCTCTATCCAAACCGTTATCGCGTTCTAAAAGAAGTGGTGAAAGCTGCTCGTGGTAACCGTAAGGAAATGATCCAACGTATCCACAGCGAAATTGAAGGTCGTCTTGAAGAAGTCGGTCTGAACTGTCGCGTTTTGGGTCGTGAAAAGAACCTGTTCTCCATCTACAACAAGATGAAAACCAAAGAGCAGCGTTTCCACACCATCATGGATATCTATGCCTTCCGCGTTATCGTGGACACGGCGGACACCTGTTATCGTGTACTTGGTCAAGTCCATAGCCTGTACAAGCCTCGTCCTGGCCGCATGAAAGATTACATCGCGGTACCAAAAGCGAACGGCTACCAATCCCTACACACCTCAATGGTTGGCCCTCACGGTGTGCCCGTTGAAGTGCAGATCCGTACTGAAGATATGGATCAAATGGCGGATAAAGGTGTCGCGGCGCACTGGGCTTACAAAGGCAACGGCGATCGCACTGGCACTACGGCGCAAATTAAAGCGCAGCGCTGGATGCAAAGCCTGCTTGAGCTACAGCAAAGTGCTGGTAACTCATTTGAATTTATTGAAAACGTAAAATCCGATCTGTTCCCAGACGAAATTTACGTGTTCACACCAAAAGGTCGTATTGTTGAGTTGCCACTTGGCGCAACCGCCGTCGACTTTGCTTACGCCGTTCATACCGATGTGGGTAATACCTGCGTTGGTGCACGTGTTGACCGTAATCCTTACCCGCTAAGTAAAGCGCTTAAGAACGGCCAAACAGTTGAGATCATCAGTGCACCGGGCGCTCGTCCAAATGCTGCATGGCTAAACTATGTTGTGACATCCCGTGCTCGCACTAAGATCCGCCAGGTCCTTAAGACGATGCGCCGCGAAGAGTCCATCGTACTGGGTCGCCGCTTACTCAACCATGCGTTGGGTCGTCATTCTATTGATACCATCTACCCAGATAACATCAATGAAGTGCTGACTGATCTTAAGCTCGACTCTGTGGATGACTTGCTGGCTGATATCGGCTTAGGCGAGTTAATGAGCATCGTCATTGCGCGTCGCCTGTTAGGTGATACTGACGAACTGACGCAAACCAGCTCGGTACCAACGACAGGCAAAAAGCTACCAATCCGCGGCGCGGAAGGTATTTTGCTGACGTTCGCCAACTGCTGTCACCCGATCCCAGACGATCACATTATTGCGCATGTGTCCCCAGGTCGTGGCCTTGTGGTTCACCGCGAGACGTGTCCAAACGTTCGTGGTCACCAAAAAGAGCCGGATAAGTACATGGCTGTTGAGTGGAGCGACAACTTCGAGCAGGAGTTTACTGCTGAGCTGAAAGTCGATCTGCAAAACCACCAAGGTGCGCTGGCTGAGCTGACCAATGTGATTGCCAAAACAGGGTCTAACATTCACGGCATCTCAACCGAGGAGCGTGATGGCCGCTTGTATACGGTGACCGTTTTGCTAACGACCAAAGATCGTGTACACCTTGCTGGCATTATGAAGCGCATTCGCGTGATGCCGCACGCGCTTCGCGTCCGACGTCGCAAGAACTAGCACAGCCTTTGATTTAATACGGGTTCGATGAATATCGAGCCCGTTTTATTTGGAACATCCCAATGAATTTAGAACGCTACAATCGAATTCAGGAAGTGCTCAAGGCACGCCAACCCGACCTGACTTTACTGCTGGAGCAAGTTCACAAGCCAAATAATGTCTCTGCGGTGATTCGCACTGCCGACGCGGCCGGCGTCCACAAAGTCCATGCAGTTTGGCCAGATGAGAAGATGCGCACCTTAAGCCATACCTCAGCCGGCGCACGAAACTGGGTGGAAGTAGAGACGCACGATACGGTAACCGGTGCGATTCGTGAGCTCAAATCACAAGGCATGCAGGTTCTTGCGACCAACCTGTCCGATTCTGCAGTCGATTTTCGCGATATCGATTACACCAAACCTACCGCAATCATCCTTGGTGGCGAGAAGAACGGTATTACTCAAAATGCGCTCGGTGAAGCGGATCAGGACATCATTATTCCCATGGTCGGCATGGTTCAGTCGCTCAATGTCTCGGTTGCTAGCGCACTCATTCTGTTCGAAGCACAACGACAGCGCCAACTTGCAGGTATGTACGATCGCGATACCAGTGTTCTGCCAGAAGAAACCATCCATCGTATCTTATTCGAACGCGGCCACCCGGTTCTCGCCAAAGTCGCTAAGAAGAAGAACATGCCTTACCCACCGCTGGATGATGAAGGTCAGATTGTGGCGGATGAGTCATGGTGGAAAGAGATGCAGAAGAAGTAGCAAAGTTTGAGTTAAGACTGGTTTTCTCACCCGTTTGAAGTTACTCGCAATCCGAAAATGCTCAAGTGGTAAGCTTCTGCTATTTGAGCAACTTCTATGAAGCGAGCATGTGTCTACATCTTGTCTTCCAACAACCACAAAGTTTTGTATGTTGGTGTCACCTCTCAACTCAAGCAAAGAGTTTGGCAACACAAAATCGGTGTTGTTGATGGTTTTACTAAAAAGTACCACGTTCACAAGTTGGTCTTTTTTGAACTTCATCAATCAATGTATTCTGCAATTGAACGAGAAAAGCAGGTAAAGAAGTGGAAGCGTGAATGGAAAGAGAATCTTATTAAGAGTATCAATCCTGATTGGGCGGACTTGTATGATTCTTTATAATTGACACATGTACCGTGAAGACCCCACATCCAAAATGATCGTCACCCTTGCGCAGGCAGGGGCCTACTCAAAACGCGCACCAAGCCTCAGCAAGATTCCTGCCTGCGTAGGCGCACGGCCAGTGGAATGACGAACCTATAAAATCACCGCACTCAAATTAATCGCCACCCCTTGTATAAAACTGTACAAAAAGACAGTTAAATGCTTGAATATTCCCATCTAACACTCTGATGGATGGTGAATATGGCTCAGTTACTGTCGGCAATTCCTTTAACTTCGCTTACTGGCGTAGGGGCAAAAGTCGCAGAGAAACTTGAAAAGGTAGGATTGCACACGGTGCAAGATCTGCTGTTTCACTTGCCTCATCGCTATGAAGACCGCACACGCATCTACCCTATCGTCAAACTGCACCCGGGTCTTTGGGGGTCAGTGCAAGGTAAAGTGATGAGTAGTGATGTCGCCTTTGGCCGTCGTAAAATGCTGACTGTAAAAGTCAGTGATGGCAATGGCACCATTACCCTACGCTTTTTCAACTTCACAGCGGCGATGAAGAATAACTTCTCCGAGGGGCGTGTTGTTATTGCCTATGGTGAAGTGAAGCGCGGCAATCACGGCCTTGAAATCATCCATCCTGAATACAAGTTTCATGCAGAGGGGAAAACGCCAAAGCTCGAGCAAACTCTGACGCCCGTCTACCCGACAACTGAAGGCTTGAGACAACTGACTCTTAAGAGTTTAACCGACCAAGCGCTAGAGCTCATGGATGGTGCCGCTGTTGATGAGCTACTGCCAAGTGGCTTGTACAACCAACAAATGACGCTTAGCCAAGCGCTACACATTATTCACCGCCCGCCGCCGAACATTAACCTCGACGATTTTGATGAAGGCAAACACCCGGCTCAGCAGCGCTTGATCATTGAAGAGCTCATGGCGCAGAACTTGTCGATGCTCGCCGTACGCAGTAAAGGTCAACAAGATGCTGCGATTGCACTAGATCCGGTACAAACGCTTAAACAAAAGCTTTTGGAGCAACTCCCTTTCTCACCAACAGGCGCTCAAGCTCGCGTGGTTCAAGAAATTGAAACCGACCTGCAAAAACCTACCCCTATGATGCGCTTAGTACAGGGAGATGTGGGATCGGGTAAAACCCTAGTCGCAGCCTTGGCTGCGGTGCGCGCGATTGAGCATGGCTATCAAGTGGCAATGATGGCACCTACTGAATTGCTCGCTGAGCAGCATGCGATTAACTTTGCTGGCTGGTTTGAGTCGATGGGCATTCAAGTGGGCTGGCTGGCTGGTAAGCAGAAAGGCAAAGCGAAAGAAGCTGAGCTCGCACGCATTGCCAGTGGTGAAGCTCAAATGGTTGTCGGCACCCATGCGCTGTTTCAGGAATCGGTCGAGTTTAACAACTTGGCACTCGTTATCATTGATGAGCAGCACCGCTTTGGTGTCCACCAGCGACTCGAGCTGCGTGCGAAAGGCGCTAAGCAAGGCTTCTACCCGCACCAGTTGATCATGACGGCCACGCCGATTCCTAGAACTCTGGCGATGACCGCCTATGCAGATTTAGAAACCTCAGTCATTAACGAACTGCCGCCGGGGCGAACCCCGATTCAAACGGTCGCTATTCCCGATACCAAGCGTGATGATGTGATTGAACGCGTCAAAAATGCCTGCCTTCATGAAGGCAAACAGGCATATTGGGTGTGCACCTTGATTGATGAGTCTGAAGTGCTTGAAGCGCAAGCCGCCGCGGATACCGCCGAAGACCTACAACGCAAACTCCCCGATCTTAAGATTGGCTTGGTGCATGGCCGCATGAAGCCGGCGGAGAAGCAAGATGTGATGCAGCGTTTTAAAAACAACGAGCTGCATCTTTTGGTTGCTACCACAGTGATCGAGGTCGGGGTGGATGTTCCCAACTCCAGCTTGATGATCATCGAAAACCCAGAGCGCCTTGGTTTGGCACAGCTACACCAGCTGCGCGGCCGTGTGGGACGTGGCAGCGTTGCAAGTCACTGTGTGCTGTTGTATCACTCTCCACTGTCTAAAACCGCTCAGAAGCGCTTAGGCGTGCTAAGAGAAAGCAATGACGGATTTGTCATTGCTCAGAAAGATTTAGAGATTCGAGGCCCTGGCGAGTTGCTTGGTACCAAACAAACCGGCTTGGCTGACTTTAAGATCGCCGACTTAGTTCGTGACCAGCGCTTAGTGCCAGAGGTACAGCGCATTGCCCGTCATGTTCATGAACAATATCCGGACAACGCTAAGAAGATTATCGACCGCTGGTTAGGTGATAGAGAGTTTTACGCTAAGGCGTAAGGATTCTTGATCCTAGGTCCTAGGTCCTAGGAATCATATTCTTCCCATTCTTCACCGCAGGAAAGCTCACTTGCGCCTTCAAGCCGCCTTCACTGCGATTCGAGATACTCACTGAGCCGTGATGCTGGCTAATGATACGTTTAACTATCGCTAGACCCAGCCCCGTACCTTCACTACCACGAGCGGTATCGCCACGTGTAAAAGGTTCGAATAGACGGCTGATTTGATCTGGGTCGATACCCGGACCATTGTCTTCCACCGTCACCCACGCCAGTTTGTTATCAGCGGTCATACCTGTCGTCACCTTCACCCAGCCATTCCCATAACGCACGGCATTCACCACCAGGTTAGTAATGGCACGTTTGATGGCGATAGGACTCCCTTCGATGTCTTTGATGCGCGCCATAGGGTCAAAATCGATTTGGATCTCATACCCCCCTTCAGACGAGACAATATCCGAGGCAATATCATTCAGGCTAAGCGGTTCGAACGACTGAGTGTTAACTGGTTTCAGATAGTCCATAAACTGGCTGATGATTTCGTTGCATTCTTCAGTATCACTGATAATGCCTTCCGCCAAGTAGCTGTCTTCTGGCGACATCATCTCTGTAGCAAGGCGAATACGTGTCAGCGGCGTGCGGATATCATGACTGATACCGGCCATTAATAGCGTGCGGTCTTGTTCAAGCTCTTGGATGCCTTTTGCCATTTGGTTAAAGGCTCGAGTGACTGAGCGGATCTCCGACGCCCCTTTTTCTGGCAGTGGCGGTGGGATTTCTCCTTTCCCTACTAGCTTCGCCGCATTTTCCAGAGCCGTCAGTGGCCGGTTCTGCAAGCGAATAAACAGCCAGCCACCAGCAAGGACAAGCAGCGCCATAATTAAGCTATTACGAAACAGCGGGGCAAAGTCTTCTTCTTGCAGCTCAGAGAGCGGGATACGGATCAGGGAGTTTGGTAGCGCGGCGATTTGCATCCATAGAATATAGCTCTCCTCACCAAGTATCAGACGAACCTCAGTCTCGGTTTGTAGCTCGTCGCTCATCTCTTCGCTCATCAAGTCGATAGGCAACGCATGGTTAAACTCACTTGCCATAGGACCATCATCCGCATGAATGGTCACGCCCAACTGAGCTAACACCTGCCTACGCAAAGGCGCATCCATTTCAATTTGCCCATCGACATCTTCCGTATCTTCTAGGAAAAACACCAACTCATGAGCCAAGATCTTGTTGAACTGCTGCAAGCTCGGCAGCAACGCATAGTTGTACACGGCGTAGTATGAGAAAACTTGGCTGGCAACTAACAGAGAGAAAAACAACAGGATAGATTGGGTGAAGGAGCTACGAAAGCGCATAAGGTTTCCTTTGGAGCGAAGATCGAGACAGGATAATAAACAAAAAAGGCTCTGAATCCATCCAGAGCCTTATCAATCAATTATGCTTCTTTACCGTCCGGCACGAAGACATAACCTAGACCCCACACGGTTTGAATGTAGCGAGGTTTACTCGGGTCGATTTCTAACATACGACGCAAGCGAGAAATTTGCACGTCAATGGAACGCTCCATCGCTGAGTACTCACGGCCACGAGCCATGTTCATTAGCTTATCACGCGACATTGGCTCACGTGCGTTGGTAACCAATGCTTTAAGCACTGCAAACTCACCAGACGTCAGAGGCATAGCCTCTTCACCGCGGAACATCTCACGAGTACCAAGGTTTAGTCGGAAGTCACCGAATTCGACCACAGACTCTTCTTGACTTGGTGCACCTGGCGCTTCGATGGTTTGGCGGCGCAACACCGCTTTAATACGAGCTAATAGCTCACGCGGGTTAAACGGTTTTGGTAAGTAGTCATCCGCACCGACCTCAAGGCCAACGATACGGTCTACTTCATCGCCTTTCGCTGTCAGCATTAGAATCGGCAACATGTTGTTGGCGTTACGTAAACGACGACAAATCGACAGGCCATCTTCACCTGGTAGCATTAAATCCAATACCATCAAATGAAAGTTTTCTCGGGTTAACAGGCGGTCCATCTGCTCACTGTTAGCAACACTGCGTACTTGGAATCCTTGCTCTGATAAGTAACGCTCTAGCAATGCACGGAGACGTGCATCGTCATCAACAACTAAAATCTTGTGATTTTCTTGCATATTCGATTCCACCACTAAAAAGCAATTCACACCCTCAACTTGCTATTTTATGAAGCAAACCAAAGGTTCAGCGGTAAATGTAACATTCCTTGGACAAAAGTTGTGCAGAGAATTGTTAGCGTTTATTAATTATGGTCTATATTAGCTGCCTTCGATACCATTCTGTGTGATATGAATGGTGTTTATTGTATGTTGCCAGACTTTTTGTTCTGAAACATGATTAACCAAAGCGTCATAATTCTCGCGTTCGCTAACGCTTTGTAACGCTTTGTAATAGGGTTTTCACAGCCCAAAGCGCCGCTCTCATATACCCTAAGTAACGTCTCTGGTCTCGATACATCAAGGAGAGGGTTATGACCATATCGTCCCAATGGGAGCCACAATTTTCCCGTGACAGTTTTGCCACCGCACTTAAGTACTGGCGCAGCGTCAATGGTCTGTCTCAACTAGAACTCGTTGAAGCGCTCAGCTTGTCTCATCGGGCTTTTCAAGGGGTCAACCAACCTATGCTCAGTAAATGGGAGCACGGCAATGGACAGCCCTCTCTAATGCGTCGCGCTGGTGTGGCTGCCTTTTTCCAACTGCCCTATCGCTACAGCCAAGAAGAGCGGCGACTCATACAAGGCGTAGCAAAGTACGATGAGTTCTTTATCGGCAATGAACCCGTCTATCCCTGCTCAATCGAAAAGTTCGTCAGCTACTCTTGGACGCAACTGCCTACTCTCTATCGCGAACAAATAGAGTACGCCCAGCAGCACTACCGCAATATCAGTTTTCAAGACCTAATCAGTGCTATGTCGGTAAAAGAAGTGAATGTGGTGGTCGCTTTGCATCAACAGGCGATGGTCGGTCATATTGTCTATGGCAAAGATTCCAGCGGCCAAGGCTGCTTGCTTAGCTACTTAGCCCAGGACAAACCACTTCATCGCCAGATTCATCGACATGCTTGCCAGTTATTTGAAGGGAAAAAAATCTTCGTTACCGCCATCAAGCCTTACGCGAAAACCTTGATGTCTGATATTTATATTCCTGAGAAACGCCAAGTTGGTGAGCTAAGTATCTTTGAATGTGATTTAACCGCACTCGATGCCAACCCATTCTTTGAACAAATACACGATGAAGGGCGAGTGTTATCGTTACTAAGCCATCATCAAAAAGTGCAACGAGACCGCCGCTCAGCTCCCACACACAAAACGGACGAGTTAGCTCTGTTATAAATCACAGCACGCAATTTGAGCTCTCAAAGACATACCACTTTAGGAGCTCAAGTCGCTCTATTTATTCAGAATGCTGTTGGTAAGTGATGGAGTTAATAAACCACTCCTTATCTCCTTGAGGAGTCTTCACCACTACCTCATCATCCACTTGTTTTTTTAGCAGCGCCCTCGCCATCGGAGAATCAATCGATATATAGCCTTTTGCATCACCGTAAATCTCTTCGGGACCTACAATCCGAAAATGCATGGTTTCACCTTCTTCATTCTCAATCTCCACCCAGGCACCGAAAAAGACCTTCCCTTCTTGTTGAGGTGAATAATCAACGATGGTGACCTCAGGTAAGAACTTGCGCAGAAAGCGAACACGGCGATCGATTTGGCGAAGCAAACGCTTATTGAAGGTATAGTCTGCGTTTTCAGAGCGATCACCTAAACTCGCCGCCCACGTCACTATCTTAGTGACTTCAGGACGTCGCTCGTTCCAGAGGTAATCATGTTCTTGTTTCAGTTTGTTGTAGCCTTCACGCGTGATCAATTTGGTCTTCATTTTGCTCTCTATTAATAGCAACTGCTGCTGAGAGATTATAACGAACTATTTGACTTTGTATGAACCCAAAATCCTCCCACCTTGTACACCAACGAATTGCTGAAATGATAGTAAACCGTCAAAACACCGTTTTAAACTACCTAATTATCAATATGGTTACCCAATGATTTATATCGTTTTTATTTTTTATTAGGACTTATTCTTTTACTTACCCCCTTAACTAATACCAATAATGAATTCTCAACGCATCACTTTCGAACATTCACTGTTAAGGAAAACATCATGTTTAGAAATAAAGCCTCTTTTCTACCTCCACTTAAACTTACCAAAAGAGATCTTCAATTAGAGGATATGGAGCAATTAGGCGTACATTTTGTTCATGGCACTGATTCAAGCGCTTTAGAAGGGTTGGTAAAATTCCGAGCGTTATTATCGGCTGAGGATATAGACTGTACCCCTTGGTTCCATCGATCCGACGGACTAAAATCTGGAGAAAGGGGTAATACATTTAACAACTTGTATCGCAATCAACCCATAAGCCAAGGGGTTAGCCTTCATTACACTCGCAACTACCACGAATGTCTTAATCATTATGCCAAACTCGGGTTACTCAGCGAGGACAACTATGAAGTACTAATCGGTTTAGACTCATTTGTCCCGCTGCGTGCTAAGTTTACCTCACATCCCGTTAGTATCGGTGGTATTAGCATAATGCGAATCTGCGCAATTTATGTTCCTGCACAATATGTTTCAGACGTAAGAGAGATGTTCCAAACAATTCCCTCTTTAGTCACCAAAGTACGAAGTTTTAGATAGTTGACCAACACTTTCGTGAAGATAAACCCCATAGAGTGCTGAAGAAACACTTCGCTTAGCACTCTTTCTTAAAAAGTCATTGACTTCTTTTTATTTATCAACTTTAGAAGCATCTTTCAAATAAATCCGCCAACCAACAACTAATCCAATTGTTGAAAAACCTCTCATATCAAACCACAAACTAATACCAAATCCTAATATTTAACTTTCAGTAGTCTCTCTCTCTCAAGTTTGTTTATTTTAGTGCAATAGGCTCTACAGCTGGCGAAAAGCTCAACATCAACAAGAATTAGTGCTGTATAAAAATACAATAGAAATTATAAACAACTGATATAGCTAACTTTTTATTTTTTATAATCATTTATTAGTTAACTGGGTTCCAAAAAAACAATAAATTCCATCTCGAATCAGAACACACTGACATTCATATTTAACCCATCTCAATTAACAAACTATTTAATCTGGAAAATAACTTATGACTTTCAACCTAAAAAAACAAACTCTAGCTAGCAGTGTTGGCCTTGTACTAGTGCTAAGTACATCATCAGCAATGGCTGTAGACCAATATGCGTTCAAAGAAGATTTATATGGTTCTCACGACAAAATAAATACTCGAAACGAGGAAAGTAAAGACATTGAATTAAACATCACTGCAAATGTTCAGTATGAAGGAGCTATTTGTTCATTTGATTTTGATAGTGGTGCCGGATTTGATGTTAATTTTGGCGATGTGACACTCAATAACGGAGAAGACAATACTATTGATACTCGAGAAACAGGATTACAATTAACTGGTAATGGCTGTGAAATGGCGTTTTTTAATATTGAAAATACATCAATGAAAGGAAAAAGTGCAGAAGAAGGGAAATTCGCCTGGCCCGTTGAAAATGCCTATTGGAAAGAAAATGGTCAGACTTGGTATGCACTAGGGGACGATATTGGTGTCTGGTTTACAACGGTTATCAAGAAACAAGACAGCGAGATTACAGCATCTATTGATGGCAATAAAAAAGTCAAGATTGAGAATGGCTATAAGATTGTAAAAGCAGGAGAAAAATCAGAATGGCACAGACTGAAAGACTTTGCTAAAGATAACACTCTTACATTAACAACGATTATGCATATTGACCATAGAAAGTACGCTATTTGGAATCACACGGCAGATAAAAAAGTCGATAAAGTGATGTCTTTTACTGCAAAGATTCAATAAAACTTATTTAATTCCTATCTTTGGAGTATTTATATACTCCAAAGATATAGAGATGTGAAAATGAAAAAATACATATTACTTATGTTGATACTACCAAGTATTTGCTATGCCATTGCTATTCCCGGAGCTAGGGTTGTTTATATTGAAGGGAATAAACACTTTCAAGGTGAAATCGTTAACAACTCAGATTCTGCCACGTTAGTACAGCTTTCCATATTAAATGACAATTTTGATGAAGAGAGGCTGCCAATAATAACACCAAATATCATTTTATCTAAATCAGATAGTCGTTCAGGATTCAGAATCTATAATTTAGAATCAGTAATGGACTCTAATGAAGTAGAAACATATCGGACTCTTAGTGCTGTCTCTATAAAAGAGCAGTCAGACACTCCATCAGATGTCGTTGCTGGCATGGATATGCATTACAAGTTATTTATCAGACCGAAATCTATTGCAACTCTAACCATGGCAGACGCAGTAAAGAAACTCGTAATTAACAAACAAGGTGATGATTTTGCAGTAAAAAATGAGTCTCCATTACACATCACGCTCATCTCTATTGAACAAAGAAAAGAAGAGACGATGGTAGTACAAATGATTGCCCCTTATCAGGAGATTACATTTACTAAACGTAGCAATTTTAACCCCAACAATTCTTTTGAATTAAATTACATCGACGACATTGGGTTACTTGCTAAAGATAAACGCTCGCTATAGATATATTACCCATGTTACGTTCCTTAATTCTGTTCATTCTGACTGCTCCCTTACTATCTTTTGCGGGAGGTTTTGATCTTTCTCTCCTTAATGGCATCTCTAAAGATGCCTCTCTCGGCAGCTTGGTTAATCACATCCCTGATGGTAACTACGACTTTAAAATTACCGTCAATAAAAGGCGAACGTATTTTGAATCCATTCTCTTCTACAGCAATGAGCAAGGAGAAAGCACGCCATGCTTCTCAGAACAACAATTAAGTGAGTTCGGCATTAAACCGGATATCAACTTAACACAAGGCGCATGTGTGCTAAGCAGCGAAATTGGCTTGGATATTGATTTTGGCAGTTTCGAAATAGCCATGAACATTCCTTCCAGATTTTTGCTGTCAGAAAAACAGTATGCTCTGACTCATTATGATGATGGCATCACAGCATTAATGTTGCCATATTCGGCTGGAATGACGACTAAGTTTGACGATAACTACAGAGCTTACGGTTCAGCAAGCCCACAATTCAATGTGGGACGGTTTCGCTTCAAGAGTAGCCTCTCGGCTTCTATGATGAATCAAGAGACGACAGTGTCCAATGGATATCTCTATGGATATACCAACATTCCTTCACTGCGCAGCAAGTTTATGTTTGGTGAACTAAGTCAAAGCACAGCAGTCATGGGGGCGGTCGATATGCAAGGCGTTAGCTTGAGCAGTAATAGCCGTTTGTATCAATCAGGGCAAATGACGGACACCACAACCATTCGTGCCAATGCAGAAACGAATGCCGAAGTGCGTGTTTATCAAGACAACGAACTGATTCACACTGAATACGTGGCGGCCGGCGAATTTACTATTAACGATATGAACATTCGCTCCAATAGTGATTTCGTGGTCAGCATTAAAGAAGAAGATGGACGTGAAGCGGTTTTTTCAGTTCCTAGTCAATTGGTACTCAGTGTCCTAAAGCAAGGCACTAGCGAACATAGCTTATTTACAGGGCTACAACGAACCAACTCACACGCCTTTTTAGGAGGAGAGTTGGTCTATGGTCTGACGGATACTCAATCTTTAACTACTGGGCTTTTCGTCGAGCGCGACTATAGCAACCTATCTGTGGCTAGTACGATGAATTTCGACCTATTGGGTGGTGTTCGCCTATCGGCTGCACATTCTACTTACCTACCAACGGGTCAGTCGGGAACTAAAATCAATTCAAGCTTAACCAAAAGCTTGCCATTCTGGTCGCTGAATTTTCAGACCTCTCTGAGTCATTTTTTGGGAAATGGGTACCGAGATATCAATAGTAGTCATATTGCCGATATGGTTAGAAAAGGCTATCAGTTTTCTACGTCAGCGAGTAGCGGCCTGCCCTTTCAACTTGGAAGCGTCAGTCTGTTTCAGTCTCTGGGAGGATCAGACAAAGCACAATTCCAAAGCTTTGGCTTAGGATACTCATTTGGTAATGAACACTATCGATACTCCGTTAGCGCGCTAAAAGCCTATTCTAAAGATAGTGTTCAGAATGACTTTTCCGTCGACAATCGCCTCTCGATGAATTTTTCGATGCCGCTCAACTGGGGAAAATCGCGCGTAAGCCTATCTCGCTCACACAGCAGTGGTCGCCCTGCGAGTACCTCGTTGTCTAGTGGTATGAGGTTCGGCGACAGTAGCTCCGTATCAGGCTCTCTGCGTTTCGATGATAAGAAGGGCATTGTGGGGCATGGGTTGTCTTTATCAAGCAATAGTGAATATAACAATTATTCTCTGCAATACTCCAACTCTCAATCGGGCTCACAGGTTAGAGGCACCGTGAAAGGTGGCTTGGTCGTTGCGGAAAATACCGTGCTTCCCACTCGGCGTCTATCTGACACCAATATATTAGTCAGAGTTGACGATGTGGAAGGGTTAAAAATAAGAAATGCTGGTAAAACAAACGCGGATGGCTTTGCGCTCATCCCTTCAGCCTCTGCGTACAGTCAAAATCGAGTTTCAGTCGAATCCAAGTCGATTCCTGATGGAGTCTACCTTGACGATACCGTCGCAAATACGATTCCAAGTGAAGGCGCTCTCACCTTAGTCACTTATCACGTTAAAAAAGGGCGCGACACCATGCTTAAGCTGAGGCAAGAGGTTTCATTAGGAACTAAGCTTTATAGTAATGATGCCCCGATTAGTAGCTACTTTGACAGTGATGGCCGTGTATTTATTGCGGCATTTGACAAAAATGAGGAACACCTAAGTGTTCCTATGCTCAGCTGTGACGTAAACATTATTGAAGACAGCTATATCGATATGTCGGGCTTAGATTATTATGAAGCCGAGTGTCTGTCCCCAAGTAATAGAAGCTAAATCATGACACCAACCACAAATATAACCTTGAACCCGAATAATGGTCACCTGGCGGAAGACGGGCTTACTATCGCCAAATTAAACAGCAGTGAGCGACTTATCTTAGAAGCTCTTTGCAATGCTCATGGGCACCCATTAACCAAGCAACAGTTATTGGACGTTGGCTGGCCTGGCAAGATTGTTGTCGCTAATTCGCTCAATGTCGCCATCCGAAATATTCGGACAGCGTTGGATAAAGTTGGCTTAGTGATGTGCTTAGAAACCGTTCCAACTATTGGTTTTCGGTTAGACCCTAATGTCATTTTGATCACCAATGACGTACCTTTTGTCAGCGTGAACGTAGGTTCAACCAACGCTAAGGCCAATGATGCTAGCTCTTCTGAACTAACCGCTCAGCCAGTCGAAGAGTGTCCTTCATCCAATGACGCAGTTGCGACACCAACTCGGTTTGAGTTAGTCAAAAAGGTGCCTTTAATGGCACTTTATGCCGCCTTGTTGTTTTGTGCTTTAGTGATTTTTTACGTGTCATCGATAAAGCCAAGTATGCACACCTATAAGCGTGGCAACACCACTTTAATCGGTTCATTCTCTCTGCCAGATAACACGGTACACGCCCTGTCTCAAGAGGCGGAGGGTCATGTGGTGTATTTTCGGGATACTTCTGATGAAGATGGCATTATTCGCTTGGTCCCAATTGAGCACTGAACCGAGATTTTAGCTTCGAATAGTAAGGAATACTGAATGCGCTCTACCAATGCTATGGCCAACCTGCGAACAATAGCGACATCAAAACGTTTCGTTGCTTTGCTGCTAATGGTTTCTGTTGTTTGGCTATTGTATCCCTTCGTTAATGGCTTGGGATGTAGCTATAGGTTTACTCATGATGGTGAGCTCAATTTGCAAAAAGGCAAATGCCGCTCAGGCGTGTTGTCTGTATATATTGAAAATAAAGCCAGCGGGAGGGTCATTAATAAGACCATGCTTTGGGGTAAACGAGGGTCGGAGATTTACACGTTGTTTATCAGTCAGAGAGAGGTAAAACCTGCAGTGGCCGTCGATAATCAAGCGCTGTATGCCGATACGTTTTATGATAACCAGCTGTTGATTGTTGGGCTGCTGCTCGAGACAAAACAGCCTAATCAGTACGTCTCTGTGTTTGATTACCCATTTGATATCGGCTACGACATCGCCTTGTTTGGCAAGACCAGTTTTTTTGATTAAGACGAGAAGGTATTGAGTTTAGTTTGGTCGTTCTCAGGCTGGTCGTGGAAAACTTACCTGAGAACGCACTTTTCTATCCTGAAGGCGTACGCTAGATACTTACACCAATGTTACTGACTCCCTCTTCCTTAAGCTCAAGGCGAAGATCTTTAATCAGCTCTATATCACGCTCAGTGCAATCACGTAGTGGACGGAAAATAGCCCACTGAACATCCCACTCTTCACACACGGCTTCGTTTTCTTTTTGGTTCTCATTGGTGATTTCCACACCGGTTTCTGCTTGCTCAAGCTGAGCCACAGTCGCGACAGACTGTTGACTGATCTTAAGCGTTGATTCCAGTAAGTAATCGCGATCGAGCAAACCATGCAGTAGAGTCGACAAGGCAAAGCATGCATCAATTGCTGGATAGACGCCGTAGATATCGAAATCTTCCGAGTTTGGAATGACCTCTTCTAGCTTTTCAAGCTGCTTTTCGAAGTTGATTTTAGCGGTTTTCACCGTCAGCAGTTCCCATACCGCATCCAAAATATTGCGGTATACGCGTGCTTCAGCAAACTCGGTTTGCTCACAGAACATAGCGTAGTTGGGGTACATACGCTCGCACAAACAGGTCATAAAAGTGATATGCTGCCAAGGCTCAAATTTTTCGATACGTACCTGAATAGGGTTCTTTAACATGGTCGCTCTGCCGTAGTGAATATAGTCTGCGGAAGTGTAACCAAACGGATAGGGAATAGCCAGAAATGACGACGCAAAAGCATCGCTTAGCACTTGTGACGGACAACAATGACCACTACCGAAAGCTCCTTGAAAGCAAACAGTTGCCAGACTTAACGTTCACTAGCCAACTTGACGAGGCTACCATCTTGCTCGCCGCCCCACCGAAGTTGGCAACGAAACTCGATGAAGCCAACAAGGTGGAGTGGGTTCAGTCGACCTATGCAGGTATCGATGCATTGCTCGGCGAGTCGCTTCGTAAAGACTACAAGCTGACCAATGTGAAAGGGATTTTCGGCCAACAGATCAGCGAGTACGTACTTGGTTATTCAATTGGCTATTTTCGTCATTTCGACCTTTATAAGCAGCAGCAGAAAAAACGCGACTGGCAACCCCATAGCTACCAATCGATGATCGGCAAGCGTATGGTCATTTTTGGCACTGGCGCCATTGGTAGCCACTTAGCCAACACAGTAAAGGCACTCGGTATTGTCCCTGTTGGTATCAATCGTACCGGCATTCCACCAAGGCAAAGTGCATTTGCAGAAACTTACCATATCAATGAAGCGGCGAAAGCACTTGAAAGCGCAGACATTATTGTCAATACGCTGCCGAATACGCCAACCACCGATGGTCTATTTGATGAGCGTTTGTTCTCAGCCTGTCGCCATGCCCTGTTTTTCAATGTCGGGCGAGGTCAAACCGTGGACGGTAATGCTCTGCTCCAAGCACTGGATCGCGGCCATCTGGTTCATGCCTTTTTGGATGTGTTTATCGATGAGCCCATCTCACAAGAATGCCCTTACTGGAGCAACCCAAATGTGACCGTCACTCCTCATATCGCGGCCATTAGTTTCCCTGAGCAGGTGGTGGATATTTTCGCTGAGAACTATCTGCGTTGGCGAGATGGGTTTCAGTTGCAGAACGTGATTGATTTTGAGCGTGGATATTAGCGGGAATATTTTACTCGTCATCGTGCTCAAAATGGTCGTCACTCCACTAGCCGCACGCCTGCGTAGGCAGGAGTCTTCTCAACGTACGAACCAAGCCTCAAGTAGATTCCTGCCTGCGCAGGAATGACAAGCCTTTTGAATCACCGCACTCAAATTAATCGTCACCCCACTAGCCGCGCGCCTGCGTAGGCAGGGGTCTACTCAAAGCGCGCACCAAGCCTCAGCTAGATTCCTGCCTGCGCAGGAATGACGTGAATGGTGAGCTAACCTAACACAACTAGTCTACCTAGTTGGATACTCCTCAAACATCTTATGGACCTGCTCCTGAACAAATATATCTCTATCTGCTGGCTCCATTGTTTCAGTCAGCTGGCGCTGCGAGACTGAGCGCCACACCACGTCATTCGTTTTTGGGTCAACAAGCTCGACCGCCAATTTGCCGAACTTCTTCTCCTTGACTCGCGTTGGGGTGCGAACACCAACACCATAACCGCTGTTATACCCACCCGTTCCGATGCCAAACCCGAAACTAGGACCTTCTGCCCTTAATTCTGTGCCCTCAAGGATGGCATAACGCACAACTAGGTCTGCGTCCTGATCCACCATGGAAAAACCTCTAACATTGAGTTCGTTATCAACGGCTTGTTTGATGCGAGCACTATCTAGGCTAACTGGCACCCCAGCGTTTTCTTGGTATTGATAAGTGTTGAACGCTGCGAAGTTGACGCTAGAGTTGTAATCGGTCGCGACGTCAGAGGCACAACCAGTGAGAAGTAGCAACGAAGCTAGAAAGGAAATAAGCACTTTGAACATTGGGGTGCCTCACTACACAAAACCTCGTTAAAGCGTAGTCAAACTCCAACAAAAATGCCGTTAGTCCCTTTTAGGAAATAACGGCATCTCATTATTTAGACGTCAGTAATTGGCAGTTTATTACTTGTGGTATGGCTTAGATAGCTCGTGAACCGCTTCAACAAACACACTTGCGTTTTCTGGCGGTACATCAAGGTGAATGCCGTGACCAAGGTTGAATACGTGCCCTGTGCCGCCATCGCCAAAGCCTTCTAGAATGGTAGCCACTTCTTCACGAATACGCTCTGGTTGTGCGTAAAGCATCGATGGATCCATGTTGCCTTGAAGCGCCACTTTGTCACCCACGCGAGCTTTCGCATCGGCAATGTTAATTGTCCAGTCTAGACCGACAGCATCACAGCCCGTTGCTGCGATTTGCTCTAGCCACATGCCACCATTCTTAGTGAACAATGTCACAGGAACGCGGCGACCTTCATTTTCACGAATCAGGCCATCCACAATCTTGTGCATGTACTGAAGTGAGAACAGGTTGTAGTCACGAGGCGTTAGGACGCCACCCCAAGTATCAAATACCATTACAGATTGTGCACCAGCTTTGATCTGTGCATTTAAGTATTCGATTACGCTGTCTGCTAGCTTATCCAGAAGTGCATGCAGGATTTGTGGCTCTGCGTACATCATCTTTTTGATCTTAGTGAATGCTTTCGAGCTACCACCTTCAACCATGTAGGTAGCCAACGTCCACGGGCTTCCTGAGAAGCCGATAAGTGGTACGTCACCGTTTAGGTCTTTACGGATCTGACGAACCGCATTCATGACGTATTTCAGCTCACCTTCTGGATCTGGAAGGCCAATCTTGTCGACATCTGCTTTACACGTGATTGGACGCTCAAACTTAGGGCCTTCACCCGCTTCAAAATACAAGCCTAGACCCATTGCATCTGGAATCGTCAAGATGTCAGAAAATAGAATGGCGGCATCTAGCGGGAAACGGCGTAGTGGCTGAAGAGTCACCTCAGACGCTAGCTCTGCATTCTTACACAGTGACATGAAATCACCCGCCACAGAGCGAGTCTCACGATATTCTGGAAGGTAGCGACCTGCTTGGCGCATCATCCATACTGGTGTGTAATCTACAGGTTGCTTTAGCAACGCTCGAAGATAGCGATCGTTCTTTAATTCCGTCATTCTTTTTTCTCCAATTCGAAAGGCGTTAGTTTACCGCTATTCATTCATGGTTGGCAGCCTTAGATAACAATTCTTTTACTAAATTTTGAGGGTCATCCAGTATGCTGCGTGAACGCTCAAAAAAGAGTCACTTTGCAAAGCAGATCATATTATCAATACGCAGTTTTGAGGTGAATTTGCCAATGGAGAAAAGGAATGTTAAAAGTTTGTTTGCTAGCGAAAATTACAATAATACTACTGAGTCTTAAGACTCAGCATCTCATAACGACATCTTACTTACCCCCTCCGCTCGCGGAGGGTTTTTTTTGTCATTTTTCTGCTGAAGCGGCGTCGACCGTAGCATGAATCAGCGCTCTAGCAATCGTCCCTTCCGGCGCCACCAGCGGCAGTTCATTGGCATTAAACCACTGCGCATCTTTAAGTTCCGTGTAATCCGGTTTTATCTCACCGCTCTCGTAATCAGCAAGAAACGCCATCATCATACTCGATGGAAATGCCCATGGCTGGCTGCCAAAATAGCGGATATTGCCCACCTTAATCCCGGTTTCTTCTTCCACTTCACGGGCAACGCAAGTCTCGAGTGTTTCGCCCACTTCCAAAAAGCCAGCAATCACCGTGTACATGCCACCCGCGTGGCGGTTGTGCTGCGCGAGCAAGATTTGCTGATCTTTTCGAACAGCAACAATAATGCATGGAAAAATACGTGGATAATGCAGCGTTCTGCAGTCCTGACACTGCATAGCAAGCTGATTGTGGTTGAGATGATTGCGACCTCCGCACTGAGGACAAAATCGCATAGATTGACTCATATAGCCGTATTGAATTGCTTTGGAAAGTTGATAGAACAGCGCTTCTGGCAAATGGAGTAATTCGCGTAACGATGTCAGTTCTCGCTCGCCGTCTAAGTCGGCATCGTTAATCCACATCACAGGGTGGTCTTCAAACTCACCCACTTGAATCGCTTGCTCGGCAGGTAGAGAGAATTGCTCTGCTGAGC
Organism: Vibrio wakamikoensis; assembly: GCF_050337275.1. Lineage (NCBI taxonomy): Bacteria > Pseudomonadati > Pseudomonadota > Gammaproteobacteria > Vibrionales > Vibrionaceae > Vibrio > Vibrio wakamikoensis. The sequence continues at coordinate 148,929 of NZ_JAKJST010000017.1, read as the reverse complement.
CAAACGGGACGTCACCATCTGCAAGCCAAAATTCGTTCCCTGAGACCACACACCAATAAGCCTGACGAATGGTTGCTTTACTTTTTTTTAACATCATCAATCCTCTTCACTTGCAGTTCGACCATTTTACTGGCAATCTAAATTCATACCAGCTAGAAAACTCGAAATTCTAATTCTGGTAAATGAGAAACGATTTCTCTTTACTCTTTGTCGTTACAAAGCGTGCAGCTGCCAATTGCAGTGCCGATCATGAGGACATGGTCATGTTAAATAAATTCAAACAAGTACAAGAACAATGGGGTGGCTCTAGCGAAGTCATCGACCACTGGCTAGAAACAAGACAAGCGCTTATCGTTGAGTACTGTAAGCTCGGCTCACTTCAACCTGCCAACGCTCAATCCAATGTGATCGAGCTGCCAACCGCCAAAGAAATTAGCTCATTCTGCGATCATCTCGTGGATTACATCTCCGAAGGTCATTTTAAGATCTATGACATGGTGATGGATAAGTGGAAAGCGACTGGTTTTAAAACCAATAGAGATATCGACGCGACCTACGCTAAAATCGTTCTCACTACAGACCCACTGCTTGAGTTTAATGACAAGTACGTGCAAGTGAAGTTTGAGGATGAACTTCCTGGTTTTGAGGAAGATATGTCGAAGGTGGGTGAGATACTTGAGCTGCGCTTTGAGGTGGAAGATAAGCTGATTCAGCTGATTGCGGACAGTTTGGCGATTCCGCCGGGTGCGTAAGTAATAGTGCAATAGTTAGCACTTCTGAATCCAGAATCACCGTCACCCCTGCACAGGCAGGGGTCTACTCAAAGTGTGCACCCAGCCTCTAGAAGATTCCTGCCTACGCAGGCGCACGGCCAGTGGAATGACGCGCGTTGTGGAGCTATCACGTCTAAATAATCATCATACCAAAATAGCCTCACTCAAAGTGACCGTCACCCCTGCGCAGGCAAGGGTCTACTCAAAGTGTGCACCAAGCCTCTAGAAGGTTCCTGCCTACGCAGGCGGACGGCCAGTGGAATGACGGGCGCTTTAGGGTTCGCACATTGAAAGCATTCATCAGCTTATTGGTGGTGAACCCACGTAAAAACAGCGATAGTTCAGGGTTTCAGACACAAAAAAGGCGCCTTTCGGCGCCTTTTTTCATTTCACTCTGCGATTACTCGTCAGAAGAGAAACCTGCGTTTAGTAGCGCAGCTAGGTTATCCGTCGCTTGTTCAGCTGATGGACCTTCCTGAGATTCGTCACGCTTAGCTTGACGGTCTTGGTGATACGCAAAACCAGTACCCGCTGGGATCAGACGACCCACGATAACGTTCTCTTTCAGACCACGTAGGTCATCACGCTTACCAGATACCGCTGCCTCTGTTAGTACGCGCGTCGTTTCTTGGAACGATGCCGCAGAGATGAACGATTCTGTTGCTAGAGATGCCTTAGTGATACCTAGTAGGTCACGTTCGAAGCGAACGAGTTCTTTACCCTCTGCTTCTAGAGCACGGTTTGCAATCTTAACTTGAGAGTACTCAACTTGCTCACCAGGTAGGAACTCAGAATCACCAGCATGCGTGATTGTACACTTACGTAGCATCTGACGAACGATAGTCTCAATGTGCTTATCGTTAATCTTAACACCCTGTAGACGGTATACTTCTTGAACTTCGTTCGCGATGTATTGAGTCACAGCGTGGATACCACGTAGACGTAGAATGTCATGTGGAGTTTCTGGACCATCCGCAATTACGTCACCACGTTCAACGCGCTCACCTTCGAACACGTTAAGCTGACGATGCTTAGGAATCATCTCTTCGTAGTTGTCACCGCCATCACGAGCGATGATCAGACGACGCTTACCTTTCGTCTCTTTACCGAATGAAACGGTACCAGAGTGCTCAGCAAGGATTGCTGGCTCTTTTGGCTTACGAGCTTCGAATAGGTCCGCAACGCGAGGTAGACCACCGGTGATATCTTTGTTACCACCAGATTTTTGTGGAATACGTGCTAGCGTATCACCCACACCTACTTCTGCGCCATCTTCGATGTTTACAATCGCTTTACCAGGTAGGAAGTAAAGTGCAGGCATTTCAGTACCGGCGATCATTACGTCTTTACCTTGCTCATCAACAAGTTTGATTGCTGGACGCATATCTTTACCTGCTGCTGGGCGAGCTGCCGCTTCTGTTACTTCGCTTGAAGATAGACCTGTTAGGTCATCTGTTTGGCGAGAAACAGTTACGCCGTCGATCATGTCTACGAACTGGATGCGACCTGCTACTTCAGTGATGATTGGAAGCGTGTGCGCTTCCCAGTTCGCTACTGTTTCACCAGCTTGAACTGCATCGTTGTCACCTTTAGTTAGCATCGAACCGTAAGGAAGTTTGTGCTTCTCTTTGGTACGACCGAACTCATCGATAATCGTCATTTCTGACGCACGAGAGGTGATAACCAGTTTCTTATCTTTGTTGATAACAAACTTAGCGTTGTGAAGTTTCACAGAACCAGTGTTCTTCGCTTGGATGCTGTTCTCTGCTGCTGCAGTAGATGCCGCACCACCGATGTGGAACGTACGCATCGTAAGCTGTGTACCCGGCTCACCGATAGACTGAGCAGCGATAACGCCCACTGCTTCACCTTGGTTCACTAGGTGACCACGTGCTAGGTCACGACCGTAACACTGTGCACAACAACCGAAGTCTGCATCACAGGTAACTACTGAGCGCACTTTCATGCTGTCTACAGAGTTATCTTCCATGATCTGACACCACTTCTCATCAATCAGAGTATTACGTGGGATCAGAACTTCTTCAGTACCTGGCTTAAGAACATCTTCAGCAACAACACGACCTAGTGCTAGCTCAGAAAGTGCAACTTTAACGTCACCACCTTCGATATGAGGCATCATGTCAACACCTTCATGGGTGCCACAATCGTGTTCGTGAACAACAACGTCCTGAGCAACGTCAACAAGACGACGGGTTAGGTAACCCGAGTTCGCTGTTTTCAGTGCCGTATCCGCAAGACCCTTACGAGCACCGTGCGTTGAGATAAAGTACTGAAGTACGTTTAGACCTTCTTTAAAGTTCGCGGTGATTGGCGTCTCGATGATTGAACCATCTGGACGTGCCATCAGACCACGCATACCAGCAAGCTGACGAATCTGAGCTGCAGAACCACGAGCGCCCGAGTCAGCCATCATGTAGATGCTGTTGAACGACTCTTGTTGCTCTTCTTCACCGTCACGGTTAGTAACCGTTTCAGATGATAGGTTGTCCATCATCGCTTTCGCTACGCGATCGTTGGTCGATGCCCAAATATCGATCACTTTGTTGTAGCGCTCACCCGCTGTTACAAGACCTGATTGGAACTGGTCTTGAATTTCGCGAACTTCTTCTTCTGCTGATTCGATTTCGTCGTACTTCGCTTGAGGTACAACCATGTCATCGATACCAACTGAAACGCCTGATAGTGCCGCGTAAGCGAAACCAGCGTACATAATTTGGTCAGCAAAAATTACTGTGTCTTTAAGACCAAGCTTACGGTAACACTCATTCAGTAGGTTAGAGATTTGCTTCTTACCTAGCTTTTGGTTTACCAAGCTGTATGGAAGACCTTTTGGTACGATTTGCCACAACATTGCACGACCCACAGTAGTATCTACCATGTCTGTGCTTGTTGTGCTGTTACCATCTTCGTCAACCACTGTCTCAGTGATACGTACTTTTACGCGAGCGTGAAGCTCTGCGCTCTTAGTACGGTATGCCTTCTCAGCCTCTTCAGGGCCAGCAAGGTACATACCTTCACCTTTAACGTTGATCTTGTCACGCGTCATGTAGTAAAGACCCAATACAACGTCCTGAGAAGGTACGATGATCGGATCGCCCGATGCTGGCGACAGAATGTTGTTTGTCGACATCATCAGAGTACGAGCTTCAAGCTGTGCTTCTAGAGTTAGAGGCACGTGAACCGCCATTTGGTCACCATCGAAGTCCGCGTTGTATGCCGCACACACTAGTGGGTGTAGCTGAATCGCTTTGCCTTCGATTAGTACTGGTTCGAACGCCTGAATACCAAGACGGTGAAGTGTTGGTGCACGGTTCAATAGTACTGGGTGTTCGCGGATAACTTCGTCTAGGATATCCCAAACGATCGCTTCTTCGCGCTCTACCATCTTCTTAGCTGCTTTGATAGTCGTCGCCATGCCACGAGTTTCTAGCTTACTGTAGATAAATGGTTTGAATAGCTCTAGTGCCATCTTCTTAGGAAGACCACACTGATGTAGACGAAGGTATGGACCTACTGTGATTACAGAACGGCCAGAGTAGTCTACACGCTTACCTAGTAGGTTCTGACGGAAACGACCTTGTTTACCCTTGATCATATCAGCAAGAGATTTCAGAGGACGCTTGTTCGAACCTGTGATCGCACGACCGCGACGACCGTTATCTAGAAGGGCATCAACAGACTCTTGCAGCATACGCTTTTCGTTACGTACGATGATGTCCGGAGCCGCTAGCTCTAGAAGACGCTTCAAACGGTTGTTACGGTTGATTACGCGACGGTATAGGTCGTTCAGATCAGACGTTGCGAAACGGCCGCCGTCTAGTGGTACTAGAGGACGTAGATCTGGCGGAAGTACCGGAAGCACAGTTAGGATCATCCACTCAGGGTTGTTACCTGATTGAATAAATGCTTCAACTAGCTTCAGACGCTTAGTGATTTTCTTACGCTTAGTTTCTGAGTTGGTAGACTCAAGCTCTTCGCGCATCATCTCTGCTTCAGCGTGCATGTCCATAGTAGACAGCAGATCTTTGATCGCTTCTGCACCCATCTTAGCAGTGAACTCATCACCCCACTCTTCTAGACGATCAAGATACTCTTCTTCAGTAAGCATCTGTGATTTTTCTAGATCCGTCATACCCGGTTCTGTTACTACGTACATTTCGAAGTAAAGAACGCGCTCGATATCACGTAGCGGGATGTCCATTAGCAAACCGATACGAGATGGTAGCGATTTTAGGAACCAGATGTGAGCTACTGGAGACGCAAGCTCGATGTGGCCCATACGGTCACGACGAACTTTAGTTTGTGTAACTTCAACACCACACTTCTCACAGATAACACCACGGTGCTTCAGACGCTTATATTTGCCACAAAGACATTCGTAGTCTTTAACTGGGCCAAAGATACGCGCACAGAACAGACCATCGCGCTCAGGCTTGAACGTACGATAGTTGATAGTTTCTGGTTTTTTAACTTCACCAAAAGACCATGAACGAATCATGTCAGGTGAAGATAGACCGATTTTGATTGCATCAAATTCTTCGGTCTTATGCTGTGCTTTTAGAAAGTTTAATAAGTCTTTCACAATCAGCTCCTGTAAGGAGTTTAAAAAGGAACCCGCTAGGTCAGCAAACCTGTGCGAGCCCCTTTTCTACCAGATAATCCAGAGGGATTATTCGTCTTCTAGCTCGATGTTGATACCTAGCGAGCGGATCTCTTTCAACAGTACGTTGAACGATTCTGGCATGCCAGGTTCCATGCTGTGGTTACCATCGACGATGTTTTTGTACATCTTGGTACGGCCGTTAACGTCATCAGACTTAACCGTTAGCATTTCTTGAAGCGTATATGCAGCACCGTATGCTTCTAGTGCCCATACTTCCATCTCACCGAAACGCTGACCACCGAACTGAGCTTTACCACCAAGTGGTTGCTGAGTTACTAGGCTGTACGAACCAGTTGAACGAGCGTGCATCTTGTCATCAACAAGGTGGTTTAGTTTCAGCATGTACATGTAACCAACAGTTACAGGACGCTCAAACGTATCACCAGTACGACCGTCAAACAGAGTTAGCTGACCAGATTCTGGTAGGTCACCCAGTTTTAGAAGTTCTTTAATAGACTTCTCAGACGCACCGTCAAAGACAGGTGTAGCAATCGGTAGACCGCCACGTAGGTTCTTAACCAGAGTACGTACTTCGTCATCAGACAGTGATGCAATATCAACGTTCTGACGAGTACCACCTAGATCGTAAACCTTCTGCAGGAATTCGCGGAATTTCGCTAGCTCTTGCTGCTCTTTCACCATCTGGTTGATCTTGTCACCGATACCTTTCGCTGCCAGACCTAAGTGAACCTCAAGGATCTGACCGATGTTCATACGCGAAGGTACACCCAGTGGGTTAAGTACGATGTCGACAGGCTGACCTTTCTCATCGTAAGGCATGTCTTCAACAGGGTTGATCTTAGAGATTACACCCTTGTTACCGTGACGACCCGCCATCTTATCACCAGGCTGGATACGACGTTTAACCGCTAGGTAAACTTTAACAATCTTAAGAACGCCAGGTGCTAGATCATCACCTTGAGTGATCTTACGACGCTTAGTTTCAAACTTCTTATCAAAGTCTGCTTTTAGCTCGTCGTACTGCTCTGCAAGTTGCTCAAGCTGAGTTTGCATTGCATCGTCTTCTAGCGTTAGCTCTAGCCACTTCTTACGATCGATAGTATCTAGTTTAGCGTCAGAGTAACCACCTTGAAGTAGTACAGCGCGAACACGGTTTAGAAGGCCACCCTCAAGAATCTGGAATTCTTCAGTTAGGTCTTTCTTCGCTTCTTTCAGCTGCATTTGCTCAATTTCTAGAGCACGCTTGTCTTTCTCTACGCCATCGCGAGTGAAAACTTGAACGTCAATGATGGTACCTGAAATAGAGTTAGGTACACGTAGTGAAGTATCTTTAACGTCAGATGCTTTTTCACCGAAGATCGCACGTAGTAGCTTCTCTTCTGGAGTTAGCTGAGTTTCACCTTTAGGCGTTACTTTACCAACTAGGATGTCGCCACCCTTAACTTCAGCACCAATGTAAACGATACCTGACTCGTCTAGTTTAGACAGAGCAGACTCACCTACGTTTGGAATATCCGCTGTGATCTCTTCAGAACCCAGCTTAGTATCACGTGCCACACAAGATAGTTCTTGGATGTGGATTGTCGTGAAGCGGTCTTCTTGAACTACGCGCTCAGATACTAAGATCGAGTCTTCGAAGTTGTAACCGTTCCAAGGCATGAACGCGATACGCATGTTTTGACCAAGCGCTAGCTCACCAAGGTCTGTTGAAGGACCATCAGCAAGAACGTCACCGCGTGCTACTGGCTCACCAGGTAGTACGGTTGGGCGCTGGTTAATACAAGTGTTCTGGTTCGAACGCGTGTACTTAGTCAGGTTGTAGATATCGATACCCGCTTCACCAGGGATCAGCTCGTCTTCGTTAACTTTGATAACGATACGAGAAGCATCTACAGACTGAACGCTGCCGCCACGCTTAGCTACTGCTGTAACACCAGAGTCAACCGCTACATTGCGCTCGATACCAGTACCAACTAGAGGCTTGTCAGCCTTAAGTGTTGGAACAGCCTGACGTTGCATGTTCGCACCCATCAATGCACGGTTCGCATCATCGTGTTCTAGGAACGGGATAAGCGACGCAGCGATAGATACTACTTGGTTTGTTGCAACGTCCATGTAGTTAACATGGTCGCGTGGGTGAAGACCAGATTCACCTTTTTGACGTGCCGTGATTAGCTCGTCATCGAAAGTACCTTCTTCAGTTAGCGCAGCGTTAGCCTGTGCGATAACGAATTGGCCTTCTTCGATTGCTGATAGGTAATCAACTTCGTCAGTTACTACACCATCAACGACGCGGCGGTACGGAGTTTCTAGGAAACCGTACTCGTTACAGCGCGCGAATGCTGATAGAGAGTTAATTAGACCGATGTTCGGACCTTCAGGTGTTTCGATAGGACATAGACGACCGTAGTGAGTTACGTGTACGTCACGTACTTCGAAGCCAGCACGCTCACGAGTTAGACCGCCAGGACCCAATGCAGAAATACGACGCTTGTGCGTCACTTCTGAAAGCGGGTTGTTCTGGTCCATAAACTGAGATAGCTGTGAAGAACCGAAGAATTCTTTAACTGCCGCAGAGATAGGCTTAGCGTTGATTAGGTCTTGAGGCATGATTGCATCAAGGTCACCTAGGCTCAAACGCTCTTTCACTGCACGCTCAACACGTACAAGACCAACACGGAATTGGTTCTCAGCCATTTCACCTACAGAACGGATACGACGGTTACCTAGGTGGTCGATATCATCGACTTCACCGATTCCGTTACGGATCGCGATAAGCTTCTTCATCACTTCGATGATATCAGTCTCATCCAGCGTACCCTGTTCTAGAGCATCTTCACGCATGATAGAGCTGTTGAACTTCATACGACCAACGGTCGATAGGTCATAACGCTCTTCTGAGAAGAATAGGCTTTCGAAAAGTGCTTCTGCAGCTTCTTTTGTTGGCGGCTCACCAGGGCGCATCATGCGGTAGATTTCTACCAATGCAGAGATGCGGTCTACCGTGCTGTCGACACGAACAGTGTCAGACATGAACGGACCGTGGTCTAGATCGTTCGTAAACAGAACTTCTAGTTTTTTAACGCCGGCCTGAGATAGGTTCGCTAGTGCTTCTAGGCTGATCTCTTGGTTTGCACCAACGATGATCTCACCTGTCGCTTCATTGATGTAGTCTTGAGAAGCTACTTTACCTACGATGTACTCGACAGGTACTTCAATGAACTCAACGCCATCTTTTTCTAGTTGGCGGATGTGACGAGCAGTAACGCGACGACCAGTCTCAACATAAGTATTGCCGTTTGCTTCGATATCAAAAGAAGCAGTCTCACCACGTAGACGCTCAGGAACCAACTCCATAAGTAGAGTTTGATCCTTAACTTCGAAGTTTACTTTTTCGAAGAAGATATCGAGGATTTCTTGCGTAGACTTACCTAGTGCACGAAGAATGATCGATGCTGGCAGTTTACGACGACGGTCGATACGAACGTACAGGTTATCTTTCGGGTCAAACTCGAAGTCGAGCCATGAACCACGGTAAGGAATAACACGTGCGTTATAAAGAACTTTACCTGAAGAGTGAGTCTTACCCTTATCGCTGTCGAAGAACACGCCTGGGCTTCGGTGCAGCTGGGATACGATAACCCTCTCGGTACCATTGATAACGAAGGTACCATTGTCTGTCATAAGCGGAATTTCGCCCATGTAGACTTCTTGTTCTTTAATGTCTTTTACGGTACCTGCTGGTGCGTCTTTATCAAAGATAACTAGACGTAGTTTTACGCGTAGTGGCTTTGAATACGTAACGCCGCGAATTTGACATTCTTTAACGTCAAACACTGGCTCACCAAGACGGTAGCTAACGTATTGCAGCTCAGAGTTGCCGTTATAGCTCTGAATTGGAAATACAGAACGAAACGCAGCTTCAAGTCCGTACTGACCCTCTGGATCCTGTTCGATGAATTTGTCGAACGAATCAAGCTGGATCGATAGCAGGTATGGAATGTCCAAAACTTGTGGACGAGTACCAAAGTCCTTACGGATGCGCTTTTTCTCGGTATAAGAGTAAACCATGGGGTTCCTCAGCTCGCTGATAAGTGACCCAAACTGCCCTTCCATCCTAGTTACTTAAGGTGGAGTATGGGGCAGTGACTAACAACTGTTTACTGTAGTGACGTTGACTCTAGCGTCGAGGCAACGTTTTTTGCTTGGTGCATAGACGCTTAAACAGCGGGAAAATTCATCTATGCCCTACAGCGCAAAAAGGCCGGTGGTCAATAAACCACCAGCCATTAGCCTATTCGGCTAAGAAATTAAGCAATAATTACTTAACTTCAACAGAAGCACCAGCTTCTTCTAGCTGAGCTTTAAGAGCTTCAGCTTCAGCTTTGTCAACACCTTCTTTAAGTGCTGCAGGAGCTGAGTCTACAAGACCTTTAGCTTCTTTAAGGCCTAGACCTGTTGCGCCACGTACCGCTTTGATAACAGCAACTTTGTTACCGCCAGCAGCAGTTAGGATTACGTCGAATTCAGTTTGCTCAGCAGCAGCTTCGCCACCAGCAGCACCGCCAGCTACAACAGCAGCTGCAGCAGTTACGCCGAATTTCTCTTCCATAGCTTCGATAAGCTCAACAACTTGCATTACAGACATTTCTGCAACTGCGTCTAGGATTTGCTCGTTAGTAATAGACATAACAATTCTCTTTTAAGTCAACAATAAGTTTAAATAGCAACCAGTGAAAAGCAAGGCTTATGCCGCAGCTTCTTCTTTTTGGTCGCGTAGTGCAGCGATAGTACGTACCAGCTTGCCTGCAGAAGCTTCTTTCATGCACATCATTAGGCGTGCAATTGCTTCGTCGTAAGTTGGTAGTGTCGCTAGTACTTCAGCATCAGTAACCGCGCCTTCAAATGCAGCAGCTTTGATCTCGAATTCTTTGTTCTCTTTAGCGAAGTCTTTGAAAAGACGCGCTGCAGCACCTGGGTGCTCGTTAGAGAACGCGATCAGAGTAGGACCAGTGAAGTTGTCTGTTAGACACTCATAGTCAGTACCCTGAACCGCACGGCGTGCAAGTGTGTTACGCACAACTTTCATGTAAACACCCGCTTCACGCGCTTGTTTACGTAGAGAAGTCATTGCGCCAACTTCAACGCCACGAGAGTCAGCTACAACTGCAGAAAGTGCACCACTGGCTGCTTCGTTGACTTCAGCAACAATTGCTTTTTTGTCTTGAAGGTTTAAAGCCATCTTGGATTTACTCCTGGTTGTTTTTACACCACCCGAAATCTTCACGATTTTGGGAGTTCATACGGTGCTTTCCAGAAGAAAGATAAACGTTACGCTCAACTTCCTTTCTATCTGGCACCATCTACGTAGGTAGTATTAAGTTCTTTACAGAACGCCTACGGTCTTGGATGGAGACTCAAATCACTAGGATTTCAGCCTCAACCACAAATTTTGATAGGCGCAAAATTATACAAGAATTTCACGCCTATGCAAGCAATTAAGCTTGTGTGTCTAGTGTAGATAGATCTACAGCAACACCAGCACCCATAGTTGTAGAGATGCTAATTTTCTTCAGGAAAGTACCTTTCGCTGAAGACGGCTTCGCTTTCTTAAGCGCAACTAGTAGAGTTTCTAGGTTCTCTTGTAGTTGGTTCGCTTCGAAGTTCACTTTACCGATAGTAGTGTGAACGATGCCGTTCTTGTCGTTACGGTAACGAACCTGACCAGCTTTAGCGTTCTTAACCGCTTCAGCAACGTTAGGAGTTACAGTACCAACTTTCGGGTTTGGCATAAGACCGCGAGGACCTAGGATAGTACCTAGTTGACCAACAACACGCATTGCATCTGGAGATGCAACAACTACGTCGAAGTTCATTTCGCCTTTCTTAACTTGCTCAGCAAGATCTTCCATACCTACGATGTCTGCGCCAGCTTCTTTAGCTGCTTCAGCGTTTGCACCTTGAGTGAACACTGCAACGCGGATTTCGCGGCCAGTACCGTGAGGTAGTACAGTTGCACCACGTACGTTCTGGTCAGATTTACGAGCATCGATGCCTAGGTTAACAGCAACGTCTACAGACTCAACGAATTTAGCAGTTGCTAGTTCTTTAAGAAGAGCTACAGCTTCGTTGATTTCGTATTCTTTAGTTACGTCAACTTTTTCGCGAATAACGCGCATACGCTTAGTAAGTTTTGCCATGATCTTAACCCTCTACCACTAGGCCCATTGAACGAGCAGTACCCGCAATAGAACGCTTCATCGCTTCAATGTCAGCACCAGTCATATCAGCAGCTTTAGTTTCTGCGATTTCCTGTACTTGAGCGTCAGTCACTGTACCCACTTTTTCAGTGTTAGGACGACCTGAACCAGACTTAACGCCAGCAGCTTTCTTAAGAAGAACAGCAGCAGGTGGAGTCTTAGTTACGAACGTGAAAGAACGGTCGTTGTATACAGTGATTACTACTGGAGTCGGTAGACCTTTCTCAATAGATTCTGTTTTTGCGTTGAACGCTTTACAGAATTCCATGATGTTCACACCGTGTTGACCTAGAGCAGGACCAACCGGTGGACTTGGGTTTGCCATACCAGCTGCAACTTGCAGTTTGATATAAGCTTCAACTTTCTTAGCCATGATATTTCCTAATTTTGGGTTCAAACGCTATCCGATAGGAAAGCTCCCCGTGTTTTGAAAAAACTTTCTACAGTCATTACTGTAAAAAGGCGCGAAATTATAAGCATAATTCGCGCCTTTAACAACCCTAAAATGGTGTTTTTTTATACTGTCATTCTTAAAGGCCTAAGCCATTAAAAATTCGGTATTAATCAAGTTTGTCAACTTGACCAAAGTCGAGCTCAACCGGTGTTGCACGACCAAAGATCGATACAGACACTTTCAAGCGGCTCTTCTCATAATCTACTTCTTCAACTGTACCGTTGAAGTCAGCAAACGGACCTTCGTTAACACGTACCACTTCACCCGCTTCGAACATAGTTCTTGGACGAGGAGCTTCGCTAGCTTTCTCTAGACGATTAAGGATAGCGTCAGCTTCTTTATCTGTGATAGGTGCTGGACGGTCAGAGGTACCACCAATGAAGCCCATGACACGCGGTACACTACGTACTAAGTGCCAAGACTCATCGTTCATGATCATCTGAACAAGAACGTAGCCTGGGAAGAACTTACGCTCGCTTTTACGGCGTTGGCCTGCGCGCATTTCCACAACTTCTTCAGTCGGTACTAGCACTTCACCAAAGTACTCTTCCATTGCGTGCATTTTGATATGTTCGCGAAGAGACTGAGCCACACGTCCTTCAAAGCCAGAAAAGGCTTGAACAACGTACCAGCGTTTTTTCGGAGCTTCACTCATGAATTAACACCCTCTATAACCCGGTTATGAACGCAACAAGACGGACCATAATGCCGTCGATACCCCATAACGCAAGCGCCATTACAATACTTACTGCAAGGACAATTAGCGTAGTCTGCATCGTTTCTTGGCGTGTTGGCCAAACCACTTTGCGAACTTCTACGCGCGCTTCACGTGCGAACGTGATAGCTGCCTTACCTTTTGTTGTTGTAGCTGCAACACCAAGTGCTGCGGCAATCAATACAACTACACCTGCAGCGCGAAGAACTACAGATAGCTCTCCGTACAGGTAATTACCCACAACAGCGGCGGCTAGCAGCGCAAAAGCGACGATCCACTTAATTACATCTGCTGCATTTGAGCTATCAGGAGTTTCAGCGTTTGCTTTCATAAAACCAACCTGTGACAAGTCTTAACTAGACGACAACAACCCCGCTGCTGCAGGGCTTATTCCTTTAATGTTGGTAAAATTTGAGTCAAACCAACATATTATGCAAAGGCTCAGGTAGAAATTGCTTTCCAACTCAACCCTTATAAATCCTTTATTCATTCACTCTTTGAGCAGTCATTGAGTGAATTATGCGCCCCTATAAATAGTAGCGCAGAAAAAGGGCATCAAATGATGCCCTTTTTAGCATTGCTTAGTCAAATCTTATTCAAAGATTTTACCAGAGCTTGCGACAATTCTAGGAATTAGTCGAAGATCTTAGCAACAACACCAGCACCTACTGTACGGCCACCTTCACGGATAGCGAAACGTAGGCCTTCATCCATTGCGATTGGAGCGATTAACTCAACTTTCATTTGGATGTTGTCGCCTGGCATTACCATTTCTACGCCTTCTGGTAGAGAGATGTCACCAGTTACGTCAGTTGTACGGAAGTAGAACTGTGGACGGTAGCCTTTGAAGAACGGAGTATGACGGCCGCCTTCGTCTTTAGAAAGTACGTATACTTCAGACTCGAACTTAGTGTGTGGGTTGATTGAGCCAGGAGCTGCAAGAACTTGACCACGTTCAACGTCATCACGCTTAGTACCACGTAGAAGTGCACCAACGTTCTCACCAGCACGACCTTCGTCAAGAAGCTTACGGAACATCTCAACACCAGTACAAGTAGTAACAGTTGTATCTTTGATACCAACGATTTCTACTTCGTCACCTACGCGTAGGATACCGCGCTCGATACGACCAGTTACAACTGTACCACGACCTTGGATCGAGAATACGTCTTCGATTGGTAGTAGGAACGGTTGGTCTACTGCACGCTCTGGCTCTGGGATGTAAGAGTCTAGTGCTTCAGCTAGTTCAACGATTTTCGCTTCCCACTGCTCTTCGCCGTTTAGTGCGCCTAGTGCAGAACCTTGGATAACTGGTAGGTCATCACCTGGGAAATCGTAYTCAGAAAGAAGTTCACGAACTTCCATTTCTACTAGCTCAAGTAGCTCTTCGTCATCAACCATGTCACATTTGTTCATGAATACGATGATGTAAGGGATACCAACCTGACGGCCTAGTAGGATGTGCTCACGAGTCTGAGGCATAGGGCCGTCAGTTGCAGCAACAACTAGGATACCACCGTCCATCTGTGCAGCACCTGTGATCATGTTCTTAACATAATCCGCGTGTCCTGGACAGTCTACGTGTGCGTAGTGACGTGCTGGAGTGTCGTACTCTACGTGAGAAGTAGCGATAGTGATACCACGCTCACGCTCTTCTGGAGCGTTATCGATAGATGCGAAGTCTTTAGCTACACCGCCGTAAACTTTAGCAAGAGTAGTACAGATAGCTGCAGTTAGAGTTGTTTTACCGTGGTCAACGTGGCCGATAGTACCAACGTTAACGTGCGGTTTAGTACGTTCAAATTTTTCTTTAGACACGATCGTGTTCCTTCCTAGTTATGATTCGCCCCGAGAACAAGTTTAAAGTCGGGGCGCGCCAGAATTTGCTATTTTATGCGTCAATTTTACTCAACGCAACAGATTCATTACTAAACAATAGCTGATTAGCTGCGCTGTGCAATAATCGCATCAGCCACATTCTTTGGAGTCTCAGCATACTCGCTAAATTCCATAGAATATGATGCGCGACCTTGGGTCGCACTACGCAAGTCAGTTGCGTAACCAAACATCTCAGAGAGCGGTACTTGTGCACGGATGATCTTAAGGCCTGCGTGGCCGTCATCCATACCTTCGATCATGCCGCGGCGACGGTTAAGGTCACCAACAACATCACCCATCCAATCTTCTGGAGTAGTTACTTCAACCTTCATCATTGGCTCAAGCAGAACAGGTTGTGCTTCAAGCGCACCTTTTCTGAAGGCCATCGAGCCGGCGATCTTAAACGCCATCTCGCTAGAGTCGACATCATGGTAAGAGCCATCATACAGTGTCGCTTTGATATCCAGTACAGGATAGCCAGCAAGTACACCGTTGTTCATCTGCTCTTCGATACCTTTCGATACCGAGCTGATGTATTCCTTAGGAACCACACCACCCACGATCTCGTCAACGAACACAAACCCTTCACCCGCTTCAGACGGCTCAAGCTTAAGCCATACGTGACCATATTGACCACGACCACCTGATTGGCGAACAAATTTGCCTTCAACTTCTGTGCTGCCGCGAATAGTTTCACGGTACGCAACCTGAGGTTTACCCACGTTACAATCAACACTGAATTCACGCTTCATACGGTCTACGATGATGTCTAGGTGAAGCTCACCCATACCTGAAATTAGCGTTTGGCCAGTTTCGTCATCGGTTTCCACACGGAACGACGGGTCTTCTGCTGCCAGTTTACCTAGCGCAATACCCATTTTCTCTTGGTCAGCTTGAGAGCGAGGCTCTACCGCGATCTGAATAACTGGCTCAGGGAACTCCATGCGCTCAAGAATCACTTTGTGGTTCTGGTCACATAGGGTATCACCTGTTGTTACGTCTTTCAGACCAATCGCTGCTGCAATGTCACCCGCACGAACTTCTTTTACTTCTTCGCGCTTATTTGAGTGCATTTGAACGATACGGCCAAAGCGTTCACGCTTTTGCTTCACTGAGTTATAAACGGCATCACCCGAGTTTACGACACCTGAATAAACGCGCATAAACGCGAGGGTGCCTACAAACGGGTCGGTTGCAATCTTAAATGCAAGTGCAGCGAACGGTTCGTTGTCGTCAGCGTGACGCTCCACTTCATTCTCATCATCGTCGATACCTTTAATCGCAGGTACGTCTACTGGAGAAGGAAGATATTCGATAACCGCGTCTAGTACCGCTTGCACACCTTTGTTCTTAAATGCACTACCACATGTTGCGAGCACAATTTCATTATTTAGTGTACGAGCACGTAGACCCGCCTTGATTTCAGCTTCCGTTAGTTCGCCTTCTTCAAGGTATTTATCCATCAACTCTTCGCTTGCTTCTGCAGCGGCTTCAACCATGTTGTTGCGCCACTCTTCAGCTTCATCTTGCAGTTCCGCTGGAATATCTTCGTAAGTGAAGGTCATGCCTTGATCGGCATCATTCCAGTTGATTGCTTTCATCTTGATAAGGTCGATGACACCTTTGAACTCATCTTCTGCACCAATGTTTAATTGGATTGGAATTGGGTTCGCACCAAGACGATCTTTAATTTGGTCCACAACGCGTAGGAAGTCTGCGCCTGCACGGTCCATCTTGTTCACAAATACCATACGTGGAACGTGATATTTATCAGCTTGACGCCATACAGTTTCAGACTGAGGTTCAACACCTGATGAGCCACAGAATACAACCACTGCACCATCAAGCACACGCAAAGAACGCTCTACTTCGATAGTAAAGTCAACGTGTCCAGGGGTATCAATGATGTTTACGCGATGATCTTGGAATTGTGCTTCCATACCACGCCAGAAGGTAGTAGTCGCAGCAGATGTGATAGTGATACCACGCTCTTGCTCCTGCTCCATCCAGTCCATGGTTGCAGCACCATCGTGAACTTCGCCGATTTTGTGAGAAAGGCCAGTGTAGAACAGAATACGCTCACTTGTGGTTGTTTTACCTGCATCTACGTGAGCAACGATACCGATATTACGATAGCGCTCAATAGGAGTTTTACGAGCCACGATTGTATCCTCTTACTAAGGTTAACCTTAGAGTATAGAAAAGTGCTGCGAGAGAACCTCGCAGCACTGAAAAGGTATTACCAGCGGTAATGAGCAAACGCTTTGTTAGCGTCAGCCATGCGGTGAACGTCTTCACGTTTCTTAACCGCAGTACCTTTGTTCTCAGACGCGTCTAGCATTTCAGCAGCTAGGCGTTGAGCCATAGATTTTTCACCACGCTTACGCGCAGCTTCAACCAACCAACGCATAGCAAGTGCGTTACGGCGAACCGGACGAACTTCTACAGGTACTTGGTAAGTTGAACCACCTACACGGCGAGATTTAACCTCTACCGCTGGGCGAACATTTTCAAGAGCTTCTTCAAATACAGCTAAGTGGTCTTTGCCAGACTTCTCAGCCATAGTTTCTAGTGCACCGTAAACGATTTTTTCAGCAGTTGATTTCTTACCGTCAACCATTACGATGTTTACAAATTTTGCCAGCAGCTCAGATTTGAACTTTGGATCTGGAAGGATCTTACGCTGACCAATTACGCGACGACGTGGCATGGAATTTCTCCGTTGTCTTATTCTTCAGGTTATCCAAAACTTTACAGTTTCTTCAAAAATTAAAATTTTAATTTTAGTGTTTGGCCTTACTTAACGCTTCTCTTTAAAAAAGAAGGGCATTAAGACTTAGGACGCTTCACACCGTACTTAGAACGACCTTGTTTACGGTCATTTACGCCAGCACAGTCAAGTGCGCCGCGAACAGTGTGGTAACGTACACCCGGAAGGTCTTTAACACGACCGCCACGGATTAGAACAACTGAGTGCTCTTGAAGGTTGTGACCTTCACCGCCGATGTACGAAGTTACTTCGAAGCCGTTCGTTAGACGAACACGACATACTTTACGAAGTGCTGAGTTAGGTTTTTTTGGTGTAGTAGTGTAAACACGAGTACATACACCACGTTTTTGTGGGCACGCTTCTAGTGCAGGCACGTTGCTTTTAACAACTTGCTTTGCACGAGGCTTACGTACCAACTGGTTAATAGTTGCCATTAACTAGCTCCTGATTTACTTGAAAGTAAGCTTTGTGAAAAATCTAGCCCCAATCACCAATGGCAATTAGGGACGCAAAATTCTATGCAGCAGTGAGAGGTGTGTCAAGAAATATACAGATCTTTTTTGGAATATGCGTGCCTCAGTATCGATGACTAAGACATAAGAAGGCGGATTAATCCCAAGTCGTACTGGCGATGTGACGTTCCGTGAGCTCTACAAAGCCTTTAAAATCGGCCACTTGCAAAGACCCATCATCATTTTTAACCAGGCCACGCGCATCCATGTCTGGTTCTAGAAAGTAGCACTGCCAATCTTGAGTCGTATCTACGCTTGTTTCTAGGCAGCTTGTTGCAAGATAGCACGCACTCTCGACAAAAAGGACGTCATCCCCTTTTTTCAGGTATGTTCTGGCCTGTTGGAAGCCTGCTTCGCTTTTAATAATGTGCAGCATGGTAATCCTAGAAGGTTAATACTTTATGACACTGATTGAGTTCATCAGCAATCGCGGATGCTGAGATAACCTGAGCAGAGATAAGCAGATCTTCTTCTACTAAGCGATAACGCTGCATGCTTTGCTCACAGATAAACACTTGCTCAATGTCGTAAAGATCCATCAGTTTGAATGCGCTGATGTAGTCTCTAGATAGAATAGACTGAGTCTCCTGCCCTTTGCGCAGTTGATTCACACCATCGCCGACAAAGAACACTTTGATGTCTTCAGTAAACGCAGACGTTGCGAGAAGCGCATCCAGCCCTTCACGACCAGCCGAACTCGCATGCGGTAGTGAGTTAAATACAAAAGCTAATGTCGTCAAAACTGCACCACCCTATCTTGAGTGAGCATCGCACTGGCAAGACTACCTAGCCCAGCTTGCTCGAAACCGGTCGCTAAGTTGTCGGCATCTCGCTGATGCTGCGACGCCTCATCGCTCCCTAACACGCCACGGCGCAATGAAGCGGCAACGCAAGTTTCTAAACGAACACCATGCTCTGTAGCGAGCACTTGCCAGGCAGAGACCAAATCGAACTCATCGTTAGCAGGTACTGTTAGTCGCGAAGCATTGTTAACGCCATCTTGATAAAAAAAGACACTGACAAGCTTGTGCCCTTTGGCAATCAGCGCGTTGGCAAATTGGTAAGCATTACGCGCCGACTGGCTTCCGTACACGGAACCATTTACCACTAGACTGTAAGTCAAAGCAGACAATTACTCGTCCTCGGTTTTACGCTGACGAATGTACAGGTAAACCGTATGCTTAGAGATATTCAGTCTATCGGCAACGCGGTTAATCGCATCTTTAATATCAAAGATGCCCTTATCATACAGCTCCATCACTATCTGGCGGTTCTTGGTGTTGTTCGACACCGACTTATCAGCATTGATATCTTCGATGGTGCGTTCAACTGTTTGGTCAACCAGCTCTTCTACATCGCTAGCAAAGTTAACCGATGATGCGGCGTCTTTTGCTTCTTGCGTTGGCATGAACGATTGTAGGATCTGGGAGAACGGGGCATCGAGGTTGACGTTGATACACAAAAGCCCTATCACACGATTATCACCATTGCGAATCGCGATAGTGATCGACTTCATCAATACGCCGCCTTTCGCGCGAGTAAAGTAAGAGCGGGAGAAATTGCGCTCTGAACCTTCAATGTCTTTCAACATTTTTAGTGCCAAATCTGTGATAGGTGAGCCAACCTGTCGGCCGGTGTTTTCACCATTGGCAATTTTCACAGCAGAAGTATTTAAAGACTCCAGCGAGTGCAAAACAATTTCACAGAACGGTCCGATCAAGCTCGCAAGCCCATCTACCACCGCTTCATAGGATTGTAAGATGATTTTATCGTGCTCACTGAATGGCGCCACATCGACGGACTCCATTTCGAGCAGCTCATCTGGGTTGGTAATTTCAGTCACAGTCATTGGACCCTAAAGATAAAGAAAAAATGCTTTAAAAAAATTAACGTAAGTTTATCAGAAAATTTGAGCGCTACCCTATGTATGTCGCGAACTAGTGATTTAGGGCAAAAAAAGTGCGTTTTTTTATCGCTTCAATCCCAACTTGGACGGTAAACCACCATAAAAAAAGCTCACCGAAGTGAGCTTTTTTCCGAGACTAATCAAACATTACTGAGTTGCTTGAGTATCATCGCCTTCAATTTTTAGAAGTTCAACTTCGAATACTAGCGTTGAGTTCGCAGGGATAGTCGGAGTATCTTGCTCACCGTATGCTAGCTGTGGCGGGATAACAAACTTGTACTTAGAACCGACTTTCATTAGCTGAACACCCTCAGTCCAACCTGGGATCACGCGGTTAAGAGGGAATGTTGCAGGCTCACCACGGTCGTAAGAGCTGTCAAACTGAGTACCGTCAATCAAAGTACCCTTGTAGTGCACTTGAACAGTATCCGTGTCTTTTGGTTGCTCACCAGTGCCTTCAGTTTCTACTTGGTAAAGGAGACCAGACTCAGTTGCTGTCACACCTTCTTGTTTAGCAAACTCAGCACGGAAGTCGTCACCGGCTTTCATTGCTGCCGCTGCTTTCTCAACCGCTTGCTGCTGCATGGTTTCAGCAACACGCTTGTCTAGACCTTCCAGCGCTGCGCGAATTTCGTCTTCGCTTAGCTCAGCATTACCAGCGAATGCTTGCTCAATACCTTTAAGAACCAGCTCTTTTTTCAGTTCGATACCAAACTCAGCTGGTTTCTCAATACTCGTGCTTAGGTAGTTCGCGAAAGAAACACCAATAGCGTAAGCTGCTTTGTCATCTTCTGTTTTAAAGTGAACCGCTTTGCCTGTCTCAGCTTGAACTTGCTCTTGCGCTGCTGGCTCTACTTTTGGTTCTTCTTCTTTTTGACAACCGACTGCCAACATAACTGTCGCAGCAAGCAGCGACACTTTAAATAGTGATTTCATTTATTTCTCCAATGATGGACTTCTTGTAGACTTAATACCTAGCCATACTATAAAAACTTGTTCAATAGTTATGCGTAACTAACTAAATCTAGTAACTATTTCCTATTAGCTCAAGCTATAAATATACTAGCTTAAACTCAATACTCAACGTGGAATAACAGTAATGATGCGAATAATATCTCATTCTGTGCTGTGGCTAATTGTCATCGGCTTGTTAAATGGCTGCTTATTCTCCACCGAATCAGAACAGCGCTGGGAACTCGCCCTAGAGGGCTCAACCGCCATTGCGCTTAGTCGCGACGCCCGATTTGCTTTACTCTATTCCAAGCAGCAACACCTTCAGCTTTGGGATCTCGAGCAAAATAAAATCCTATCTCGCTTAGGTATTCAAGATCCCGACGAGAACATTATTTCCCTCATCCGCTTTAGCGATAATGGCCGCTTTGCCATCACCGCGACCCAAACCAACTTTGCGATTTGGGATTTGGCTTGGTCACAATCAACCGGCCTTTGGTCTGTCGCTGACGGGCTTATCCAAGACATTGCCTTAGGTAACAGCGGAGACGAAGTATTAATCGGCCTTAGCAACGGTAAAGCAATATTCATCGATTTAGTCACCGGAAGGCGGCTAGAGTTCCTTGCCCATGTTGAAAAAGTCAATTCTGTTGCTTTATCACCGAACGGAAAATACGCGCTTTCGGGGGGAAATGATCATAATGGCTATTTTTGGAGTACCGAGTCTGGGCAAATATTACAAAGGTTTGAGCATTCACAACGAGTCGGCACTGTCGAACTGCAGCGTGATGGCCGCTACGCCCTAACCTCAGATACCGGTAATGATGCAATTATTTGGGATTTGCAAACTGGCGATAAAGTCAGTGAATTAAGTACTTGGACGCGCCAACTTATTTTCTCTTCAGCACGATTTTCTGATGATGGTAAGCGACTTGTCACCGGTTCCCCTTCCTCTCGACTCATGGTATGGAATACCGAAACGGGTAAAAGGCTGGAAGGCTACGAAGTGGAACTGCTAAAAGATGTTCGCCCACCACGGGGAGTAGTGTATGATGCCGCCTTTGAGAGCAACCAGCGCGTGCTTTCTGCCTCGTCAGCTGGCGTTATCCAAGCTTGGAAAATTAGTGAGTGACCTTATGAGTAATAAAGAGATTCAAGCTCTCGAAGAGAGAATTAACGATATGGAATGCAAAATGGCCTTCCAAGAGCAAACTATCGAAGAGCTTAACGATGCGCTGACTCAACAGCAGCTACTCATCAGCAAGATGCAGGATCAGATGAAATATGTGGTTGGCAAAGTGAAAAACATGGATACCTCAAACTTAGCGGATCCATCGGAAGAGACACCGCCTCCCCACTATTGATATTTCATTAGTAAATACCTCTTATTTTTCAGAATCTTGACTAGTTTGTCGTCACCCCTGCGCAGGCAGGGGTCTACTTACCGCCTTCAGTAGATTCCTGCCTGCGCAGGAATGACATCTTCGAGCTAAATACCTAGAGCGCGCGTTGACGAACCGCTTCAAACAAACAAATACCCGATGCCACTGACACGTTTAGGCTCGACACTGCGCCCGCCATAGGGATCTTGATTAGGTCGTCACAGGTTTCACGCGTTAGACGACGCATACCGTCACCTTCTGCACCCATTACAACAGCTAGAGAGCCAGACAGCTTCGCTTGATAGATATCATGTGTTGCTTCACCTGCTGTGCCCACAATCCAGATACCTTTCTCTTGCAGCGCACGCATAGTACGCGCCAAATTAGTGACACGGATAAGTGGTACTGTCTCTGCTGCGCCACATGCTACCTTGCTGACCGTCGCAGTCATGGGTGCAGAGCGGTCTTTCGGTACAATCACCGCCGCCACACCGGCTGCATCTGCGTTGCGCAAGCATGCACCAAGGTTATGCGGGTCAGTCACACCGTCTAGGATAAGCAATAGCGGCTGTTCATGCTGCGCTAGTACATCATCGAGATCGTTTTCATTGAGCTGCTTCGCCGGTTTTACCTTAGCGATAATGCCTTGGTGATTGGCACCGCTGGCTTTGTCATCTAACGTTTTTCGGTTCATTTGCTGAATCGACACACCAATTTGGTTGAGTTCGTTCAACAGCGGCATCAAGCGATCGTCTTGACGCCCTTTTAGTACATAGGCTTCCACAAAGCGCACTGGATCTTTTTCAAGAACCGCTTTGATCGCGTGGATACCGTAGATAAATTCATTACTCATGGAATAATCCTGAATTCGTTATTTCTTCTTCGCTTTGACACGAGCCTTGTTTTGGCGCGCTTTGTTATTGCGAGATTTGGTTGCTTTGGACTTATTACGTTTGTGAGGAAGTACATCCTCTTCCTGTCCATCTGGGCGTTTTGTGGCTTCGACCATCGGCTTCGCTGCTTTCGGGCTGCGCTTGCCTCTGACCTCTGCGACTCGCTGTTTCGCTTTGGCTTTTTTCTTCTCAGCTTCAGCCATACGTTTTTTCGCGGTCTTTCCTTTGCCGCGTAGCTTACGACTTGTTTCGACTAATTCAAAGTCTATCTTTTTGTCATCGAGGTTTACTGATAGCACTTTAACCTTAACAGCATCACCAAGTCTGTAGATAGCACCAAAGCTTTCCCCGATAAGTCTCTGACCAATAGGGTCAAATTGATAGTAGTCATTTGCCAGTGATGAAATATGTACCAAGCCATCGATGTGCAGCTCTGTTAAGCGCACAAAGAAACCAAAGCCAGTCACGTTGGCAATTACACCATCAAGCTCTTCGCCGACGTGGTCTTGCATGTACTCACACTTGAGCCAGTCTGCCACATCTCGGGTTGCGTCGTCGGCGCGACGCTCGGTCATCGAACATTGCTCGCCGTAGTAATCCATATCGTCAAACGAGTAGTGGTAGCCACCCGTTGGTGTCCAGCGGTCGGTATTACGACCTTCTTGTTTTGCAATAAGGTACTTGATTGCACGGTGCAACAGCAAATCTGGGTAACGACGAATTGGTGAAGTAAAGTGCGCATAGCGTTTTAGCGCCAAACCAAAGTGCCCCGCATTGTCCGCGTTGTAAACTGCCTGCTTCATAGAACGCAGCAGCATAGTTTGAATCAGCTCTTTATCCTGGCGCTCACCAATCTTTTTAATAAGCTCAGCATAGTCGGTCGGCGATGGCTCAAGACCACCAGATAAGTCCAGGCCTAGCTCACTTAGGAAATCTCTAAAGCCTTGCAGTCTCTCTTCACCCGGAGTTTCGTGCACTCGATATAGCGACGGCTCTTTGGCCTTCTCTACTAAGGAAGCAGAAGCAATGTTCGCCAGAATCATACATTCTTCGATGATCTTGTGAGCGTCATTGCGAACCACAGGCTCAATGCGGTCGATCTTACGATCGGCATTGAAAATAAACTTAGTTTCAACGGTCTCAAACTCAATCGCACCACGATTATCACGTGCACGCTTAAGTACTTGATACATGTTGTGCAGCTCATGAAGATGAGGAACCACGGCGCTATAGCGCTCACGTAGCTCTTCGTTACCCTCTAAAATATCACTCACCTTGTTGTAAGTAAGACGCGCATGAGAGTTCATTACCGCTTCGTAATGTTTGTAGCCCGACAACTTACCTGTATCAGAGATGGTCATTTCACACACCATACACAAGCGCTCCACCTGTGGGTTGAGTGAACAAAGGCCATTGGACAGTACTTCAGGAAGCATAGGCACGACCTGAGATGGGAAGTAGACCGAGTTACCCCGTACGATAGCTTCTTTGTCGAGTGGCGTGTTTGGGCGGACATAGTAGCTGACATCCGCAATCGCTACCCACAAGCGCCAGCCACCGCTTTTCTTGCGCTCACAGTAAACCGCATCGTCAAAGTCTCGCGCGTCTTCACCATCGATGGTGACAAGGGGCAGGTCACGCAGATCAACGCGCCCCTCTTTGGCCTCTTCAGGCACAAACTCGCCGAACTGCTTCACTTGCTTTTCGACTTCTTCAGGCCACTCATGAGGAATTTGATGAGTGCGAATGGCAATCTGCGTTTCCATACCCGGCGCCATATTCTCACCAAGTACTTCTACCACTTGTCCCATCATGCCACGGGAGCGACTTCCGCGATCGGTCACTTCAACCACGACCACATTGCCCATACGTGCACCGCCTCGGCGCTCATTAGGGATCAGGATATCTTGGCTGATTCGGGAATCATCCGCCACAACATAGGCATAACCGTATTCCATGAAGAAACGACCGACCACCTGTGTCTTGCGCTCCTCAAGCACGCGAACCAAACGACCTTCTTTTCGACCACGTTTATCGGTACCCGATGGTTGAACCAATACGAAATCGCCGTGTAGCAAGGTGCGCATTTGATGATGTGGCAACAGCACATCATTGTCTTTATTCATGCTCCCTTCAGGTCGAACCCAGCCGTGGCCGTCTTTATGACCAATCACATAGCCTTTGATCATTTCGAGCTTATCAGGCAGGGCATAGCATTGACGTCGAGTAAACACCAACTGGCCGTCTCGCTCCATCGCACGCAGTCGACGACGCAAGCCTTCATATTGCTCTTCACCAGACAGACCCAAAGCTTCAAACAGATCGTTTCTGTTCATTGGGACATTAACGCTTTCTAGGAAGTCAGAGATGAATTCTCGGCTTGGGATGGGGTTTTCGTAGTTCTCCGACTCTCTTGCAGCAAAAGGGTCGTCTACTTTTATATCGCTAGGCTTTTTCGACATCGTCAGACCTATATTTTAGGAGGGATAGGTCGATTATAACTGACGGAGCAGATAAGCTACAGAATTGCTTTAGCTTTCTGTATCTAATTCATCAGATAGATGATGGGCTCAGATTACCAAAAGGCCGTGCGACGCTTAGCGCGAGCAATGATATTTTCCGGCATACGCAGCTCAAGGCCGCGTCTTAACATGGAAATACGTTTGTGTTTGCGACCATCTGGTGTGACTGAGTTGTACAGCCAACGATAGGCGTCTTCGTAGTCAAGTGGACTGCCGTAATCTCGCAGCAGAAGCTCGGCTAATTGGATGCGGGCGTCGATGTTGCCCATAGAGGCCGCTTCACGAAAATACGGGATAGCACGTTCTTTGTCCTGCTGTACAAAGGTACCTTTTGAGTAGTATCGACCTAGTTGCTCAAGCGCAACAGGTAAGCCTTGATGAGCGGCATTTTCCATATAGTAGAGGCCAAGCTCAACATCTTGAGGCACACAAACACCCCAAGCCAACATATCACCGTAAAGGAATTCATAAGACGGTAAGCTGATGCGCGTGGCGCGTGCCATGATATCTTCAACCAACTGGCAGTTGTCTTCTTTGACACGAGCAAGGTGGCGGTTTTCTTCAATTAAACCAATCAGTTCGTCTTCTGAGTAAATGGGGATCGGGGCGCCAAGCTCCTTGCTCTGCACCGACTTCACAGAGCCAAGTAGCGCCATGCAAACAAGTGCTGCCAGTTTGTGTCGCTTTATCACTTTTTCCTGCTCCTCATGCTCAACGTCCGTCCATTGTACAAAACTCATCAATGGTCTCATTTTTATCGGCAGACGTCCGCCACGCTTTAGAAAAAACGGCAATATTTTGCCACTTTTCTTCTATGCATAGGCAAAGCCGTCAAATACTTGGCACAAGATCACAGTATGAAGTGTGAGAAGCTAAATAACAGGTAAAAAAAAGCCAGCGAATTATCGCTGGCTTAGCTGTCTTTGGAGACCGATTAAGATTCGAATGGGTGAACCTTGATAATTGTCTCGTTACGGTCTGGGCCGGTAGAAATGATGTCTACTGGTACGCCCGTTAGATCTTCAATGCGCTTGATGTAGTCTAGTGCCGCTTGAGGAAGCTGCTCGATAGACGTTGCACCAAATGTTGTCTCAGACCAACCTGGCATTGTTTCGTAGATAGGTGTCGCTTGTTCAAATGACTCAGCAGCCATTGGCGATACTTCTAGGATAGAGCCATCTTTCATCTTGTAACCGGTACAGATTTTTAGCTCTTCTAGACCATCTAGCACGTCTAGCTTAGTTAGACAGAAACCAGAGAGTGAGTTGATTTGGATTGCGCGGCGCATTGCCACTGCATCGAACCAACCAGTACGACGCAGACGACCAGTCGTTGCGCCGAACTCGTGACCAACGGTACCTAGGTGCTTACCGATTGGGTCTTGCTTGTCTACACCGTCGTAAAGTTCTGTCGGGAATGGACCTGAACCTACACGAGTACAGTACGCCTTAGTAATACCAAGGATGTAACCGATGTGACGAGGACCGAAGCCAGAACCTGCCGCAACACCACCTGCAGTAGTGTTAGAAGACGTTACGTACGGGTAAGTACCGTGGTCAATATCAAGAAGTGTACCTTGAGCACCTTCGAACATGATCTTATCGCCACGCTTGCGCGCTGCGTCAAGTTCGTCAGTAACGTCGATAACCATTGAAGTGAGTAGATCTGCATAACCCATGCATTGCTCTAGTACATCTTCGTAGCTAACAGTCTCAGCTTTGTAGAAGTGCTCTAGTTGGAAGTTATGGAACTCCATCACTTCTTTTAGTTTCTCTGCGAACACTTCTTTGTCGAACAGGTCGCCAACACGTAGGCCGCGACGAGCAACTTTGTCTTCGTACGCAGGACCGATACCACGACCAGTCGTACCGATCGCTTTCTTGCCACGAGCGATTTCACGCGCTTGGTCGATAGCGATGTGGTAAGGAAGAATTAGAGGACAAGCTTCAGAAACGAAAAGACGTTCACGTACTGGAATGCCGCGCTCTTCTAGAGGCTTCATTTCTTTAATTAATGCTTCAGGAGATAGAACAACACCGTTACCGATAACGCACTTAATGTTGTCGCGAAGAATACCTGATGGAATCAAATGAAGAACGGTTTTTTCACCGTCAATGACTAGAGTGTGGCCTGCATTGTGACCGCCTTGGTAGCGAACCACGTATTTTGCATCTTCAGTTAAAAGGTCTACGATTTTACCTTTACCTTCGTCACCCCATTGGGTGCCCAGAACGACTACGTTATTTCCCATCTTTCCAATCTGATTGCTAGTTAAAAAAGGATTCTAGCACCGAAATCACATTTATGCAGTCATTTTTTAAGCATAAAGCGGGCACACAAGGATAAGTAGCTGATGCTGATTAATAAAAAGTCAATGTTTGCGACTAGTTTAGCAGCATTATCGTGATCACTGCCCCTGCAACGACAAGACAGCCACCGACTCTGCGAATTTGCTCGTCGGGCTGCTGGGCAAGCTGTAACACCATATTACGCCATCCTTTTGGTGCTAATAACGGCCCAAGTCCCTCAACAATCAAAACCAAACCTAGTGCGACCCATAATGATTGAGACATGTTTATTCTCCAAAAAGATAGGGCTCCCTAAGGAGCCCTATTATACGGTTTATTAAACTCTTATTTCGCCGCTGGTGCGCCGTTCATGTCATTCATGTAACGGAAGAACTCGCTCTTAGGATCCAGAACGAGGATATCGCTCTTGTCCGCAAAAGACGTCTTGTACGCAGATAGCGAGCGTAAGAAGCTAAAGAACTCAGGATCTTTGCTGTAAGCGCCAGAGTAGATAGCCGCAGCTTCTGCATCGGCGCCACCTCGTGTTACACGTGCGGTTCTGTCAGCTTCTGCTAGCAGTGTTGCCACTTCTAGTTCCGCTTGTGCACGAATAACCTCAGCCTTCTCACGACCTTGCGAGCGGTGCTTACGAGCAACTGACTCACGCTCTGCACGCATACGACGGTAGATCGACTCACTGATTTCATCAGGTAGGTTGATTTTCTTGATTCGGAAATCCACCACTCGAACACCTAAATCGGTCATGGCACTATCACGTGTATCGTTCAATACGTTACTCATGACTTTGTCACGTTCACCATCAATTTCTAGTGCTTGGCGAGCCGCTTCTGTTGTCACTTCTTCACTGTCTGCACTCTCAGGAAGTACATCGGTGTTACGAGGACCAGAAACGATTTGTTTAATCTCACGCGCACCGATTTCAGAACGAAGTACGTCCGTCACTTTACGCTCAAGAAGCGCTTCTGCTGTTAGTGCGTCACCGCCACCCGTTGCTAGGTAGTATTGACGGAAATCTTCAATCTTCCACTTAACATAGGTGTTAATGATTACGTCTTTTTTCTCAGACGTAACGAAACGGTCACCGCGTCCATCCATTGTTTGAATACGCGCGTCTAGTGTTTTCACGCGGTCAAACAATGGCATCTTGAAATGCAGACCTGGCTCGTAAATACGAGAAACCTGGTTATCATCAGCAAGAACACGACCAAATCGAATTACGATGCCACGCTCACCCTCAGGGATCACGAACAAAGACATCAGCATCAATGCTAAGGCAACGACTAATACTGGTATCATCAATTTACGCATTATTAGTATCTCCCTTGACGAGTCGAGTTGTTACGAGACGAATTGTCATTTGATGAAGAAGTAGTAGTTGAAGGATCTAGTTGAATCTCTTCATAAACCGACGTTTCCTTTGGCTTACGACTGCTAGAAGCTCCCTCTTGGCCCGCTAACTTATCAATTGGCAGGTACAAAAGGTTGCCGCTCGACTCAGAGTCAATCAACACCTTAGACGTATTCGAATAAACCTCTTCCATTGTGTCGAGGTATAGACGGTTACGCGTTACTTCTGGGGCCGCTTGGTATTCAGGTAGCAGTTTCTCAAACTGAGCCACTTGACCTAGCGCTTCGTTAGTGATGCGTTCAGAGTAACCTTGCGCTTCTTTCTTCAAACGCTCAGAACGACCTGTCGCTTTAGGAATGATTTCGTTTTTGTACGCTTCTGCTTCACGGATGAAACGCTCTTCATCCTCACGCGCTGCGATAGCGTCATCAAACGCATCTTTAACTTGCTCAGGCGGACGCGCCGACTGGAAGTTGACGTCTACGATAGACAAACCCATGTCGTAGTTGTCGATGATTTCGTTCAATGTTTCTTGTGTGCTCTGACGGATTTGCTGACGGCCGCTGGTCAGAATACTATCCATTAGAGAATCACCGATTACTGCACGAAGCGCAGAGTCAGTTGCCTGGCTCAAGCTATCGTCTGCATTAGTGACCACAAATAAGTATTTGTACGGATCAGAAACGCGGTATTGAACATCCATAGAGACAGACACTACGTTCTCGTCTTTTGTCAGCATCGTACCAGAGGCGCGCAAAGAGCGAATCGCCTGAACGTTCACCGGTTCATACTCATCAATAAAGCGAGGACGCCAGTTCAGACCCGGATCAACAATGCGGTCAAACTTGCCTAAGCGAAGCACGACGCCACGCTCACCTTCGCTAATGGTGTAGAAGCCGGAAAAGAACCAAATGACCACTGCGATCAATACAATCACGCCGAAGCCAATTGCACTGCCGCCGCCGCCAATGGATGGGCTACCGCCACCACCACGCTTGCCAAATTTACCACCGATTTTTTGACTCAGCTTATTAAAGACTTCATCTAAATCAGGCGGTCCTTGATCACGACCACCGTTATTTCGGTCGCCTTGATTACGGTCTCCACGATTGTTGTTCCCCCAAGGGTCCTTGTCGCGGCCGTTATTTCCATTATTATTACCAGGCTCATTCCACGCCATTAGGAAGCTCCATCATTTAGTATGACGTTATACTGTAGCAGTCCTTTAAGTAACTATAAAGCCACTCAAAACTGCCCCTTCTCTTTTTTCAAGTCTAGACCAATCTACTTGTTGCATCCGAATATCAATCAACAAGTTACCTTCAGAATCATACTCTTCTTGTTGAATACAATTCATCTGGAAAAATGTGCTCCGAAAACGCCCTTGATACTGGGGTGGAATTCGCAGCTGGTACTGAACCATTTGGCTTGCTAAACGCTCTGTGAGCGCGTCGAACAACAGTTCGATGCCTTGCCCTTCCATTGCAGAGACCCAAACGGTTCTCGGAATACCTTCATCATCACGTTCTATACGTGGACGCTGGCCATCTAGATTATCTATCTTGTTCATTACGACGAGAGTTGGTACCTCATGGGCATCAATTTCTTCTAGCACGTCATGAACAGCTTGAATATTCTCACGAAAACGCTCGTCACTGGCATCGACAACATGTAACAAAATGTCAGCTTCCTGCGTTTCTTGCAAGGTTGCCTTAAATGCTGCGACGAGATCATGCGGAAGATGACGGATAAATCCGACCGTGTCCGCTAAAATTGCCGAACCTACGTCCGCCAATTCAATCTTTCTTAGTGTGGGATCTAGGGTTGCGAATAGCTGATCAGCTGCGTACACCCCAGCTTCAGTAATGCGGTTAAATAGCGTAGATTTGCCCGCATTGGTGTAGCCCACCAGGGAAATCGTTGGGATTTCGGCTCTACTTCTTGCACGTCTGCCCTGCTCACGTTGCTTAGCAACCTTCTCCAAGCGACGCAATATCGCTTTGATACGATCACGCAACAATCGACGGTCAGTCTCCAGCTGTGTTTCGCCGGGACCGCGCAGACCGATACCACCTTTCTGCCTTTCAAGGTGCGTCCAACCTCGGATCAATCGAGTCGAGATATGACGAAGCTGTGCTAGCTCAACTTGCAACTTACCTTCGTGGGTACGGGCGCGTTGGGCAAAAATGTCGAGGATCAGACCGGTACGATCCAACACTCGACATTTACACAGACTTTCAAGGTTACGCTCTTGGGCAGGGGAAAGGGCGTGATTAAAAATCACAATATCCGCACCGGTTAATTGCACCGTTTGTGCGATTTCTTGCGCTTTGCCTTCCCCTACGTAGTACTTAGGGTGAGGGGATTGTCGGCTACCCGTTACTGTTTGCAACGCGTTAACGCCTGCAGAAGAAACCAGCATTTCAAATTCGCTGAGATCTTCCCACTCACCTTCTTGCGTGAAGTTGATATGAACAAGTACAGCCTGCTCACCCGATTCATAACGGTCAAACAAGCGACCAACTCCTATTTAAATATCTGTTTTTAAGGGATTTATTATTAATCTTCAGATTTCTCTTGTTGACGGTCGCCGCCAGTACGCTCACCACTGTGATGGCTAACAGCACGGGCTGGAACAACCGTTGAAATCGCATGCTTGTAAACCATTTGGTTTACAGTATTTTTCAGAAGGATCACAAACTGATCAAACGATTCAATCTGACCTTGTAGCTTGATGCCATTCACTAGGTAGATAGAAACTGGGATACGCTCGCGACGTAGTGCATTTAGGAATGGGTCTTGAAGAGATTGCCCCTTAGCCATTTTTATTTTCCTTATATTAGTATTGTAGTTTTAATTATTTAGCTATTGGTGCACTGCAATTTGGTGCTGCCTTTGCATCTGAGCTAAACCAATGAAATACCCCTTAGTTTTATAATCATAGAACAACAATCGTCTTTGAAAACAAAACTCAGTTCCTTTTTGGGTATTTCTACGCAAAAGCGCCCACATTATACACAGTTAATACCATCAGATGCTATGGCGTCTGTGAGAGTTTTCATTGAATCCTCAATGTGTTCGCTATCAAGCCAAACCAAATCATCCCAACTCCTTAACCAGGTGATTTGTCGCTTGGCCAATTGTCGAGTCGCGCAGATTCCACGGAAAATCGCATCATCTAACGTGCTCTCGCCATCTAAGTACTCCCACATCTGTCTGTAGCCGACACAACGGATCGACGGCAGATCTGGGTGAAGATCTTCACGAGCATATAACGCTTTGACTTCATCTTCAAAGCCTGCTTGTATCATTTTCTCGAAGCGCAATTCAATCCGTTTGTGTAACAAAGCGCGATCTTTGGGCGCTACCGCAAATTGTTTAACGCGAAATGGCAGTGGTTCACCCTTAGTCTCAGTCAATTCTGTCAATGACTTACCAGAGATTCGATACACCTCTAGCGCACGTGATAGACGCTGTGGATCATTTGGATGAATCCTCTCTGCTGAGACAGGATCTATCTGTTTTAGTTCATTATGGAGTACTTGCCAGCCCTTCTCCTGTGACTCTTTTTCAATTTGTGCTCGGATCTCTGGATTGGCGGCTGGTAGTGGCGACAAGCCTTGAAGCAAAGCTTTGAAATAGAGCATAGTGCCACCCACTAGCAGCGGGATCTTACCTTCTGCGTGAATCTTAGCGATTTCATTCAGTGCATCACGACGAAAGTCAGCCGCAGAGTAGGACTCGGCGGGATCGAGAATATCAATCAGTCTGTGCGGCGCCAATGCGAGCTCTTCGGCATCGGGCTTAGCCGTACCAATATCCATGCCTTTATAGATAAGCGCAGAGTCTACACTGATAATCTCAACTGGATATTGCTGACGAAGACGTATCGCTAACTCAGTCTTACCAGAAGCGGTAGGACCCATTAAAAACAGAACTAGGGGTAATTGTTGGCTCATGATGAAAACGCTGCAATTGTGGCCGTAAAATCGACAGGGCGGACAAATTTAGGATCGCTCAAAGGTAGCGTACCGTCGTAAAGCTGCTCAAGATTACCGAGTAACTGAACAGATTCAGATAAAGTGTAGCTACTTTTCACTTGCAGCACTTTTTTCGTTAGCCATAAGCTCAAACGGCTCGGGCTAAGGTCTTGCTGCTCAAGGGTCGCCAAGTATGACAGCATTTCATCAATTAACAATTGCAAATTTTGCTGCCTGAGCGGTGCTGGTACTCCCATCACCATGAGCGCTTGCTTATTGCGAACAGCAAGATCGATACCAAAGCTGAGCAAGAGATCTCGCTGCGCTGTAGCAACTTGCTGCTGCATGTCGCTGACTTTTAGCGAAAGCGGAACGAGCAGTGGCTGCATTCTCAGTGGCTGACCTTTCGGATCCAACTGAGCAAACAGCTTATAAAACTCCGCCCTGCGCAATGACACCAGTGCGCAGCACGGCTCTGCTTTCACCAATACGTATGTCGCATCCACCATAGTGATTGCTTTACCAATGCGCTCAATCTCAATCGATACAGGGGCGGCATCTTGCTTGAGTGGCGAGACCTCCGCTATTCCCGCTTCCGGCTCTACTATATCGGGTGTTTGCATCAGCTCTTGGTACACGCGAACTTCTTCTGCCGTCGGCGCCGCTTCTTGTGCTTGCGGCTTGGCTTTCGATGCACTAGCTTTTCGACTCGAGTTCCATTCATTACGAGCGTATGGCTCTTCTACTCTGTGGGAAGAGCCATTCGGCTCACTGTATTCACGTTGAGTGCGCTCGCTTGCTGACTGAGTACTTGGCGAAAGAGTACTTGGTGAATCCGTATTTGTTGAACGTGTATTTGGTGAATGATAATCAGCACGTCCCGGATAAGCGGGGATGCTCTCCACCGCATGTATCAATGACTCGGACACACTCGCACCACCAGAAGTCGCCGAAGACACTGGCGGCTGCGCTTGTGTCATTTCAGTAGGCACATAAGAAGAAGCTGATTCGACTTGGTCTGACGCAGTTATCGGCTCAACATGACTGAATGCCGAGTTAGACGTCACCGGCGCATCAATGGATTTCGCTTGCACCAGTGCGTCGCTCAGCGCCTGATAAATAAAGTCATGCACTAATCTTGCTTGATGAAAACGCACCTCGTGTTTGGCTGGGTGCACATTCACGTCAACCTGATGTGGGTCGATATCGATAAACAAGATATACGCTGCGTACTGATCGGCTGCCAAACTGTTCTCATAGCTCTGGCGAATTGCGTGGTTGATGAGCTTATCCTTCATCATACGACCATTCACATAACAGTATTGCAGATCACTCTGCGCGCGTGCGCCTTCTGGCGTAGTGATCCAGCCATGCAGCTTAAGGTCATTGTGCTCAAGCTCAATTTTAAGCATATGACGAACAAACCCGGCTCCACATACTGCGGCTATGCGTTTTTCTAACTGAGGTTCTGTTTTCGCTGCGCGGTACTGACGCACCAGTTTGCCGTTGTGTTTGAGATTGATCGACACGTCAAAGCGGCTCAGCGCGATACGCTTCAACAGCTCATCAATATGATTAAACTCCGTCTTTTCTGTTCGCAAAAACTTACGGCGTGCTGGGGTATTAAAAAACAGATCCAACACTTCAAGCGTGGTACCAATCGGATGGGCAGCAGGGTTTAGCTTCACCGCCATGTCGCGTCCT
The DNA here is from genome assembly GCF_050337275.1 of Vibrio wakamikoensis. Taxonomy (NCBI): domain Bacteria; kingdom Pseudomonadati; phylum Pseudomonadota; class Gammaproteobacteria; order Vibrionales; family Vibrionaceae; genus Vibrio; species Vibrio wakamikoensis. The sequence continues at coordinate 113,927 of NZ_JAKJST010000017.1, read as the reverse complement.
TCCGCGTATGCACTCCAAGCTTGTTCTTGAGTTGCAGGACGAGACGTCAGTGTGAGTCTTGCTACCGAGCTAATACTCGCCAGCGCCTCACCACGAAAGCCCAAACTCATGATGGCTTCTAGGTCATCAAGGGTATGAATTTTCGACGTCGCATGTCGGCTTAACGCCAATTGCAACTCGTCTTTAGGAATGCCCTTACCGTTATCTCGAACACGGATAAGCTTGGCGCCCCCCTTTTCGATATCAATATCGATACGAGTGGCACCTGAGTCTAGGCTATTTTCAACCAGCTCTTTGACTACGGACGCTGGCCTCTCAACCACTTCACCTGCGGCGATTTGGTTCGCCAATCTTGCAGGTAAGATCTTAATCGTCACAACGCTTCTCCGAATCCATCAATTTGAACATCCATCACTTGTGCGGGATCAGCAGCACTTGCCCCACTGCAAGTGAATCAGAGCGCAGCTTGTTAGCTTCACGAATACTACTGACGCTCACGCCATATCGAGAGGCAATTTTGCCTAGGTACTCTCCGCGCTGAACTTTGTGCTTACGCAGAGGCAGATCTTTTAAGCTGACGGTTATCTTCAGCTTTTGACCCAACTTAAGTACGTCCGATTTTAAGCGGTTCTCACGCTTAATATCCGCCACCGACACTTTGTATTTACTCGCCACTTTCCCTAAGTAGTCACCTTTGACCACGGTGTGTGTAAGCGTCTTGGTTTCTACCGTGTTTACTTTAGAGCTCACTTGAATCGGGGCACTATTTCCCGGAATAACCAAGGTCTGGCCCACAGCCAGAGACGTACTTTTAAGGCTGTTCGCACTCTTAATAGCCGAAACCGACGAGCCATATTTCTGAGCAATCACCGATAAAGATTCGCCACGTTTCACGGTGTGCTTACGCTGCTGACCACGATTAGCAAATAAGGTGCCTTCTGGTGGGTTCGCTTCGAAGTATTGAACAATCGCTTTTGCCAACGCGCGCGCTAATTTGTCTTGGTGACTTCTTGTCGTTAGTAGACGCTCTTCGCTTGGGTTAGAAATAAAGCCCGTTTCGACTAACACGGACGGAATATCTGGCGACTTCAATACCGCAAGACTGGCATTCACTGGCTCTTTCTTATGTAGGTGTGCGACCTTACCCATCTCTTTGAGGATCTTGGTTGCAACCTTATAGCCTTCTTTTTGTGAATGGCTAAACTGCAAATCGAGTAGCGTTTGGCTTACGTTTCTATCGTTAGTGTTTTTAGCGAGCACTTCTCCCGCGCCACCAAGCAGTTCCGATTGCTGTTCATGATTCTCAACCCAGCGGGCAATTTCAGTATTTGCACGGCGTGTGTTCAATACAAACACAGAGCCACCACGAGGCTGCGGCGTTCTAAATGCATCAGCGTGAACAGAGACCAAAAGGTGCGCACCATTCTTACGAGCGATGTTGGAGCGCTTGTTGAGGTTAACAAAGTAGTCACCGCTACGGGTTAATACTGCCTTCATTCCTGGAATCGCATTAATTTGAGCTGCCAGCTTTTTCGACACGCTCAATGTAACGTGTTTTTCGTATTTCTTAGTCGGGCCAATTGAGCCTGGATCTTCACCGCCGTGGCCGGCATCAATTGCCACAACAATATCGGCATTACCCCGTAGCTGGGAAGCATCACGGCTGACCTCCGTTTTGCTCTTCGGTGTACTCGATGTCGCTTGACTGGTTGCTTTGCCATGTGGCAGGTCAATCACCAATCGATGGCCGTACTGACCACCTGGAGTAGGATTGAGCTTAAAAAGCTGTGGAGTCGCGGACTTCTTTAACTCAAACACGAGGCGATAAGTACCTTTGTTAGGAGGTGAGCTCTTGCGGATCTTACTCAACACGGGGCTATCAGATACGCCGATAGGTAGTTTTGTGTTTAGCGAGGTGTTTTTAAGGTCAACGACAATTCGCGAGGGACCACTCAATGAGAAATAACTGTAATCCGCTTCGGACTTGAGGTCGATCACCACGCGCGTTTCATCCGGAGAAGGCCAAACACGAATACCCTCTAGCGCATTAGCAAGAGTGACGGCAGGAAACAGTAAACACAAAGGCAGCATGATTTTCATCATGCTGCTAAGAAAACGACTGATCAATTTAACTCCAACTGACTAATTAACTCTTTTCCATAATCGCTATTTGCCGTGAAGGCGATTTCCCTTGCGTCTCCAACGTACCGGATATCAATATCTAGATCAGCAGAAGGCAGAATGCCTTGCCCCTTCTCTGGCCACTCTACCAAGCAGATGGCATCTTCAGAGAAGTAGTCGCGAATACCCATAAACTCCAGCTCTTCTGGATCCGCTAAACGATACAAATCAAAATGATAGACGTTCCATCCTTCAAGTTGGTACGGTTCAACCAAGGTATAAGTTGGGCTTTTTACGTTGCCTTGATGGCCAAGACTTTGAATAAAGCCGCGACTAAAGGTGGTTTTCCCCGCTCCAAGGTCACCGTGCAAATAGATTGTTGTTTGTTTTGAACAAAGATTTGCTAGTTTAGTTCCAATTAAAATCGTTGCTGATTCATCTGCTAAGGAAAATTTTTTAGTACTCATCACATTTTTCTCTGAGTGGTGCCTTTGAGAGCCGAAATAGTAAACTGTGTCGCTTTTCACAGACAAGTGATCTTCTGTAAGTAATCAGAAAATTTACCATTATTTTCAATTTATCCCTACTGTGAAAGTACAAAATAGTCGTCGAAAGTTTATACAAAGCAATGAGACGCTTTTCTGGCCAAGTGGATCCACGCTTTTTTAGCGTTCATACTTGGGTCGCATTGCATTTGAGTATAGAATACGCGTCCTTTTCTACTTGGGTAATCGTGATGGACTTAGACAAGCTGGCCAGCGACATTAAAGTTTGGGCACAAGAACTCGGTTTTCAGAAGGCTGGTATCAGTGATATCGATCTTCTCGATCAAGAGGCGATACTCAAGCAGTGGTTAGAAGCGGGTTATCACGGCGACATGGCTTGGATGGAAACTCACCAAGACCTACGCATCCATCCCGACAAGCTACACCCTAATACCTGTCGCATCATTAGCGTTCGTATGGATTACCTTCCTGAAGAAGCAGGCTTTGCATCCAATTTAGAAAACCAGCATGCGGGTTACATTAGCCGCTATGCGTTAGGTCGCGACTATCATAAGTTGATTCGCAATCAACTCAAAAAGCTTGGACAGCGAATCGAGAAAGAAGTCTCGGAGCTAGGCTACCGACCTTTTGTCGACTCTGCTCCTGTGCTTGAGCGCCCTATTGCTGAAAAGGCTGGCCTGGGTTGGACAGGTAAACACTCACTTCTACTAGATAAAAACGCCGGCTCTTGGTTTTTTCTTGGTGAACTGTTTGTCGATCTGCCGCTACCTGTTGATACGCCGCTAGAGAATCAGTGTGGTAAGTGCAGCGCATGTATCACGTCATGCCCAACAGGTGCCATACTTGAAAATGGTGTTGTCGATGCGAGACGCTGTATTTCCTATCTCACGATTGAATACAAAGGCGTGATACCCGAATCCCTTCGCGCAGCGATGGGGAATCGCATTTATGGCTGTGATGATTGTCAGTTGGTTTGTCCGTGGAATCGCTTTGCCGAACTTGGCCAGCAACCAGATTTTCAAAGGCGCCAGGCTTTCAACGATACCGATCTGTGTGTTTTGCTTAATTGGGATGAAACGACATTTCTTAAGAACATGGAAGGGTCTGCTATTCGACGTATTGGGCATGAGCAGTGGCAGCGCAACATCATTATCGCAATCGGTAATGCGCCCTATTCTCTGCGCTACATCGATGCACTAGAACAAGTGCAAGGCCAGTCTGTACTGCTTGATGAACATATACACTGGGCTCTTCAGCAACAAACAAGCCAATTGCCCAACTTTTCAGATCACACACTAACATCCAAAAACCAGCGTTTGATTCGAATCGTTCAGAAAGGCTTACCTCGTGATGCCTAGTCGCCAATGGACTCAGAAAAATCAAATTAATTTTCTTGACTGACATCCCAAAATTGAATTTGTGGAAAAACTACATTTTCATCGACTGTTAGTCGTTGAGAAAACAGGTTAAACACAGATTGAATATATGACTAGGATCAAATAAATGTCACTTGGTGATCATTTTATTGTCAAGTAAAAAGTAAAAACAAAATGATATATCCGATAAAAAACAACAACTTAAAGCCATTCGACTCATGAGTCGACTGTGTGTATTGATGTAAAGATCTTTCAGTTTATTCTCTTCATACCTATTCAAAAACAATTTATCAACCAACTTATCCACAATTTAGCAATGTGGATAACTCTGTTAATTTAAGTGTAACTGACCCTCAGCTAAGGCAATAACCTACTGCGTTGGCGGCGTGTAGAAAATAGAGTACACAGCAAAAAATTCGACGATGTAATCCAATGATATCGACGATGATTTAGCTTTAAATTTTAGGGAGTGATGCTTCTCAGCATTAGGAAAGAGCATGCGGTAGTGGGACTAAGTTTCTCAACTTTGCTATCTCTACGAGATGACCGCGTCTTTGTCCATTTCTAGGGGAAAATGGAGCGACACACGAGGTTCGAACTCGTGACCTCAACCTTGGCAAGGTTGCGCTCTACCAACTGAGCTAGTGTCGCATATCAACAGCAAGTGCTATTGACTAAATTTGGTTGCGGGGGCCGGATTTGAACCGACGACCTTCGGGTTATGAGCCCGACGAGCTACCAAGCTGCTCCACCCCGCGTCCGTATTGTGTCACCGTTAAGTACGATGAAAACTATMTTTTCCACCTTGAAGAAAAGTGGAGCGACACACGAGGTTCGAACTCGTGACCTCAACCTTGGCAAGGTTGCGCTCTACCAACTGAGCTAGTGTCGCATATCAACAGCAAACGCTATTGATGAAATTTGGTTGCGGGGGCCGGATTTGAACCGACGACCTTCGGGTTATGAGCCCGACGAGCTACCAAGCTGCTCCACCCCGCGTCCGTATTGTGTCACCGTTAAGTACGATGAAAACTATTTATTTGGAGCGACACACGAGGTTCGAACTCGTGACCTCAACCTTGGCAAGGTTGCGCTCTACCAACTGAGCTAGTGTCGCATTGAACGTCTTTCGTCGTTCAGGGCTGCGAATTATAAGAGCATTTTTTTGTGATGCAAGTCCTTATCAGTAAAAAAATGATCTTTTTTCTCGTTTGATGAAAAAGCACACAATTTTTCGATAATCTTCTCTCTATCGCAGCCCAAAGTCCTTGTTTTTAACAAGTATTCAACGATCAAATCGTGAAAATAGTTTCACGGTAGTACTTGAGTTCGGCAATCGACTCACGAATGTCATCCAAAGCTAGGTGCGTACCCTGCTTGGAAAAACCATCCAGAACTTCCGGTTTCCAACGACGAGTCAGCTCTTTAATCGTGCTGACATCAACGTAACGGTAGTGGAAGTACTCTTCAAGCTCAGGCATATGCTTGTATAAGAAACGGCGATCCTGACCAATACTATTACCACAAATAGGCGACTTACCCTTAGGCACCCACTTCTCCAAAAACGCGATAGTCTCACGAATGGCGCTCTCTTCATTGTGCTCACTCGTTTGAACACGTGCCACCAGCCCGCTTGCGGTATGGGTGTTCGTGCACCAATCATCCATTTTCGCTAGTTCCGTTTCAGGTTGATGGATGGCAATAACCGGTCCTTCAGCCAAGATATTCAACTCGCTATCGGTCACAATGCTCGCGATCTCGATGATTTTGTGTGTCTCAGGATCCAGTCCAGTCATCTCTAGATCGACCCAGATCAAATTGTCATCGCTGAAAGACATAACGCCCTCGTCTATTTGTTTTCTGTCAAAAGAGGTACTATACCGAAATTAAATTCAGTAACCAAAATGGTTTGATGCGATTCGCATCAATGAAATATCGTGGCGAAAAAGAAAAAACTGACCAAAGGTCAAGTGCGTCGAGTACGCAGTAATCAAAAGAAGAAACTAGCAAAAGAAGAATCCATCCAGTGGGATGAGACTATGCTTGGCGGTGTTAAGCAGGGGCTAGTGATCACTCGATTCGGCCAACATGCGGATATCGAGGACTTAGAAACCAAAGAAATCCACCGCTGTAACCTGCGCCGTGGTATCGAATCTTTGGTGTCTGGCGACCGCGTAAAATGGCGCATTGGTCTGGAATCAATGCATGGCATATCTGGTGTTGTTGAAGTAGTAGAGCCTAGAACATCGATGCTAACTCGCCCTGATTATTACGATGGCTTAAAACCTGTTGCTGCCAACGTTGATCAAATGGTGATTGTGTCTTCGGTTGTGCCAGAGCTTTCACTAAACATTATCGATCGTTACCTGATCGCATCAGAAACCCTGCAAATTGCACCATTAGTGGTACTTAACAAAATCGACTTGATACCAGAAGACGAGCGTGACGTCTTCTATCAGATCCTCGATGTATATAAGAACATCGGCTATACGGTGCTTATGGTAAGCAAGGAGTCGGGCGAAGGCATTGCCGAGCTAGAGGCGCACCTCAAAGACAAGATCAACATCTTCGTAGGGCAGTCCGGCGTGGGTAAATCCAGCTTAGTGAATGCGTTGATGCCAGAACTCGACGTAGAAGAAGGCGCAGTCTCCGAAAACTCAGGTTTGGGTCAGCACACCACGACCGCAGCAAGACTGTATCACTTCCCATCGGGTGGCGATCTGATTGACTCGCCGGGAGTACGTGAATTCGGCCTTTGGCACTTAGAGCCAAGCGAAGTCACGGAAGCGTTTGTTGAATTCAAGCCCTACCTTGGCGGCTGTAAGTTCCGTGACTGCAAACACCTAGATGACCCAGGCTGTCTACTGCGTGAAGCCGTGGAAGAAGGAAAAATCGATCCAGTTCGATTCGATAACTATCACCGCATCATCGAGAGTATGGGTGAAGGTAAAGCCAACCGTCAGTACTCACGCAGCAAAAAAGCCGATCTGTAATTCTTAGAACGTTCTGCCATTCTGACAGAGTCGGACAGGTTTAACAGTCTGTCCGTCTGCTTGTCACAATTTGCTGACATTTGAAGCGATTTCCATTAGTATCTCGCGCCCTGAAGTAATATCAATCAATTAACGTTGGAATTTTAGACAATGGATAAAATTAAAGTTGGACTGCAATACTGGATACCTCAACACGGCCTAACACGCCTAGTAGGTAAACTGGCATCAGCAAAAGCAGGCGGTCTAACAACAGCGATCATTCGTTGGTTTATCAAACAATATAACGTCAACATGGATGAAGCGCTGCACAGCGACCCAAAGCACTTCAAAACGTTTAACGAGTTTTTCGTTCGTGAGTTAAAGCCGGGTATGCGCCCTATCGCCGAAGGCGAGTCTGTTATCGCTCACCCAGCGGATGCATGTGTTAGCCAATTTGGTCCTATCACTGACGGCAAGCTTATCCAAGCGAAAAACCATGACTACACCGCTCAAGAACTGCTTGGTGGCAGCCCTGAGCTTGCAGCAGAGTTTGTAGAAGGTGAATTTGCGACTCTGTACCTATCACCTCGTGACTACCACCGTGTTCACATGCCATGTGATGGTACTCTGCGTCAGATGATTTACGTACCAGGTGACCTATTCTCTGTAAACCCACTGACGGCTGAGAATGTTCCAAACCTATTCGCACGTAACGAGCGTGTGGTTTGCATCTTCGATACCGAGTTTGGTCCTATGGCACAAGTGCTGGTAGGCGCAACCATTGTTGGTGCTATTGAGCTAGTTTGGGCAGGTACTGTGACGCCACCACGTGGTAACACCGTATACACTTGGGATTACCCTGCAGAAGGCGATAAGGCTATCATCCTTAAGAAGGGTGAAGAGATGGGCCGCTTTAAGCTAGGTTCAACGGTTATCAACCTGTTTGCTAAAGACAGCATTCGTTTTGATGACAGTATGAAAAACAATGCGCCAACGGTAATGGGTACGCCTTTCGCGCACGCTCTAGGCCTTGAATCTGAAGCTTCTGAGACTGAAGCTTCTGAGACTGAAACCGACTCTAATAGCTAATCAACTTAGCAAGCTTAATCATTGAGAACGGCGCCACGGCGCCGTTTTTTTTGCCTGTAACACATCCACCAGCAGCATCACGTCATGATTACCGTATTGATTCTTGACGCAAAACAAAACACGCTCCAAATCTTCCCTCGACTTTTCAAAACTTTAACGCCTGTCCAAGACCGAGCGGCGTTTATATTTTAACCTATGCGGCAGTCTCACTTTTAACCCAGGTGCCGCCCCATGCCAAAAATGAATAGCGGGACACTAATTAGGCTGCTTATCTGCTTTTTAGTGCCCTTTGGCGTCTTGATGATGCCGATTGATTGGATACCCATCGACGATCTCACGCTGATCCAACACCGTTTGTTGGCCATTTTCCTGCTCGCTGCCTTACTTTGGGTGCTGGAACCCGTACCTGTCTTTGCTACGTCAATATTGATTATCGCCCTTGAACTAGTGATGATTTCAGACAAAGGGCTGCATCTGTTCCGTACGCCACCTGCAGGCCATGATATCGGTGAGCTCCTGGTGTATACCGACATCTTCAGCGCCTTTTCCTCGCCGATAATCATTCTATTTATGGGCGGATTTGCACTGGCGATTGCGGCCTCCAAGTATGAGCTTGATAACAACCTAGCTCGAGTCCTGCTGCGCCCTTTTGGCAACCAACCTCGCTTTATCATGCTTGGTTTAATGCTGATTACTGCTGTGTTCTCGATGTTCATGTCCAATACTGCCACTACAGTAATGATGCTGGCGCTGCTTGGTCCCATTGTGGCCTCTGCGCCAAAGGGAGACTTAGGTATTAAAGCCTTGGTACTATGTATTCCTATCGCTGCCAATACGGGTGGTATTGCGACCCCTATCGGAACCCCTCCCAATGCCATTGCTCTGCAGTACCTAACTGGTGAGAACAGCATCGACTTCCTGCAGTGGATGATGATGGGTCTACCCTTTGTGATCATTCAGCTCACTATCGCTTGGTTCCTGCTGCAAAAGCTATTCCCTTCTTCAGAAGACAAAATGGTGCTCAAGCTGGAAGGGAAATTCCAGCGTAACTGGCGTGCTATGGTGGTGTATGCCACTTTCGCAGCGACCATCTTGTTGTGGATGACCACCAAACTGCACGGCATGAACACCTACGTGGTCTCTATCATCCCACTTGCAGTGTTTACCCTAACCGGCATCATGGGTAAAGAAGAGCTCAAACTGATCAACTGGGATGTGTTATGGCTGGTTGCCGGTGGTATTGCCATTGGTATCGGCCTCGATAAAACTGGACTCGCCGAAGCGCTTGCTCATGCCATTGACTATGAGTCTTTGTCACCGGTCGCGGTCGTCATTACTCTGTCGATTGTTTGCTGGTTGATGGCCAACTTTATGTCCAACACCGCGACCGCCAACCTACTTATGCCCATTGCCGCCGCCATTGGTGCCTCTATGGAGAGTTTGGCCGCCATAGGTGGCTTACAAGGCCTATTGGTTGTTGTCGCGTTCTCAGCCTCTCTCGGCATGATTCTGCCCGTCTCTACCCCACCTAACTCATTGGCCTATTCAACTGGGCTTATTGAAAGTAAAGACATGGCGAAAACCGGACTTATCATCGGTCTTATTGGCCTAGTTCTCGTCTACGCGGCGATGCTGATCTTTACCTAGTCCCCGAAGTGGAATCCTCTTGCTAAGGTGAGAGGATTTCAATTGCACTTTCTAAGACCTCATAGTAAAACCTAGTTAAATCATCGAATAATCAATGGTGCTCGCATCGCAGCACTGAGCAAGGACTAGGGATAGCAATGGGATTTGAATGGCTGGCACTGATCGCTGCCTTTTTGTGGGCGGTTTCAAGCATTATCTCGGTTAAGCCAGCCAAACATTTGGGCTCATTTTCCTATAGTCGATGGCGAATGGGCTGCACTGCCCTAATACTGTCTTCAATGGCCGCCATCACTGGAGGCTGGACAAGCGTCGAATCCGCTCACATCACACCAATGATGCTCTCGGGTTTAATCGGCATCTTTATTGGTGATACTGCACTGTTCGCGTGTTTGAATCGAATGGGACCAAGACAGGCAGGACTGCTGTTTTCTTGTCACGCAGTATTCTCTGCCGTACTAGGTTATTTTCTTTTCTCAGAGACCATGTCACCCATTGAGCTTGTAGGATCTGCATTGGTTTTCTCTGGCGTCGCTACCGCAATTTTCTTTGGCCGCAGAGGCTCAAACAACAGTAAAACGAGTGAGCTTGAAACCATCAAAGGCAATGTTTGGTTTGGAGTGGGTTTGGGGGTCACTGCCGCACTGTGTCAGGCGCTAGGCGGCATTATTGCCAAGCCTGTGATGCAAACCAGTATCGACCCCGTCGCGGCCTCAGCGATTCGTATGATCACCGCATTTGTCGCCCATAGCCTGTTCTTATTGACCGGCGCTAAGCACGCAAAAAGTTTGAACCCTATTAACTGGTCCATTTTTGGTATTACCGCGCTCAATGGCTTTCTCGCCATGGCAGTCGGCATGACGCTTATTCTGTTTGCTTTGCAGACAGGCAATGTGGGCATGGTCGCGCTGCTCTCATCAACCACACCGATTATGGTATTGCCGCTACTTTGGATTTACACCAAGCAAAGACCCAATAAGTACGCCTGGCTTGGTGCCGCGTTTGCTGTCATCGGCACCAGTATTTTGGTGAGTTAGGCTCTCGGGAAAGGAAAAGCGACAACCTCATCAATATGACTTGCTCCCAGAGCGAGCATAATTAGCCTATCGATCCCCAGCGCTACACCAGCGCAAGCAGGCAGACCCGCTCTTAACGCCTCTATCAAATGATGATCGATCGGCTGAGGTGCAAGACCCATTTGTCCCCGCTTTTGATTGTCTTCTTCAAAGCGCGCTAATTGCTCTTCCGGGTTGTCCAGCTCATGAAACCCGTTCGCCAGTTCAATACCTTTAAAATAGACTTCAAAGCGGTCAGCAACGCGCTCATCTTCTGGGTTCACTTTGGCTAGTGCGGCTTGTGAGGCTGGAAAATCGTAAACAAAGGCAGGCGCGTCTTTGCCGATTTGAGTCTCAACTCCCATGCTAAACAGCAGCTGTAATAGCGTATCGCGATCTTGCTCTTTATCAGCGATATCACTCAAGCCTAGCGGTGCTGCAGCTTCTCGTAGCGCAGACATCTCTGCACTCAAAGGACAAACGCTAAGGTGCGTGATAAACGCCTGCTGATAAGTCATACGCTCAGCACGACCACAGCCGAGAACCATCATCAGTAACTCGTCCATCTCATCCATCAACTGATGGTGATCAAACCCAACGCGATACCACTCAAGCATGGTGAACTCTGGATTGTGATGACGACCGCTCTCTTCATTACGAAATGCTTTGTTTATCTGATAGATAGACCCACTTCCTGCGGCAAGCAGTCGCTTCATATGAAATTCGGGGCTGGTCATAAAATAAAGCTGGCGTCCATCAGCATAACCCGGACCAACAAACTCGGTTTTAAAGGTATGTAGATGCACATCGGTCACCGTGGCATGACTCATTGCAGGAGTGTCGACTTCCATTACCTCTCTTGTCATAAAGAAGCTACGAATAGACTGAATCAGCTTGGCACGTTTTTTAAGTAACGCTATAGACGCTGTGGGCTGCCACTGGTTGGTAATCATTATCAAACTCATTAGTTAATGTTATTAATTATTGTAAGTGCGGACTCAAAAGTTCTCAATCACAAGTGATATTAATCACACATCATAGAAATACTATGCCTCGCCATGCATTACCGGAGAAAAAACCTAACTCAGTCAATTTTTTTGCCACGACGCTTATCTAAACTGATTGCCTTGATAAAAAAGCTTTCAAGCCTTTAACTATAACTCGCGAGCAAAACTCGCTCTCACACACTGGAGGATAACTGTGAAAACAATTACCACAGATATCGCAGTCATCGGCGCAGGCGGCGCTGGTCTTCGTACTGCCATTGCAGCAGCAGAAGCTAACCCAGAAATGGAAGTAGCTCTGATTTCTAAAGTCTACCCTATGCGTTCACATACCGTGGCAGCTGAAGGTGGTTCTGCGGCTGTAATTAAGGATGAAGATAGCCTAGATAACCACTTCAACGATACCGTTGGCGGTGGTGACTGGCTTTGTGAACAGGATGTTGTTGAATATTTCGTTGAAAATGCCACACGTGAAATGATCCAGATGGAACAATGGGGTTGTCCATGGAGCCGTAAAGAAAACGGTGAAGTGAATGTCCGTCGTTTCGGTGGTATGAAAGTAGAACGCACATGGTTTGCAGCGGATAAAACCGGCTTCCATATGCTACATACTCTGTTCCAAACGTCGATGAAGTACGAGCAAATCAAACGATTTGATGAGTATTTTGTGGTTGACCTACTTGTGGTTGAAGGCGAGGTTCAGGGCCTGATTGCAATTCATATGTCTGAAGGTGAACTGGTCACTATCAAGGCAAAATCAGTTGTCCTAGCAACCGGCGGCGCGGGTCGTGTTTATCACTGTAATACTAACGGCGGCATCGTGACTGGCGACGGTATGGCGATGGCGTATCGTCACGGTGTTCCACTACGTGATATGGAGTTTGTTCAGTACCACCCAACAGGTCTGCCTGGCACAGGTATTCTAATGACCGAAGGTTGTCGTGGTGAAGGCGGCATCATCGTTAACAAGAACGGCTACCGTTACCTACAAGACTATGGCATGGGCCCTGAAACACCGGTTGGCCAGCCAAAAAACAAATACATGGAACTGGGTCCTCGTGACAAAGTTTCTCAAGCATTCTGGCATGAGCAGCAAAAAGGCAACACCATCAAGCACCCACTGGGTGATGTGGTGCACCTTGACCTTCGCCACCTTGGTGAAGAGTACCTACAAGAGCGTCTACCGTTCATCTGTGAGCTCGCAAAAGCGTACGTCAACGTTGACCCTGCAAAAGAGCCAATCCCAATTCGTCCAACCGTGCACTACACCATGGGTGGTATTGAAACCAACGGTACTTGTGAAACTCGTATTCAAGGTCTATTCGCTGTTGGTGAATGTGCGTCCGTCGGTCTTCACGGTGCGAACCGCCTAGGTTCTAACTCTCTCGCTGAATTTGTCGTCTTCGGCCGCGTTGCCGGTGAGCAAGCGGTTGAGCGCGCTAAAGCGTTCAAGGGCTGGGATGACAGCGCTATCGAAGAGCAAGTGAAGGCAGTAGAAGCACGCATTGCTGCACTGATGAATCAAGAAGGCGATGAAAACTGGGCAGAAATTCGCACCGAAATGGGCCACACCATGGAAGCAGGCTGTGGTATCTACCGCCAAGAAGATCTGATGCAAGCGACGCTTGATAAGATTGCGGAGCTGAAACAGCGCTATAAGAAAATCAGCATTAAAGACAAAGGTAAAGTATTCAACACTGACCTGCTGTACGCCATTGAGGTGGGTTACGGCCTAGAAGTGGCTGAAGCTATGGTTCACTCTGCAATCTTGCGTAAAGAGTCTCGTGGTGCGCACCAACGTCTCGATGACGGTTGCACTGAGCGTGATGATGAGAACTACCTAAAACACTCGCTAGCCTTCTTTAACGAAGACAGTGCGCCAAGCATTGACTACGGCAACGTCACCATCACTAAGTCGCAGCCTAAAGCGCGTCTATACGGTGAAGCAGCAGAAAAAGCAGCAGCAGAAGAAGCGGCGAAGCAAGCTAACAAAGATCAAAATGCGGAGGAGCAAGCATAATGTCAGCAAACCGTATTCAGAAAGTGGAAATCCTGCGCTACGACCCAGAGAAAGACGCAGAACCGTATTTCCAAACCTTCGAAGTACCGTTCGATGAGACCATGTCTGTGCTCGATGCGATTGGTTACATTAAAGACCACCTAGACAAAGACCTGTCTTACCGCTGGTCTTGTCGTATGGCGATTTGTGGCTCTTGCGGCATCATGGTGAACGGCGTGCCAAAACTGGCGTGTAAGAGCTTCCTCCGTGATCATCAAAATGGTCTGAAGATTGAGCCTCTTGCAAACTTCCCAATCGAGAAAGACTTGATTGTCGACATGACGCCGTTTATCGAGCGCCTAGAAGCCATCAAGCCATACATCATTGGTAACGACCGTAAGCCAGAAGATGGCACTAACATCCAAACCCCGGAGCAAATGGCGAAGTACAAGCAGTTTGCTGGTTGTATCAACTGTGGTCTTTGCTACGCGGCATGCCCTCAGTTTGGTCTAAACCCTGAGTTTATTGGTCCTGCTGCACTGACACTGGCGCATCGTTATAACCTCGACAGCCGTGACAATGGTGCGGCTGAACGTATGAAGATGATCAACGGCGAGAATGGCGCTTGGGGCTGTACGTTTGTGGGCTACTGCTCTGAAGTGTGTCCGAAGAACGTTGACCCAGCAGCGGCAGTAAACCAAGGCAAAGTGGCGTCTTCACAAGACTTCGTTATTGCCATGCTTAAACCACAGGAGGCATAGAATGAGTAACAGAAAACCTTATGTTCGTGAGATGAAGCGAACTTGGTGGAAAGATCACCCATTTTATCGCTTCTACATGCTACGTGAAGCCACCGTACTGCCACTGATCCTATTCACTGTCTTCCTGACATTTGGTCTAGGTTCGCTAGTGAAAGGCCCAGAAGCTTGGCAAGGCTGGCTGGACTTTATGGCTAACCCAATTGTTATCGCGATCAACATCGTGGCGCTTGCGGGAAGCCTGTTCCACGCGCAAACCTTCTTCAGCATGATGCCACAGGTCATGCCAATCAAACTGAAAGGCAAGCCAGTAGAGAAGAAGACCATTGTCCTAGCACAGTGGGCAGCTGTTGCAGCTATCTCACTAGTTGTTCTCATCATTGTATAAGGAGTGAATCGTGATTAATCAAAACCCAAAACGCTCTGACGAACCCGTATGGTGGGGACTGTTTGGTGCCGGTGGTACATGGTTTGCCATGATCACCCCTGTCACTGTACTTGTGCTGGGTATCTTAGTACCAATGGGCATTATTAGCCCAGAGGCGATGAGCTATGAGCGAGTGGCAGACTTTGCGACTAGCATCATCGGTGCTCTATTTATTATCGCTACGCTAGCACTGCCAATGTGGCATGCAATGCACCGCCTACACCACGGCATGCACGATCTTAAGATCCATGCGGGTGTGGTTGGTAAGATTATTTGCTACTTTTTTGCAGCACTCATCAGCGCACTATCGATTATCTTCATCTTTATGATCTAGTCATACTCGAGCAAACAAAAAGGCAGCGAACTCGCTGCCTTTTTTAATGTGACCTGTTCAGAAATCGGACACACCCTTACATTGTCGCCCTCTCTCTATCGATAGAATCATCAGCAATAAATAACAACAAGAGATGTAACAATGAAAAAGTCTATTTGCGTACTCATGATTTCCGGTGCGCTATTTGGGTGTGGTTCTACCGTAACAATGGAAAAGTCACAAGCGGTTTCTCAGCAGCCTGAATTGCTGCTTAAAACCGATGGCACTTTTTGGGGCTTTGGTCCTGAGGGAACGTTCGATATCGCAGGTCGCTACCACGGTAAATACTCGCGCAGTGCTTCTACTAGCTCTTGGTTCAATACCATCAATACCAAAGACGGAGAGATGGTTGCTGAGGTGACGCGTAATGATAATGGCGAGACTTGGACGCTAGTATGCAGCGGTGGTGGCACCAGCGTCGATATCGGCAGTTTCTCATTTGGCGGTAATGACCCGTATATTTGCCAAATCAGTGAGGCTGGTAAGAGTGTTGGCGAGTACAAAATGGAACGTAAATCGGAAGCCATCAGCTTATCGACCGCCAAAAAAGAACAAGGCTTTATCCGCTTGAACAGCACTCACTTCAACGTCGCTTCCGTGCACGATGGTGAAGGGCTGATGATGAGTGTTGATAACCCACTGGGGTACAGCTTTAGTCGCGGCAGTGTCGAAGTCGCAGCTGCACAAACCAATGGCGGTATCACGCTACAAACGTTAGCCGATTTGCCAGAAGCAGAAATGGACACTCTAGCATTAGGTACTGTTGCCAGCGCACTTAGTTGGCGTCCTGAAGAGTAACCCCTACTCCCACACCAGAAACAAAAAAGGTCGCCATTTGGCGACCTTTAGAATTTTTCAGTTTAAGATGATTACTTAACGCGACCTACGTATTCCGCAGTACGAGTATCAACTTTGATCACTTCACCAATCTGGATAAATAGTGGTACACGTACCACAGCGCCAGTTGTTAGTGTTGCAGGCTTACCACCAGTACCTTGTGTATCACCTTTCAGACCTGGATCCGTTTCTGTTACTTCCAGCTCAACAAAGTTAGGCGGAGTCACAGTAATTGGGTTACCATTCCAAAGAGTAATCATACAAGTGTTGTTTTCTACCAACCATTTCGCGTTGTCGCCAACCGCTTTAACGTCCGCAGCGATTTGTTCGAATGTTTCGCTGTTCATAAAGTGGTAGAATTCACCATCTGTATATAGGTAGTCTAGGTCGATGTCCATCACGTCAGCAACTTCAACAGTTTCGCCAGACTTGAAGGTTTTCTCTAGAACTTTACCAGACAGTAGCTTACGAATTTTAACGCGGTTGAACGCTTGACCTTTACCTGGCTTCACGTATTCGTTTTCTAGAATTACGCAAGGCTCGTTGTCCAGCATTAGTTTAAGACCGCCTTTAAATTCATTGGTGCTAACAGTAGCCATTGTATCCTCTTAGTGTTCTTCGAGTTAAATTTAATGTCGCCTATCATAACCCGAAATCTTGTTTCTGTTGAGCAAAACTGGCTCAAACAGCTATCGAATGCGATCTCAGACCCTTACAAACTGCTTGAGCAGTTAGAAATTGAGGCGACCCCTTGGGAAAACGGACTCAAAGCAAGACGCTTGTTTCCCATGCGCGTTCCTCAAAGCTTTGTCGATCGCATGGAAAAAGGCAACCCGTACGATCCTTTGCTAAGACAGGTACTGCCTCTTAGCCAGGAGTTTGAAATCCATGATGGCTATTCAACCGACCCACTCGAAGAACAAGATAGTGCTGTACCAGGCCTTCTGCACAAATACCGCAATCGCGCTTTGATGATTGTAAAAGGTGGCTGTGCGGTGAACTGTCGCTACTGCTTTCGCCGCCATTTTCCGTACGATGAGAACAAAGGTGGCAAAAGCAACTGGCAACTGGCTCTCGACTACATCGCAAATAAACCTGAGATTGATGAGATCATCTTATCTGGCGGCGATCCATTGATGGCCAAAGATAGTGAACTTGCTTGGCTGATTGAACGTGCTGAACAGATCCCACACCTCAAAACACTTCGCATTCATTCTCGCCTTCCGGTCGTGATACCAGCGCGAATTACTGAGCAGCTTTGTCACTTGCTCGCAAACACTCGTCTTAACACTGTGCTGGTTACTCATATCAACCATGCCAACGAGATAGATAATGAGCTCAAGCTAGCAATGGCGCGTATTAAAGCTAGCGGTACGACACTTCTCAACCAAGGCGTACTGCTTAAAGGAGTCAACGATAGCGTGGATGCTCAGTTCGAGCTCAGCCACGCGCTGTTTGGCGCAGGAATTCTGCCGTATTACCTGCATGTACTCGATAAGGTACAAGGTGCAGCGCATTTCTACATCAGTGATGAACAAGCGAAAACGATCATCCAAGGTTTGATTGCTCGCGTGTCGGGCTACCTTGTGCCTAAGCTCACGCGAGAAGAAGGCGGTAAGGCGAGTAAAACGCCGCTTGATCTGCATCTCGAGTAATTTTTTCCGTCTCGACAAAATGATTTTGTTCGATCAGGCGGTCTTTTAGTCAGATACTGCGCTTTTTAGGAGGCAATGTGGAACTGACACAACTACTCGATATGGGGCCGTTCTCATGGCAAGCGTTGGGGGCCTGTGTCCTCAACGGCGCCCTGGTTGGTCTTGAACGACAGACTCGTGGTAAGCCGGTAGGTATTCGCACCGCTATCTTAATCGTATCAGGTACTTACCTGTTTATGTCCATGGCGGTATCACTATCCCCTAACACGCTAGATCAAGCGCGAGTACTCGGGCAAATCATTACTGGTGTTGGCTTTTTGGGTGCAGGGGTGATGATGACTCAAGATGGCAAGATCCATGGGGTGACGTCAGCTGCGGTGATCTGGGTGTTGGCCGGTCTCGGCATGATGATAGGGCTGGGGCATCACAAAGAATCGGTGATCTTAACGGTTTTAGCGCTAACGGTACTCCTTGGCGTGGACAAGATTGAAAGCAGCTTTAAGAGCTTGCGACGTGGTGTGCACCAAACCATGCAAAACCGCAACCGAACGCGCAAATAAAAAGCCCTGCTTAGCAGGGCTTTGTCGCATTTCTACTCTTTAAATCAGAGTGCTCATTACTTCGCAAAGTTGATGATAGGGAAGCACTTAAAGAAACCGTTGTCAGCACAGTTGATAAGACCAATCTGTACGCCATCGATGTTGTTTGTCTTGTTGAAAAGACCAAACTGGAAGTTAGACTTGTTTGAGAAGCTCGCAATACCAATGTCTGCCATTGTGTAGCCTTCAGAGTAGTTCACCGCACTCCAGTTGAGACCTTTCACATCGTTAGTCACGTTCACCGCTGCAAGGTTCACACCCGTCGTTTTACCTGTGTTCCAGTTGAAGATACCTAGAGAAGCACCTTTCATTTCTTGAGTTACTTTAGAAGCACCAAAGAACAGACCGAAGTTCACACCCGTTGTACGCTGAGTTTCAGACATACCTAGTACAGAGAAATCCACACCTTTTACTTCGTTCACTTGGCCGTGAAGAACTGCTAGACGTACGCCACCGACTGCGTTTGCATCCGGTGCGTTGAAACCGTTTAGTGATGAGAACATCACTGGCGTGCTTTCTGCTAGCGCCAATGGTGATGCCATTGCTGCTGCCACTGCTAATACTGCTACTGCCTTTTTCATAATAGTCTCCACTGACTTTTTTTGTTATCAACTGATAAGTGTAGGTGATGCTAGTGACGCTGACTATAGGCTTTGTCAGAGTTTTGTCATATTCTGCAACACTCTCACAGAATATTGGTTAATTATGAAACAGGTACAAAAAAGCCGAAGGTTTCCCTTCGGCTTTGTCAGAATCCTCTGATGGATTACATCATACCTGGCATACCGCCCATGCCGCCCATATCAGGCATTGCTGGAGCGTCTTTCTGAGGTGCGTCAGTCACCATCGCTTCTGTTGTGATCATCAGACCAGCAACTGATGCCGCGAACTGAAGTGCAGAGCGAGTTACTTTAGTAGGATCTAGGATACCCATTGCGATCATATCGCCGTACTCACCTGTTGCAGCGTTGTAGCCGTAGCTGCCTTCGCCTGCTTTCACGTTATTTGCAACTACAGACTCTTCGTCGCCTGCGTTTGCTGTGATTTGACGAATTGGCGCTTCCATTGCGCGAAGTGCAACGCGGATACCAACAGTTTGCTCTTCGTTGTCACCTTCAAGACCAGCAACTTTAGAAGCAGCGCGGATAAGGGCAACACCACCACCGGCAACTACGCCTTCTTCAACCGCTGCGCGAGTTGCGTGTAGTGCATCTTCAACGCGGTCTTTCTTCTCTTTCATCTCAACTTCAGTTGCTGCGCCAACTTTGATGACCGCAACACCGCCAGCTAGCTTAGCTACGCGCTCTTGAAGTTTCTCTTTATCGTAGTCAGACGTCGCTTCTTCGATTTGCTGACGAATTTGAGCAACACGGCCTTGAATCATCGCTTCTTCACCCGCACCATCGATGATAGTTGAGTTTTCTTTAGTGATGGTTACACGCTTAGCCTGACCTAGGTCTTCTAGCGTTACTTTTTCAAGGTCTAGACCGATTTCTTCAGAGATTACCGTACCACCTGTTAGGATAGCGATATCTTGAAGCATAGACTTGCGACGGTCACCGAAACCAGGAGCTTTAACAGCTGCTACTTTCACGATACCGCGCATGTTGTTCACAACAAGAGTTGCTAGCGCTTCGCCTTCTACATCTTCTGCAATGATAAGCAGTGGACGAGATGCTTTAGCTACTGCTTCTAGAGTTGGTAGAAGCTCACGGATGTTCGACACTTTTTTGTCGATAAGCAGAATGAACGGGCTCTCTAGATCAACGCTACCAGCTTCTTGGTTGTTGATGAAGTAAGGAGATAGGTAACCGCGATCGAATTGCATACCTTCTACTACGTCTAGCTCGTCTTGTAGAGCCTGACCTTCTTCAACAGTGATAACACCATCACGACCAACTTTCTCCATTGCTTCAGCAATGATGTTACCAACAGTAGAGTCAGAGTTTGCAGAGATAGTACCAACCTGAGCAATTGCCTTAGTGTCTTCACAAGGAACAGACAGCGCTTTTAGCTCTTCAACCGCAGCAGCAACTGCTTTGTCGATGCCGCGCTTAAGATCCATTGGGTTCATGCCAGCAGCAACCGCTTTTAGGCCTTCAGAAATAATAGATTGGGCCAGTACAGTCGCTGTCGTAGTACCGTCACCAGCAGCATCGTTCGCTTGAGATGCTACTTCTTTAACCATTTGTGCGCCCATGTTTTGGAACTTGTCTTCAAGCTCGATTTCGCGCGCTACAGATACACCATCTTTAGTGATAGTTGGTGCACCGAAAGATTTGTCTAGAACTACATTACGGCCTTTAGGACCTAGTGTTACTTTTACTGCATCCGCTAGAACGTTTACACCTTCTAGCATTTTAACTCGTGCGTCATTACCAAACTTAACGTCTTTAGCAGCCATTGTTTATTCCTTATCTAAATTCAGTGGATAGCTTGTTTAGAGTAAAAAATTACTCAACGTCTACTTAATTATTCAACGATAGCCATGATGTCATTTTCAGACATGATCAGAACTTCTTTACCGTCGATCTTTTCTGTCTTAGTGCCGTAGCCTTCAGCAAAGATCACCGTATCACCTACTTTCACATCTAGCGGCTGTACAGTGCCGTTTTCTAGGATGCGGCCTTTGCCCACAGCCAGAACTTTACCACGTGTTGATTTTTCTGCCGCAGAACCAGTTAAAACGATGCCACCAGCAGATTTAGATTCAACTTCTTGGCGCTCAACGATAACTCGGTCGTGTAGAGGACGGATATTCATCGGTCGATTCTCCTGATTATTTTCCATTTAGCTTATAGGGTTGCCTTCAAGGCCTTGTGTTGAATATGTTGGGGGCATTTCTGACGATCCCAAGGGCTAATTGCCAAAAAATTGTGACAAAAATAACGAAATTTAAGATTGGCACGCGAAACCTAAGCTACTGAGAGTCGGTTGTCGCGCCAACTGGTTAATTACTGTATTCTAGCCTCCTGTTAACCAAGCTTAGAATGCCATGCAAGACAAACACGGCCTGCTGTCCGCGCCGATATCCACTGTGCTTAGAAATATGACCGTGCCTATGGTCTTTGGCATGGTGGCGATACTGGCATTCAATCTTGTCGATACCTTCTTTATTTCGTTACTTGGTACTAAAGCGCTCGCGGCCATCAGTTTCACCTTTCCAGTAACCTTTGGTGTTAACTGCATCACCATGGGTATTGGCATGGGATTGTCGACCAATATTGGTCGCTTGCTCGGCCAAGGGAATACTCAGCACGCAGCGCGTTTCTCCACACACGGCCTATTGCTTGCCGTGGTTTTGGTTGTGCTGGCTTCAACATTGGGTTTGTACACCATAGAGCCCCTGTTTAAGCTACTGGGCGCCAGTGATGACATCATTCCACTGATCCGCGAATACATGGTGATTTGGTACTTTACCGTGCCTCTTTTGGTGATCCCTATGGCGGGCAACAGTGCCATTCGCGCAACAGGCGACACCAAAACACCCGCAAAAATAATGATGCTTTCAGGCTTTATTAATGGTCTGCTCGACCCGTTGCTTATCTTCGGTATTGGGCCGTTTCCTGAGCTTGGCATTCAAGGCGCAGCCATTGCGAGCGGCATTGCGTGGCTTGGGGCTCTAACTGGCTCATTGTACGTCCTGACCAAACGAGAAAAGCTGCTTGGTCAGCTCAAACCTTCTCAGCTATGGCAAGATTGGATTGCTATCCTACGTATCGGCACACCTTCAGGGCTCTCTACCGCAATGTCGCCTATCTCAGGGGCGATCTTAATGAAGATGCTCTCCGTACACGGTACCGCCGCCGTGGCAGCTTATGGCGCAGCGCAGCGTGTAGAGTCGATTTTGATCTTAGTGTTAATTTCTTTAAGCTCAGCTTTAACGCCATTTATGTCGCAAAACTTCGGTGCCAAGCAGCCAGAGCGCAGCTTTGCTGGCCTATTCCTCAGCATGCGTTTTTCGCTGGTGTTTCAAATGCTGGTCTTTGTGATGATGGTGCCGCTCAGCATTCCTATCTCAGCCCTGTTCTCACAGGAACAAGCGGTTCGCGACATCCTATGGCACTATCTGCTCGTGGTGCCATTTAGCTATGGTTTTCAAGGCATTATTATGATGTTAGGCAGCGGTATGAATGCACTGCATGAGCCTAGTAAAGCCTTTATCTGGAGCGCGATGAGGCTGTTTGTGTTTACTCTGCCTGCTGCGGCATTGGGAAGCCTGTGGTTTGGCATCGAAGGGATGTTTATTGGCGTGGCTCTGGGTAATGTTATTGGCGGCGTCCTCGCCTACCTGTATGCGCTGTCGGTCAGGCGCAAGCACCTTCCCATGACGACAAGATAGACGAAAAAGAAAAGCCAAGGCGCTGCCTTGGCTTTTTAGTATTCGCTGTACGCTTATTTAACCGAGTAAGCGCTAGATACCATCACCACCCATAAAGGTCTGTGACTTACCATTAAATTGCTGATCCATATCCAGCGATGGCATATCGGTTTTCGGCTTGCCTACGATCTTCGCAGGAACGCCCGCAGCCGTGGTATGCGGTGGTACTGGCTGAAGCACTACTGAGCAAGAACCAATTTTAGCCCCTTTGCCCACTTCAATGTTGCCGAGGATCTTAGCTCCAGCGCCAATCATGACCCCTTCACGGATCTTAGGATGTCGGTCACCGCACTCTTTACCGGTACCACCCAGTGTTACGTTCTGTAGGATAGAGACATCGTTCTCCACCACAGCCGTCTCACCAATAACGATGCCTGTCGCATGGTCGAGCATGATACCTTTTCCGATACGAGCCGCGGGGTGGATGTCCACCTGACACGCAACTGAAATTTGGTTTTGAAGGTACGTTGCCAATGCGTTACGGCCTTGCGACCACAGCCAGTTGGCGACACGATACCCTTGCAGAGCATGATAGCCCTTCAAGTACAGTAATGGCATTGAATACAGAGAGACCGCAGGATCTCGATTCACCGTGGCACAAATGTCACACGCCGCCGCATCGGTAATGGTAGGGTCAGCGTTAAACGCTTGCTCCACTACTTCACGCACTGCCATAGCAGGCATAGAGGCCGTCTTTAGCTTATTGGCTAGGATATAGCTCAGCGCTGCACCAAAGCTTTCGTGGTTAATAATGGTGGCATGATAGAAGCTTGCCAGCATCGGCTCTTGTTCGGCCTGCTCTCGGGCTTCTCTGACAATGCACTCCCAAACATTTTGTTTTTCACAGTGTTTCATTTTTGATCCTACGATGGATAGTCAATTATCCGTCGAGCGATTATTGTTGCTCGGCTTTCTTGTCCCTTGCAAGGAGGTCTTGCGCGGCTAAACGCGCATCCTTCCCTTGATACAATACTTGATAGATTTGGTCAACAATTGGCATTTCTACGCCCATGCGTTGTGACAGTAGCCACACCTCTTTGGTGTTGCGATAGCCCTCAACCACCTGACCGATTTCAATTTGTGCAGTATCAACGTCTTTACCTTCACCCAAAGCAAGGCCAAAACGGCGGTTGCGCGATTGGTTATCAGTACAGGTCAGTACCAAATCACCCAACCCTGCCATGCCCATAAAGGTATCTTGCTTCGCACCCAGAGCAGCGCCAAGACGAGTCATTTCCGCAAGACCACGAGTGATCAAAGCTGTACGAGCATTGGCACCAAAGCCGATGCCATCAGACATACCAGCGCCAATGGCGATAACATTCTTCACGGCCCCACCAAGCTGCATACCAGTAAAGTCATCGTTGGCATACACGCGGAAGGTCTTACTGCAGTGGATTTTCTCTTGTAGATCCGCGACAAACTGCGCATCAGGCGAGGCAACGGCGATCGCCGTTGGTAGGCCAGCCGCTAGCTCTTTAGCAAACGTTGGACCCGACAATACCGCTAGCGGGTACTCTTCACCAATGATGTCGTGAGCGACATCTTTAAGCAGGCGACCCGTTTCAGGTTCTAACCCTTTGGTTGCCCAGCAAATGCGGCTGTCATCTCGCAAGTGTGGTTTGACACTGTTTAAAACGATACCAAATACGTGGCTTGGTACCACGACCAGCAAATCACGGCTCGCTTGTACGGCTTTGTTGAGGTCGGATTCAACAATCAGAGACTCAGGAAAATCAATGCCCGGTAGGAACTCGTGGTTAGCACGATCCGCTTCTAGCTTCGCCATGTGCTCTGGTTCGTGTCCCCAAATCACCACATTCGCGCCATTTCTCGCAAGCGAAATCGCCAAAGACGTGCCGTAAGAGCCTGCGCCCAATACAGTCATTGCGATTTCTTTTCCATATGCGTTATTCATAACACCACCCAATTTGTCGGTATGATTGCGTTTCGTTGTTATACCCAAGTGACCCTAACAGTGTAGCCACTCAAGACGACTTGGGTATAAGTTGCTGTATGCCAATAAAAAATGCACATCGCGATGCGCTGTGCATTTTCAAAAACATCCACTCTTTCTCGCAGAGTTACTCTGCAAGTGAGATTAAGCTTCCGCTTGACCTTCTTGCTGAGCTTGCTGCTGTAGGTAGTTCATGAACAATGCGTCAAAGTTAACTGGCGCAAGGTTCAGTTGTGGGAACGTACCTTTCATCGTTAGGCTTGAGATAGTTTCGCGAGCGTACGGGAATAGAATGTTCGGGCAGAATGCACCTAGGCAGTGTGCAAGTTGACCAGCTTCCATTTGCTCAGCAGTGAAGATACCACCTTGCTGAACTTCACATAGGAATGCAGTTTCTTCTGCGTTTTTCACTGTCACTGTCAGGCGAAGAACAACTTCGTATACGCCTTGGCCTAGTTCACGGCTTTGAGTGTCAAGATCTAGCTTAACATCTGGGTTCCAGTCTTTCTGGAACATATCTGGCGAGTTTGGCGCCTCAAATGATACGTCTTTTAGAAAGATGCGTTGGATTGTGAAGTTTTGTTGTGCTTCTTGTGGAGCTGCTTCAGCCATGATGATTTCCTTAAATACGTCTAAATTTGTCAAAACGTTAATGAGTTTTCATGCAGACTAGCCGAGCCGATGTTTGATGACTAGGCGAGCCGTGAATTCCGTGGCATTTATCACATCCCTTAGTCATAACTGCCGCGAAATTACTCAAAATTCTGTATTACTTTTTGCCTTTGATCAGCGGAAGGTTTGCTTCGCTCCAAGCCGCTAGGCCATTTTTCAGCAAGTACACTTTTTCAAACCCTGCTTTTGCAAGCAAGTTCGCGCTCTCTTGCGCCGTTTGACCAGTCTTACATACCACAATGATTGGGTCTGATTTGTGGTTTTCAAGGCTACCGAAAGAACCGTCTTTAATATCAGAAGGTAAAACGTGAAGTGCGTCAGTAATATGACCACGCTTGAATTCGTCTTTTGAACGAATATCCACCACGATGCCGTTCTCACGGTTCATCATGTGTGTCACTTGTGCTGCAGTCACTTCTTTATAGGCTGCGTTCGCTGATTTAAAGATGTTAGCGATCAGAGCAACAAATAGTGCAACCCACACTAGCGCCATGATCATGTTCTGTTGGAAAAATTCTAAATACTCTTGCATCACTTGTGCTCTTAGATAGTTGAACATTAAATCAGTCGAGGAGTATAGCGGCTTAGCCTCGCCGTGGCGAGAGGGGAAAATGTTTCGAACAGAGAATTGGGATCCTTCTCCTTGCCTTGCTTCACGCCAACACGCTAAACGCTATCACAGAGATAGAAAAAACCGATTAGTCAAAGCGACCAAACTCGGCGTATTAATAGAAATAAAGCCGAGGTACCTGACGAAAATAGCGTCTATGATTACCTCACGCAGAGAACAAACAGACGAATCAGCTAGATAAAACTGTAACCCAGCAACGGTAATCACAAACATTATTTGATCTGCCACTACAGTTATGGGTAAAAAGTGTAGTAAAATTACGCTAATTTGTTTTCTGTAAAGTTACTATCGATTTGATGAGGTTATAACTATGTCAGCTAAGAAGCCAATGGCTCTAGTGATTCTTGACGGTTGGGGTTACCGTGAAGACAACGCAAGCAACGCAATCAACAACGCAAAAACTCCAGTAATGGATAGCTTGTGGGCAAACAACCCACGTACTCTTATTTCGGCTTCTGGTATGGACGTAGGTCTGCCAGACGGTCAAATGGGTAATTCAGAAGTAGGTCACACTAACATCGGCGCTGGTCGTGTTGTTTATCAAGACCTAACTCGCATCACTAAATCAATCGCTGACGGTGAGTTCACTCAGAACGAAGCGCTGGTTGCTGCTATCGATAAAGCAGTAGCAGCGGGTAAAGCGGTTCACCTAATGGGTCTTATGTCTCCAGGTGGCGTTCACTCTCACGAAGACCACATCTACGCAGCAGTTAAAATGGCTGCAGAACGTGGCGCTGAGAAAATCTACCTACACTGCTTCCTAGACGGCCGTGACACGCCACCACGCAGCGCTGAAGGTTCACTAAAGCGTTTCGAAGAACTATTCGCTGAGCTTGGTAAAGGTCGCGTAGCGTC
Source organism: Vibrio wakamikoensis (assembly GCF_050337275.1). NCBI lineage: Bacteria > Pseudomonadati > Pseudomonadota > Gammaproteobacteria > Vibrionales > Vibrionaceae > Vibrio > Vibrio wakamikoensis. The sequence continues at coordinate 87,016 of NZ_JAKJST010000017.1, read as the reverse complement.
TCTTGTTGGCCGTTACTACGCAATGGATCGTGATAACAACTGGGATCGCGTACAAGTCGCTTACGATCTACTGACTCAAGGTAAAGCAGAGTTCACTTTCGACACTGCAGTGGCTGGCCTTGAAGCGGCTTACGCTCGTGAAGAGAACGATGAGTTCGTTAAAGCAACGGCTATCAAAGCAGAAGGTCAAGAAGATGCAGCGATCCAAGATGGCGACGCAGTTATCTTCATGAACTACCGTGCTGACCGTGCACGTCAAATCACTCGTACTTTCGTGCCTGAGTTTGATGGCTTTGAGCGCGCAGTATTCCCAGCGATCGACTTCGTAATGCTAACGCAATACGCAGCTGACATCCCACTATCTATCGCTTTCCCACCTGCGTCTCTAGAGAACACATACGGTGAGTGGCTATCTAAAGAAGGCAAAACTCAGCTACGTATCTCTGAAACAGAGAAATACGCACACGTGACTTTCTTCTTCAACGGTGGTGTTGAGAGCGAATTTGACGGCGAAGAGCGCCAACTTGTTGCTTCACCAAAAGTTGCGACTTACGACCTACAACCAGAAATGAGCTCAGAAGAGCTCACTGAAAAGATGGTTGCGGCTATCAAGTCTGGTAAGTACGACACTATCATCTGTAACTATCCAAACGCAGACATGGTTGGTCACACGGGTGTTTACGAAGCAGCTGAGCAAGCTATCGAAGCTCTAGATGCAAGCGTTGGCCAAGTAGTAGACGCTATTAAAGAAGTTGGCGGTCAAATGCTGATCACGGCTGACCACGGTAACGCAGAGATGATGGTAGACCCAGTGACTGGCGGTACGCACACTGCTCACACTAACCTACCAGTACCTCTAATCTACGTAGGTGACAAAGCGGTTGAGTTCAAAGAAGGCGGTAAACTGTCTGACCTTGCTCCAACGATGCTAGCAATGACTGACATGAAAATTCCAGCAGAGATGTCTGGTGACATTCTTGTTAAGTAATCACTCTTGCTGAGATGATTCAAACGCCGGTGCCTGTGCATCGGCGTTTTTGTTTGTACCTTTTTTATTTTGCGCTTTTTTTGCCTGAAAGGTGTCATGTATGGATATAATGGCAACATCGCTTTGAAGGCACACATTTTGGTCTGTCGTAGTGAACTATCAATCAGTTATAGTTACTATGTTCCAGTATATAGAGCAAACTCTGTCGCTGCGTTTAGTGGAATTAGGATGAAACCAAACAAATTTAAGCTTTTTAACTCTCATTCGTCAGCCCTACCCCGCTTGTCGGCACTGATGATGTGTTTAGGGCTGGCGCTGCCAAGCGCACATAGTTTTGCCAACCAAAATGAACTCACTGGCGTTAAAAGTGAAATTAGCCGGCAACAAAAGTCGCTCTTCACGCAACAAAAAGAGCTCGATAACCTGCAAAAGTCGCTGCGTGAGCAAGAGATCGGCATTTCGAATGCCGAGAAACAGATAAAAGCCACGACGCAAGCGCTCGCTCAAGCCAACAAAAATCTCGATGGCTTCCATAAACAAGTGGAAGCGCTGACCAAGCAGAAAAAGCAGCAGCAAGAGATCCTGGCTCAACTCGTACAAACCTATTACGTCACCAAGCAGAATAACTCCGCTTCTGGCGTACTGAGCACCGACCCAGATCAAGACCGCATTAGCCAGTATTATCAGTACCTGGCTAAAGCGCGTGCACAAACTTTAGAAGAGCTTGCAGACACCGAACTAAAACTGGCCGAAAGCGAGCGAGCCCTAGAGCTTGAGCGCAATCAAATCGCCCAGTTACTTGAGCAGCAAAAAGCGAAACGCGATGCGCTGGCGAAAAATCGCACCAGTCGACAAAGTACCGTTTCGAAAATCCATCGTAGTATTTCCAGCGATAAGAACTATCTCGCCGAACTACAGCGCAATGAAACTCGCCTTAAAGCCGAAATCGCCAAAGCCGCCAAAGCCGCCAAGCTCAATCAAGTACCGATGGATGGCCTTGGTCGCCAGAAAGGACGTTTACCGTGGCCGATCAAAGGCAAAGTGCTGCACAACTTCGGCACCAAGCAAACAGGACAAGTTAATTGGAAAGGGATGGTCATTGCTGCTAACTATGGCACATCGGTGAAATCCGTTTATTCCGGCACTGTGGTGTTTGCCGATTATCTGCGTGGCTACGGGTTAGTCGTGTTACTTGACCATGGCAAAGGCGACATGACCCTATACGGCTACAACCAAACCCTACTGAAAAAAGAAGGCGATAAAGTCGCGGCAGGCGAAACCATTGCCCTGGCTGGAGACACTGGAGGTCAAGACACCTCATCTCTCTACTTCGAGATCCGCCGCAACAGTAAAGTACAAAACCCTAAGAGCTGGTTAAAACGCTAATCGCAGGCCGCTACTCATCATTATGAGTAGCGCGCTTCTGTCACTTCAATAAGCCTTGTAAGCTCGCTCTCTGGCAGGCCGTTGATTCCGCCTGCCGCTTCTCGTCCGCCACCGGTTGCAAACTGACTACATATTTCGCCCGCCCCTTGCTTATTGTTCAGCGGTGCTCTAACCGAGACGGTATAACAAGCTTCACCACTCGTATCCGTTCTAGGCACCAAAGAAACATGCGCTTGATTAGGGGATTCATTAGCAAGCCGATTGATCCAAGTACCCGACATTCGCCTCGCAGCAGCGCTATCCGGAAGTAATACCACTTTAAGTCGCGCGGACTCATGACGAGTTTGCGCCACACTCAGTGCTTTTTCATCCTGATCGAAAGCGGCTTTTAGCTCATGATAAGGCGAGTTTGGATCACTTAAACAATCAAAAGGATCATGGTAAGCCAAAAGCTTCTGATACAGATCCATCGGGTCAAAATGCAAATCTTCTAAGCTCTCACCATAGCCATTGTAATTGACCAAGGTGCCCAACTCTTTCAGTGCTTCGCGCTGCTCGCGGCTAAGTCCTAAATCAGACGCCAAGCTCTCAGCGCTTGCGAGCATATTGTCACCATACGCGGCCACGATTGCCCAGAGCCTGAACTGCCCTTGTAACTGCTGGTCAACAATCAGCGCAGTACAAGTGTTAGCATCGAGGTCAATATGGGCCTCAAGATGAGGGCTATCAGGAATAGCAGAGGCTTTGTGGTGATCGATATAGGTAATAGCAACATGATGATCCAAAAGCTCATTGAGCGCGGCTTGGTTCTTATCCATGGAGATATCCAGCACAGTCACCGAGCTTGCCTGCTCAACGGGCACACGCTGAAGTAAGGCGATATCACGCTTGATACCGGAGATGAGTATCGCGGTTTTAGGCTGCGCTAAACGCAATTGCAGTAGGGCTAATATGCCATCGGCATCGCCATTAAATACGTCATAGTGCACAGTCACACTCATCCTTTCATCGTCCCTGAAACCACAAACCCTACTAATAAAGTAGGGTTTGTAACAATACGAATTGGCTATATATCATGCCGTTAGCGAGTTTAACTCGTAGTCGAGCCCATCATACGCACGCCATCTTCGAGTAACGTCAGTTGCTCTTTGCCTCTTGAGGTCGCCAGTGGTTTCACCACATGAATCATCTGCAGCATGCCTTGTTGGATCACTTCTTCCGTAATCTTGGTGCGTGGTGACATTGCCGACTGATAGCTTAGCCAACCGACTGCCATCATGTGTAATGTCGTGACTAAAGACTTCAGCTCTTTCTCATTTAGCGTCAGTAACTCCAACTCAACAAAAGCACGTAAGATGTTAATAAGATTACCTTGTAGGCGTTCTTGTACATCAATGTACTCTTCGTGCAATTTGGGGTCGCGCTGAAGAATTTCCGGCAAGTTAGCGTAGAAGAAACGGTACTTCCACATCAGCGTGAAAATGGAATCTAGGTAGTGCTTTAGTAGCGCTAAGCTCTCTTGCTGACCTTGTACCGGAGTGAAGCGCTCAATAAGCTCTTGCGAATAGAGGGCAAAAATCTCACGAACGATCTCTTGTTTGTTTCGGAAATGATAGTAGAGATTGCCTGGGCTGATCTCAATGTGCGCCGCAATATGGTTGGTTGTCACGTTGCGCTCGCCATCTGAATTGAACAAGTCGAGGGCGGCGTAGACGATTTTGTCACGTGTTTTCATTCTAACTTTTCCTTTCCCTAGTTAGACTTAGTATACGTCTTGAACTAGTACACGAAAAGTTAATAGATTGTGAGATTCACTGGTTAGACCAACGGACACAAAAAAAGCACTCAATTTGAGTGCTTTTCAGTCATGCATATTGGCTAAGTAGACAATTACTCTACTTCGTCCATTTTACCTAGTAGGTTGCGAATGCGCTCTTGCCATTGGCTGTGCTCACGTTGCATCTGCTCAGACTTTTGCTCAAGTTCTTCACGGCTGCTGCGTAGTTCTTCAGCTTGCGATGCAAGTTGTGCTTTCTCTTCTTTCAATTCCTCAACTTCCATCTGAAGAAGAGCGATTGTGTCCACTGCAGTTTGAATTTTTGCTTCTAGTTGTTCCAGTACTTCAAAAGACATCTCGGCCTACCCTTGTTTAATCCTGTGAAATGAAAATGCTTCATCCTATAGTGCCCCATTCTACTCAGCCTAGAGAAGATAGACACGCTCTATATTGCAGATTTTTCACTATTCGGTCAAAAAAGCGCCGCAAACTCACCCAAGCTTTACCTACCAAGCACAACAGAGCAAAGTTTTGTTTGTCACGATGCTCAATCATTCAAGATTTTAGCGACAAGATCGCGTCCGAACAGAGAAAAAGGCAAACGTTTCCCTTTTGATATGCTAGAATTCGCGCCGTAAATCATTTGTCAATTTTCATTAGATTGGAGTCAGTATGAAGCGCGATTTAGCAATGGCTTTTTCACGAGTTACCGAAGGTGCCGCCCTAGCAGGCTATAAGTGGCTAGGCCGAGGCGACAAAAATGCTGCCGATGGTGCAGCGGTGGAGGTCATGCGCAGCCTACTGAACAAGACCGATATCGAAGGCGAAATCGTTATTGGTGAGGGTGAAATCGATGACGCACCTATGCTGTACATCGGTGAACAAGTGGGTATTGGCGGTGATGCTGTCGACATCGCTGTTGATCCTATCGAAGGAACTCGCATGACGGCGATGGGTCAATCCAATGCCCTTGCAGTGCTTGCCGCTGGTGAAAAAGGCAGCTTCTTGAAAGCGCCAGACATGTACATGGAAAAACTCGTGGTAGGGCCTGGCGCGAAAGGCGTGATTGACCTTAATAAACCACTGACTGAAAACCTAAAAAATATCGCAGCTGCACTAGGTAAAACCTTAGATACGCTAGTAGTGACAACGCTTGCTAAGCCACGCCACGACGCCGTCATTGCCGAGATGCAAGCGATGGGTGTTCGCGTTTTCGCTGTGCCAGATGGTGATGTTGCCGCTTCTATCCTTACTTGTATGCCAGATAGCGAAGTGGATGTCATGTACTGTATTGGTGGCGCGCCAGAGGGCGTAGTCTCTGCTGCGGTTATCCGCGCACTAGACGGCGACATGAATGGCCGACTACTGCCACGCCACGTTGTTAAAGGCGATACTGAAGAAAACCGTGCCGCAGGTGAAGAAGAGCTAGCTCGCTGCGCTGAAATGGGTGTTGAAGCAAACATCGTACTGCGTATGGAAGATATGGCTCGTAGCGACAACGTCGTCTTCTCAGCGACCGGCATTACCAAAGGTGACCTACTTGAAGGCATCACTCGTCAAGGCAACATCGCAACGACTGAGACCTTGCTGATCCGTGGACGTTGCCGCACGATTCGTCGCATCAAGTCTACGCACTATCTAGAGCGTAAGGATCCGGAAATCCGCGACATCATCCTATAAGTCAATAAAACTTTGTCAAAGGCGCTGATGGTTATCAGCGCTTTTTTTATATCTATGCAAGTCGATACTGCTGGAATGCCAACCTCAAGATTGTAAATCATTTGCTTTATTAACCTTATCCGCCATAATACCCCGACTATCTTTACCTCAGGCTGAACAAACGAACGGATTCACTGATGAAAGCCACCGACCACATCATAGACATCATAAAACGCGAAGGCGCTGTCACTGCCAAACGTATTGCGGAACGTTTAGGCATTACCACCATGGGCGCGAGACAACACCTACAAAGCCTTGAAGAAGAAGGCTTCTTAAAGTTTGAAGATGTCAAAGTCAAAGTCGGCCGCCCAAATAGGCATTGGTCACTCACAGCCAAAGGGCATGCTCGTTTCTCCGATCGTCACAGCGATCTCACCATTCAGTTTATCGATGCCATTGAAACCGTATTCGGCTCCGAAGGATTGGACAAAGTGGCTAAAGAACGCGAACAAAACACACTTGCGACCTATCGCCAACACTTTGAAACGCTGACGGATTTGCACAGCAAGGTCACCAAATTAGCTGAGCTAAGAGAAAAAGATGGCTACATGGCAGAGTGTGAGGAAGCCGGTGATGGCTACCGATTGATTGAGAATCACTGCCCCATCTGTATCGCCGCCACTCGATGTGAAGCGTTATGCCAGTCAGAACTTAATGTGTTTCAATCACTTGTTGGTGAAGATGTTGCTGTTAAGCGCGATGAACATATCGTCAAAGGTGAAAGACGCTGCGTCTACACCTTCCAAACAAAAGGCGAATAAGCTGTCTCACTACTGAGACATTGAAAGCTTTTTATTTTGTCTTCTGTCATTAGCTCCTAGGCTAACTATACAAACCAACTCAGGATCGGGTTAGGCAGTACCGTTAGTTAGCAGAGGAATGCAGACATGGCAGAGTCGATCTCACTCCCTTCATTTGAAGAGCTGGCAGCAATGGCCAAAGACAACCCAGAGCAGCTTAGCCAGCTTCGACATCAGTTGTGTGAGCAGTTCATTGCTGGTTGCTCCAGTGATATGCAGCCAAGACTGCACGCCCAACAGTCTCACATTGAACGGGTACTACAACGCGCCAAAAACCCGATACATGCCAATGTGCTCTTGAGAGAAGAGCTACATAAACAAATCGTCAAATTTGCCGATGCGCTACAAGGAGACTCGCAAACATCTCAATGCAGTGCAGACATCGTTCCTTTTGAGCGTGGGCAAAAGTGGCGCTGAACGATTGATACACCTTCTGTCATGTAGACATGGGGCACAAAAAAGGGAAGCCAATGCTTCCCTTTCGCCATTTTGAGCCGCTTATTGCTGAGGCTCATCACCGTATTGATTTTGACCGTCAGTGCCTTTCAAGAAACCACACTCCACCAAGATCCAGGCGCCACAGGCCAACGCAGCCAATGAAATCACACTTTGAACCAGTGAAGGCTGAGCAGCCGTTGCCGGATCCAGCGTTGGCAAACTCATGCGTCCAAACACGAGCGGCACATTTAATAGCAGCCACCAGCTTGATTTGTTGCGGTCGTGCCAACGTTTAGCAGTAATCGCCAAGTCAGGTATCAGCAGTACCACCAAGAGTACCGGCAGTAATAAGTGCACCACGTTTGGGAATAGATAGTTCAACCCCTGCGCACACACCATAATGGCTAGGTAATAACAGACATTCCACATCCAGAACGTCTTACGACCAATGCGGCCATTAAAAGAAAACAGTAACGACTTTAACGACATCAAATCACTCTCATATTAATTGGTAACCTTTTGAAAGCAGGCTTTGTCCATATCGCGGATATTCACCGTCAAGCTCTTAATATGGCTCGCCTGCTCTCTAAGTACTTCCATCAGCTTACGCGACAACTCGCGCTTTTGCTCGTCCGTTCGTCCAGACAGCAGCTCAAAGCTGATGTGCACAAAATCTTCGCTATCCCCGTACTCGCCAATCAACCAGTTATGACTGCGCAGTGAACGAGACTTCACCGAGTCAGCATCAAACAGCCCACAGTTGAGTGTTACACGGTGCAGATCTTCCAGTAGCCCTTGTACATTCAACCTTTCGTCGGCTGTATTCGAATATTCTAAAACCAGATTCGGCATACGACTTCCTTTTTTTGGCCAATAGCCGACAAGGTATAGCAAGCCGCGAGTAAAATGCCGAGAAGTATTCTATTATTCTGTTTACTGGATCACTTGGGCACGCCATTCTGAGCTCTCTAAATGGGGCAATTGTTAGGATAAGATACCAAAGCGATAAAGAAATGACCCCAATCATGATCTACGTGAATTAATCTGTTATATTCTTTCGTAATCACGTTTATTTTTTACATTCGTTTATTACAAACACTGATTTTGGAGAAAATCTCATGCGTCAACCTGTAGTTATGGGTAACTGGAAACTCAACGGCAGCAAAGCAATGGTAACTGAGCTGTTAACTGGTCTAAACGCTGAACTTGAAGGCGTAACTGGTGTAGACGTGGCGGTAGCTCCACCAGCACTTTACATCGACCTAGCTGAGCGTGTTATCGCAGAAGGCGGCAACAAGATCATCCTTGGTGCACAAAACACTGACCTAAACAACAGCGGTGCTTTCACTGGCGACATGTCTCCAGAAATGCTGAAAGATTTTGGTGCAACTCACATCATCATCGGTCACTCTGAGCGTCGTGAATACCACAACGAATCAGACGAGTTCATCGCTAAGAAATTCGCATTCCTAAAAGAGAACGGCCTGAAGCCAGTTTTCTGTATCGGTGAATCTGAAGCTCAAAACGAAGCTGGCGAAACTGAAGCAGTATGTGCACGCCAAATCAACGCAGTGATCGACGCTTACGGTGTTGAAGCACTAAACGACGCAATTATCGCATACGAGCCAATCTGGGCTATCGGTACTGGTAAAGCAGCAACTGCAGACGACGCACAGCGTATCCACGCTTCTATCCGTGCTCTAATCGCAGCAAAAGACGAAGCAGTAGCTGAGCAAGTAATCATCCAGTACGGTGGTTCTGTTAAGCCAGAGAACGCAGAAGCTTACTTCTCACAGCCAGACATCGACGGTGCTCTAGTTGGTGGCGCATCTCTAGACGCTAAGAGCTTCGCAGCAATCGCTAAAGCAGCGGCAGCAGCAAAAGCTAAGTAATCGAACCGATTACCAAAAGCCGGCTCCATTGAGCCGGCTTTTTTGTTTCTATGTGTCCGTCACTTTACTGCGGACAAACAAAAACCGCTGCCAAGGCAGCGGTTTTTCTATGCTCGAGAGAAGGCCGAATTAGAACAGCTCTTCCGCTACTTTGAATAGGTCAGTGCGCACTGGACGCTTCATGTTTTCGATAGCATCGATGATATCATGGTGAACCAGTTGCTCTTTCTGGATGCCCACACAACGGCCACCGTGACCTTCTAGAAGTAGGTGAACCGCGTAGTTACCCATGCGAGATGCTAGAACACGGTCGAAAGCTGTCGGACGACCACCACGCTGGATGTGGCCCAGTACTGTCGCGCGAGTTTCACGACCAGTACCTTCTTCAATCTCTTTCGCTAGCTCGTTCGCATCCATCATTAGTTCAGTAAGCGCGATGATCGCGTGTTTCTTACCTTTCGCAATACCATCTTGAATGTTGCTGATTAGCTGGTCTTTATTCAGACCAGTCTCTGGAGTAATGATGTACTCACAGCCGCCTGCAATTGCTGACATTAGGGTTAGGTCACCACAGTGACGACCCATGATCTCAACGATAGAGATACGTTGGTGAGAAGATGAGGTGTCACGTAGACGGTCAATCGCATCGATAACTGTGTTTAGTGCCGTTAGGTAGCCGATTGTGTAATCAGTACCTGCAATATCGTTATCGATAGTGCCTGGAAGACCGATACATGGGTAACCCATTTCAGTTAGCTTCTTCGCGCCCATGTAAGAGCCGTCACCACCAACAACAACCAATGCGTCGATGCCGTGCTTTTTCAAGTTCTCAATGGCTTTCTCACGAACTTCCACTTCTTTAAACTCTGGGAAACGCGCAGAACCTAGGAATGTACCACCACGGTTGATCACATCAGAAACGCTTGAACGGTCAAGAGGCTTGATGCGGTCTTCGTACAGACCAAGATAGCCGTCGTATACGCCGTACACTTCCAAACCCTCTGACAGAGCAGTACGTACCACGCCGCGTACCGCAGCATTCATACCCGGTGCGTCACCACCACTTGTCAAAACACCAATTTTCTTAATCATGCTCACCCTCGATTTGGCAATCTAATTTTAAATTGTAAGTATGTCGCCTTCGGCGGCGACATACCGAAATCTTTGTTATCGTTACACTAAACTCAGCGTGTTCCCCAAAACATCACTGACGTAACTTTATTACTTATGTAAGAGTATTACAGTTTATACTGGCTCGTACGTTGATTCACATCAGAATCGCACTTTTTTATCACGCGCATTGATAATAGACAATGGAATTTAACATTGCCATTACGGCAAAACCTCCTCCCACTGCATGTCACCATCTACGCCCAGGCTACTAAAAATCCTGCTGCTTTTGCTCAGCTTCTTCGCGAAGCACCACAGAATACGGGTCTTGGTGAATGATCACGTCCGCGCCAGGAAACGCCTTAATCACTTCTTCTTCCGCTTTGTCAGCAATGCGGTGCGCCTCGATAAGGGGCAGATGGTCATCTAACTCTAAGTGTAACTGAATGAAACGAACTGGCCCTGACGTACGAGTTCTTAGCTGATGCACACCAATCACCCCTTCCACGTCATTACACACCTGACGAATCACAACTAACTCTTCTTCCGGCAATTGACGGTCAAGCAGTGACTGTACCGACTCGTAAGCCATTTTTATCGCGCTGACTAAGATAAACACACCAATACCAATCGCAAACACCGAGTCCGCTTGCCCAACGCCATACCAACTCAATCCAAGAGCGACCATAATCGCCACGTTCATATATAAGTCAGTTTGATAATGCAGTGAATCAGCAGCAATGGCCTGACTGCCCGTTTTACGAACCACATATTTTTGAAACGCAACCAAGCCCGACGTCACGATTAAGGCAAAGAAACTGACATAGATACCCAGCTCAGGCGATTGGAGATCATGCGGCCTGAAGAAACGATCGATACCGTTAAGAATGAGAAAACAAGCAGAACCGGTTATGAACATCGACTGTGCCAACGCGGCCAGAGATTCGGCCTTGCCATGGCCAAAAGTATGTTCTTTATCAGCAGGTTGAAGTGAGTATCGAACAACAATCAAGTTGATCAATGATGCGGCAATATCAAGCAGTGAGTCGATCAAAGAAGCCAGTAAGCTCACCGAGCCGGTGACCCACCAAGTGATCAGTTTCGCTATTAACAGGATGGTTGCTACCGTGGTCGCTGCCCATGCAGCCGTAGTAACCAATTTCGCGTAGTTGTCCTTCATGCGCTGTGTGGTTTTTCCTTGAAGATATTTCTAAACACAAAGCAAGTATACTGATAAATGATGACAAAAATAGAAAAAGCGACCAAAAAAGGTCGCTTAGTATTCGCTATCGTTATCATGAAAGCTAGGAGTCTAGCTTCATGATACGCTAGATATTCCGATTACTCAGAAGCACGTTTTTCTGCACGCTTTTCCACTTTCGCGAAGCATTTTTCCATGCGCTCTTGGGACAGCTCTTTAAACGTCTCTTTCTGCTCTGGCGTTAAGATGCTCATCAGTTCATGTTGCTTCTCAAGCATCTTCACGCGGCGCTCGGCTTGCTTCTCAACCATTTGCGTTGCCAGTGCGTTCGCCGCATCCGCATCAAACGTATCGGCTAATACTAGATCTTGCATTTGCTGCTGACGTGCTTGCATTTCTGCTTTCTTAGCAGTGAAATCGCCATCAAACTTCTGTTTCATTTGCGCTTTAGTCGATTCACGTAGCTGCTTCATCTGCTCTTTTTGTGCGTCAGTCAAGTCTAGCTCGCGGAACATGCGTTTGCCGTCAAAACCGCCACACATGCCTTCGCCACCTTTACCGTGATGACCGCCTTTACCGCCACCGTATGCTAAGACACTTGCAGAGCCAAGCGCGAGTGGAAGAACAGTTGCAGCGATAACCCATTTTTTTGAAAATTTCATAATCTTTACCCTTATGTGATTCATGCCATGGCTGCCTCTGCAGCGCTTGAGTATAGAATAGAAGCTGAGGCGTAAAGCAACGTACAGCGAGCGTAAAGAATCGTAAAGATCGCTTTTTTGAGCCGCGAACGCTTTATTATTACAGGGCACAACAATACCGAGGTAAATCATGGCACACATTCTTCTTATCGATGACGACACCGAGCTAACCAGTCTTCTCAAAGACATCTTAAGCTATGAAGGCTTTGAGGTTTCAGAGGCCAACGATGGGTTTGCTGGCTTAGAGGCAATGTGCGAGGCCATTGATTTAGTGTTGATGGATGTGATGATGCCACGCCTCAATGGTATGGATACCCTCAAAAAGCTACGCGAAAATTGGGATACCCCAGTACTGATGCTTACGGCAAAAGGTGAGGAGATAGACCGTGTTATTGGTCTTGAGCTTGGCGCCGATGACTATCTTCCTAAGCCATTTAGCGACCGAGAGCTGCTCGCGCGTATCAAGGCCATATTAAGGCGCACCAGTAACAAGTCAGAATCGAGCTCATCCGATGGAATACGTTTTGACGACATTCAGGTCTTCCCAGCAAAACAAGAAGCGACGTGCCAAAGCCAGACTCTCGACCTAACCACCACTGAATTTGCGCTGCTGCACTATTTTGTCCAACACCCTGGGGAGACGCTGACCAAAGAAGCGCTGAGCCTTGAAGTGCTCGGCAAGCGCCTGTCAGCATTCGACCGAGCGGTGGATATGCACGTCTCTAACTTACGTAAAAAGCTGCCAGAAAAGAGCGATGGTAAACCAAGGATTAAAACCTTGCGCGGTCGTGGCTACTTATTGGTGAAGGAGTAAACATGAAACTGCCAAAAATTAGCAGCCTCTACGGACGAATTTTTGCGATATTTTGGTTTACCATGTTGCTGGTGCTGATCGCGGTACTAGCACTGCCCCACCTCGATCCTCGCGTTGCAAGAGAAGTCTCCACCGAGACACTCGGCCAAATCAGTGCTAATCGTGACAGAATTGAACGTCAATTTGCCAACGAGCCAAGTATTGGTCGCATAGTCTATCAGCTTGATAAGTCTGAACGCATGCACAATAAAGACCGCAAGACAAAAGGACCAAGCTTCTTCATTGTCGATAAGACCGGCAACATCTTAAGCACTCAAAAGCATGTCGATTTCAAAGAGCGCATGCTCAAAAACTTCATTACTTCGGTTGATACGTTCGACAAGCCGATGCAAAAACTCTACGGCCGCTACATGCTGGTTGGCCCTGTTTCGATTAACTTAGCCAAGCAAGAGTATGACCTTTATATCGGTATGCGCTGGAATCAACCTCCGCCGTTTCTACTCAGAATGTTTGATAAGCCATTCCAGCTATTGTTAGTAGTGATGGCCGTCAGCACACCGCTTCTGCTTTGGCTAGCATGGGCACTGAGCCAACCTGCTCGCCGTCTTGAGCGCGCCGCCAAGCGTGTTGCCAAGGGAGAGTTCAATCCAGATCCGACCCTCGAAACCGGCACGACAGAGTTTAAGCAAGCAGGACAAAGTTTCAATCAAATGGTACTGGCGGTAAATCAAATGATTTCCGGTCAGCAAAGACTGCTGTCAGACATCTCCCACGAGCTGCGTTCACCATTGACAAGGCTTCGCATGGCGACAGGCCTCGCGACCCGTAAACAAGGTGAGAGCGCAGAGTTGACCCGTATTGATACCGAAGCCCAGCGCCTTGAGCAAATGATTGCTGAGCTTTTGGAACTGTCTCGCATGAACACCGACAGCCATGTCACCCGAGAAAGTCAGCCAGCAAGCAGCCTTTGGGAGGAGATCTTTAGTGATGCTCAGTTTGAGGCCGAGCAAGTGGGCAAAACTTTGCACTTCTCAACGATTCCTGAGATCTCTATCGTCGGCAACCCTAAGCTGCTCATGAGTGCAATTGAAAATATCGTACGTAATGCGATCCGCTATGGTGAATCCGAGATCAATATCGCGCTGTATCAGCACGATGACATGCTGCACATTATTGTCGAAGATGATGGTCCTGGAGTACCTGATGATGAACTTGACGACATTTTTAGACCGTTTTATCGCGTCTCCACCGCTCGCGATCGCGACTCAGGTGGCACCGGTTTAGGACTGGCAATCACGCAAAGTGCCATCCTCCAGCATCGCGGCCAAATCATGGCGTCACGCAGTGAACTTGGCGGTCTAAAAATGCACGTAGAGCTGCCATTATAAATCAGGCAACGAAGCGATATTGATTCTACACTCTTTGTGGTAGCCTTCCGGCTCATGCTCAACACAATAAGAGAACCAAGTAGATGAAGATCTTCAGCAATTTCGAAAGTGGCAACATTGAAGTTGTCAGCATTGAGAATAAAGACGATATCCAGCTAAAGATACAAAACGACCATCAGTCTGAGTTTTATCAGTGGTTTCATTTCCGCCTAGAAACTCAGGCTGAACAATCCCACACCATCAAGATCCTTGATTTGGCTAAGTCAGCCTACCCTGAAGGTTGGAAAGGCTATGATGTGGTCGCTTCTTACGATCGCGAAGAATGGTTCCGTATTCCATCTGAGTTCGATGGCGACACACTGAGCTTCAACGTGCTGCCTGAGCGCGGCTCCATGTATTTCGCTTACTTCGCACCCTACTCCTATGACCGCCACCTCGATCTCTTACACATGGCGCAAACCGAGCACCACTGCACTCTTGAGACCCTAGGCCACACGTTAGACAACAACGATATGTCGCTGCTGACTTTTGGCGAGCCAGAAGAAGGTAAGAAGAACATTTGGGTGATTGCTCGTCAGCACCCGGGTGAGACTATGGCGGAATGGTTTATGGAAGGCCTGATCCAGCGCCTTGTCGATGAAACCGACACCACAGCGCAAGCGTTGCTAGAAAAAGCTGTGCTCTACGTAGTGCCAAACATGAACCCAGATGGCGCAAACCGCGGCCACCTGCGCACCAATGCGGTTGGCGTCAACCTAAACCGTGAGTGGCAAACACCTTCTATGGAGAAAAGCCCAGAGGTGTTCCTAGTACGCGAGAAGATGCTGCAAACGGGCGTCGACATGTTCTTGGACATTCATGGTGATGAAGCGATCCCATACAACTTTGCAGCTGGCTCTGAGGGCATTCCTTCTTACGATGAGAGACACGCCGGTCTTGAGCATGCGTTCAAACAAGCACTACTCACTATTACGCCTGAGTTCCAAGACGACTATGGCTACGACAAAGACGAGCCGGGTAAGGCAAATCTAACCGTCGGCTCAAACTGGGTTGCAGAGCAGTTCCGCTGCCTGTCATACACCATTGAGATGCCTTTTAAGGACAATAACAACTATCCAGATCCTTTGTATGGTTGGTCGCCTGAGCGCAGTATTAAGTTTGGTCATGACATGGTAGCGGCGACGCTAGCTGTGACGGATAAGCTTTAATCTCAAAGGACACGCAATTAGAGTGTCTCGTCATTCCGCTAGCCGCGCGCCTGCGCGGGGATGACAATAATTTTAGTTACGACCTACTCTATAATGTCGTCATTCCTGTGTAGACAGGAATCTTCTTGAGGCTTGGCGCTCACTTTGAGTAGATCCCCGCCTGCGCGGGGATGACGATAGCCTTGGGGATAACGTTCTTTTTACGCTTCAGGTATACTCATTCCATTATTTAGTATGAGTCGACAGCCAATATGTTTGATATCGCCCTCTACGAGCCAGAAATTGCTCCAAACACCGGAAACATCATCCGTCTTTGTGCCAACTGCGGTGCAAACCTACACCTTATTGAACCGCTGGGTTTTGATTTAGAAGAGAAGAAAGTACGCCGTGCGGGTCTCGACTATCACGATCTTGCGCGCGTAAAACGTCATAAAGACTACGCGGCGTTTCTTGCTTACTTAGAAGAACACAACCCGAACTACCGCTTGTTTGCTTGTACCACAAAAACCACCGGCCATCATACCGATGCGAAATACCAGCAAGGTGATGTGCTGTTATTTGGTCCAGAAACTCGCGGCTTACCTGCAGAAGTGATTGAAAGCCTACCAATGGAGCAACGCATTCGCATTCCTATGATGCCAGATGCGCGCAGTCTAAACCTATCCAATGCGGTAGCGATTATTGCCTATGAAGCGTGGCGACAGTTGGGTTTTGAAGGGGCAGTTTAAGCCCTTTTTAACGAGAGCATTAACCGAGCCTGAATTTCAGGCAATAAAAAACCCAGCCGAAGCTGGGTTTTCAATACTTACAAGTAGAAACTTATCAATTACTTGATTTTAGCTTCTTTGTACATAACGTGTTGGCGAACAACTGGATCAAACTTTTTGATCTCAAATTTGCCTGGCATGTTACGCTTGTTCTTGTCAGTTGTGTAGAAGTGACCAGTACCTGCAGAAGATACTAGACGAATTTTCTCACGAATGCCTTTAGCCATTGCTTAATTCCTCTTATACGTTCTCGCCACGAGCGCGAATATCAACAAGAACAGCATCGATGCCTTTCTTATCAATAATACGCATACCCTTAGCGGTTAGACGTAGTTTAACAAAGCGTTTTTCGCTTTCTACCCAGAAACGATGAGTTTGTAGGTTCGGCAGAAAACGACGCTTGGTAGCATTTCGTGCGTGTGAACGGTTGTTACCCGTTACAGGACGCTTACCAGTTACTTGGCATACTCGGGACATGAATGTCTTCTCCAAATCGTTTCAGCTCGATATCAACCTTGGTGGCCGAACCTCAATTATAAGAGGCCATAACCATTATGGAATACCCATACAAGGCTATCAAAGGTCGCGCATTATACTAACTTGACATGCATTGCTCAAGACCCGAACAGATCCTTTTTTAAGGATTTGCTGATCTTTTTCACTTTGAGCTGATGTTGGTTGATAATTTAGTGCGCGAATCATAGCAGAAAATCACCAAAACAAAAGCTCTGTATCACAGTTATTACAATAAAAAACGCTTTCTACTGTTTAAGAGGCTAAATCCAGCCTCTTTCGGCAAACGAGACCACTTCCCCATCACCAACCACAAAATGGTCGAGCACACGAATATCCACTAGTCCAAGTGCATCGCTCAATCTTCTGGTGATCCTTCTGTCGGCCTGACTCGGCTCAGCAATCCCCGATGGGTGGTTATGCGCCAGTATTAGCGCCGCCGCGTTATGCTCTAATGCACGCTTAACGACTTCTCTGGGATATACAGAGGCCGCATCTATGGTGCCTTCAAACATCACTTCATCGGCAATCACTCGATTTTGGTTATCCAAAAACAGTATATAGAAGGCTTCTCGCTGGCGATCGCGCAGTATCGACATCAAATAGTATTTGGTGTGTTCCGGACTATTTAAGCTGTCTCCACGCTGCAAAGTTTCCGATAGATAGCGCTGACTCATTTCCAGTACCGCTTGAAGCTGCACATACTTGGCGACACCAAGCCCCTTGTGTCGGCAGAACTCGTCATTGGTGGCAGAAAACAGTGCCCGCAATGAACCAAAATCGGCAAGCAAATCGTCCGCAAGCTGAATCACATTCTTGCCTTTTATCCCGGTTCGTAAAAATATCGCCAATAACTCAGCATCGGAAAGCGCGTGGCTACCGCGGCTAAGTAACTTTTCTCGCGGCATCGAGTCTTTGGGGAGCTGATGTAATGTCATAAGCCTATGTATATTCGTGTGGATAGTGTCATAACTATATAGAGGGAAAATTAAACCTTAGGGAAGTTATGACGCATAACATCAAAAGCTGCAGTGAACAGGTGACACACTGCGAGCCTAGAGGTGGCTTTGTGTAACTGTTCAGTTTATTAGTGAGGGCTCATTGCAAAGGTGGAAAAAGCTTGTGCCAGTGGTACGACAGTAGCGGCGGAGCAAGGCTTTTGCTATCTTAGCCGCAGAAAATTGTAAGGAGCAAGCTATGCAAACTTTAGCGGGTAAGAAAATACTGCTTGGTATTAGCGGTGGCATCGCCGCCTATAAATGTGCCGAACTAACCAGACGCCTAATTGAACGTGGTGCCGAAGTTCAAGTCGTGATGACCAAAGCGGCAAAAGAGTTTATCACACCACTAACGATGCAAGCTGTTTCGGGAAGACCGGTATCTGATAGCTTGCTCGACCCTGCCGCTGAAGCCTCGATGGGACATATAGAACTAGCAAAATGGGCAGACTTAGTCCTGCTTGCTCCTGCTACTGCCGATCTCATCGGTCGCATGGCTGCCGGAATGGGCAACGACTTACTGACTACGTTAGTGCTCGCCACAGACGCCCCAATTGCCGTTTCGCCTGCGATGAATCAGCAGATGTATCGCAATGTCGCTACCCAAGAGAACATCTCGACGCTTTCCCGTCGTGGCATGATGATTTGGGGGCCAGCCGCCGGTGAACAGGCTTGTGGTGATATCGGCCCTGGCCGTATGCTAGAGCCGATGCAACTGGTTGAGCGCTGTGAGCAGTTCTTTGGTCCAAAACCCTTAGTGGGAAAATCGGTAGTGATTACCGCAGGTCCAACGCGTGAAGCGATTGACCCTGTGCGCTATATCTCCAACCACAGCTCTGGAAAAATGGGCTTCGCTCTTGCCGAAGCGGCCAGTCAAATGGGGGCTGATGTCACACTGATTGCCGGCCCTGTTGCGCTTACTACGCCAGTTGGCGTTAAACGTGTCAATGTGACCAGTGCACAAGAGATGCATCAGGCAGCATTAGACGCGGCAATCTCACACGATATCTTTATTGGCTGTGCAGCGGTCGCAGACTATCGTCCAACCGATGTCGCGACGCAAAAAATCAAAAAGACCGCGGACAACGATGATATGCAGATAGTGATGGTTAAAAACCCAGACATTATCGCTGATGTCGCTTCGCTAAGCACATCTCGTCCATTTACTGTTGGCTTTGCGGCAGAAACGCAAGATGTGGAAACTTACGCACTGGATAAGCTATCTCGTAAGAATCTGGACATGATTTGTGCAAATGATGTCTCTGTTGCAGGTCAAGGCTTTAACAGCGATTCAAATGCGATTACCGTGTACTGGCAAGACGGACAGCAAGCACTTGGTAGTGCAAAGAAAACCGAGTTAGGCCGCGCCATTCTCGAGTGCATCAGCGCCAAGCTCAATAACGTATAGTTCACTACCGCATAACCAGCTAACGCTAAGCAAGTAAAGGCCGCGTGGTGCGAACGCTGCGCCGCCTCACTCCCTCTGCTCGCCCACCTTGCGAGATAGATTGTTACACACTTCAACCATTTAGCACGTTGAACTGTGTGGATAAAACGCGCTTAGGTACACTAACAGATTCACCTATGGGCGTTATCGTGCTGATTTCGGCATGCAGTAATCAAAAGGAATAGGATTTATGTCCGCTACGAGAAAGTCGAACCGAAAAGAGGAGATCCTTCAGGCTCTTGCTCAGATGCTAGAGTCCAATGAAGGAACCTCTCGCATCACGACCGCAAAACTTGCCAAGCAAGTGGGTGTGTCTGAAGCGGCACTCTATCGTCATTTTCCAAGCAAAGCGCGTATGTTTGAAGGACTGATTGAGTTCATAGAAGAGTCGCTCATGTCTCGCATCAACCGCATCTTAGATGAAGAAAAAGACACCCTGACTCGCATTCGTCTAGTGTTGCAATTGATTTTGGCGTTTTCTGAGCGCAATCCAGGTTTGAGTCGCATTCTCTCTGGTCATGCTCTAATGTTTGAGAATGAACGATTACGTGACCGAATTAATCAGCTGTATGAAAGAATAGAGACATCTCTGCGTCAAATTTTGCGCGAGCGCAAAATTCGTGAAGGCAAAAGCTTTCCTGTAGATGAGAAGATCCTCGCCGCACAACTACTCGGTCAAGTAGAAGGCAGTTTGAACCGCTTTGTTCGTTCTGATTTTAAATACACCCCTACGTCCACCTTTGACGAGTACTGGGCGCTGCTAAAACTACAACTGCAATAACGCTAATGAAAACTGACAAAAAACCGGACTTCAGCTTATCACTGCTACATCCCAAACACTGGGGCGTGTGGGTAGGCTTCGGCCTGTTGGCGTTGATCGTCAACTTATTGCCATACGCACTGCTGTATAAACTCGGTCGTGGCCTTGGCAAATTCGCCATGCGCTTTGGCGGCAAACGCGCTCAAATCGCGCGTCGTAACCTAGAGTTGGCCTTTCCAGAAAAAAGCCAACAAGAGATCGACGCCTTTGTGGAAGAGAACTTTAAGAACTCAGGCATGGCGCTGATCGAAACAGGTATTACTTGGTTTTGGCCAACCTGGCGCTTTAAGCGCATTCTAGTAGAAAAAGACATCAGCGCGCTTAAGCAGCACGAAGCCAATAACAAAGGCGTACTACTGTGCTGCGTGCATGCACTTAACCTTGAGATTACCGCACGCGCTTTTGCTGTGCTGGGGCTCCCAGGATACGGCGCCTATCGTCCACACAGCAATCCTGCTTACGAGTTCATCCAGTACCGTGGTCGTACTCGCAACGGCAACAAACTGATTTATCGTACCGATTTAAAATCGATGATCCGCGTCATGCGCCAAGGTCACCGTTTGTTCTATCTTCCGGATCAAGATTATGGCCACAATAAGTCTGTGTTCGTGCCTTTCTTTGCCGTAGAAGAAGCCTGCACCACTACGGGCACCAGTATTCTGGCTTACACCAGTAAGTGCGCGATCGTTCCGGGCTCTGGTTTTAGAAATGCCGATGGTAAATATGAGATCATGGCTGACATCTCCATTGAAGATGAATATCCAAAGAAAGACGAAGTCGCCGCAGCCGCACTAATGAATCACTACGTAGAAAAAATCATTTTGCGCGCGCCAGAACAGTGGCTTTGGATGCACAAGCGATTCAAGTCGGTTCCTGACGAAACCAAAACTAACTCTCGCTATCTGTAACGAGTAGGCATTATGAGCAATCAAGAACATATCGATAAAAACCTCTATGATCCTCGTTTCCAGTGGGCATTTTTACACCCCAAACACTGGGGCACTTGGCTTGGCATCCTACTGGCGGTATTCCTAGCCTTTGTTCCCGCTAAGCCTCGCGATCGTTTTGCGCGCTATATTTCCGGGATCATTGTCGGTAAAAATGGTCGCGTCGTCAGACGTACCCGCCTCAACCTTGAAAAATGCTTTCCGGAGAAGTCAGAGCAAGAGATCCAACACATTGTTGAAGAGACCTTTGCCAAGGCAGGCCAATACCTACTGGGCTACTCTGAGTTTTTGGTACGCTCAACCAAGCACAACCAAAATCGCGGTGTGATGATTGGTGAAGAGAACCTGATGCCGCTACTGGATGCTGGAGAGAACGTGATCATCTTGGCGCCGCACGCATGGGCTGTGGACTACCCTGCGGTCATGTTAGCAGCTCAAGGCCACAAAGTGGCAACCATCATGAAACCGCAAAACAACCCAATCGGTGACTGGCTGATGCACGTCCAGCGTATGCAGTATGGTGGACGCATCTTTGCCCGTAGCGCCGGCGTGAAGCCGTTTGTTCGCTCTATCAAGGATGGTTACATCGGTTACTGGCTGCCGGATGAAGATCACGGCCCACAAAACTCTGTGTTTGTGCCCTTTTTTGCTGCAGAAAAGGCGACTCTAAAAGGGTTTGGTAAAATGTCTCGCCTATCTCGAGCCAAAGTCGTGCCAGTACTGCCCGCCTACAATGATCAAACCAGCAAATACGAAGTGCATATTCTGCCAGCTATCGACAACTTCCCGACGGGAGATGAAGAGCAAGACGCACGCGCGATGAACGCCGCAATTGAAGCGCTGTTACGTGACAAGCCTGAGCAGTACATGTGGAACTTATATCTACTTGAAACTCAGCGCGATGGTAAACGTATTTACGACAACATCTAGCCTGAGCTAAGTATTATCGCTCACCTCCCAAAGAGGCGGATAACAACCACTAAAAAAGCGCTTGCCGAGGCAAGCGCTTTTTTGTTCATCCATTAGTTAACATCACTACTTCTGGCAAACATCGCAAAAGAAGGTGTTTCGCTGACCTATCTTCATCTCTTTGATTGGCTCACCGCAGCTATGGCAAGGTTGTTTCGCTCGCCCATACACGTGCAGCTCCTGGGCAAAGTAGCCAGGCTTACCATCCGTTTGCGAAAAGTCTTTAAGCGTGGTTCCACCTTGAGTGATCGCTTGTGCTAGCACCTGCTTGATTTCCGTCACCAGCGTTTGCCACTGACCAAGCGTCACTTTATAAGTTGGTGTCGTTGGAAGAATGCCAGCGCTAAATAGCGACTCACAAGCGTAGATGTTCCCCACCCCGACAACATTAGCGTTATTCATAATGAAGGTTTTAATCGCGACCCGTTTGTTATTGGCGCGAGAGAGCATCCAATCGGCATTAAATTCGTCCGTAAGAGGTTCTGGACCACAGTTGTCCAAAAGCTCATGAGACTCTCCCGGAGCACACCACAACCAAGCCCCAAAGCGGCGTGGGTCGTTGTAGCGCATGACCTTACCGTTGCTAAGCACTAAGTCAACGTGGTCATGCTTTTCAGCCGGGGGTGGGTTTTCCAGTACTCGTAGACTGCCCGACATCCCCAAGTGGACGATGGCGGTGCCTTTTGGCGTGTCGAGTAGCAGATACTTAGCCCGCCTGCGAATCGCCGTGATGGGCTGACCATGTAAACCGTGGATCTCTTCAGGGATCCACCAGCGCAGCTGACGCTGACGCACCACGATTTCTTGAATGGTTTGTTCTAATAGATGCGGGCTAATCCCGAGGCGAGAAACTTCTACTTCTGGCAATTCTGGCATGATGTCTACGCTTAACTGGTCATGGACTGAGTGAACAAGAAATGGATGCGTTTATCTCGCATCCTGTGGCAGTAATTCACTGCCTTCAAAGCTTACCGCTACCCATAAGCCATTGTAGGTGTTGAGCAGCCAAAACTGATCCAACGGGTAAGCGGTAATGCGCTGCGGCTCTTCAACTTCTTGATACCAAACCTCGATTGTCATCGGATGCTCAAACGCAGGTTTGAGTTTCTGATACGTTTCGTCGTCAACTGGCGTGCCCTGCATCGCTTTCCAGCGCAATACCACGCTTTCAGCATCTTGATTCCACTTCTTAGGAATCGCGCGCCAGTTATCGCCTTGCTGATAAAATTGGATCCCAGCGTAGTTGATTTCTATTGGCTCAGCACTTGGGTCAAGCACCAAGCCTTCACTCGCCTGCGCTGCTGGCTCCAGCAAATATTGCTTTATCAGAGTCGGTGCGGCCATCATCAGCATAAAAAAAGCGATGCCGATAATAAGCACGTTGTTCCAACTGCGCCTCGAAAGCTTGATGCGGTTGAATATCATTAGTTCAGCTTGTTACGGTCATCATCGTCTTTACGTTCATACTCACCTTCAAAGGTGTTGCCATCGCGCTGATGGTCGCGATGGGAATCAAACGGCCCTTGCTGGAAGTCACCTTGATGAAAACCGCCTTGATGGAATCCTCCAGAAACGCTCTTCACCACCACTTTACTCATAAGATATTTAGCAATAGCCGCACGGGGTGCTGGCAGCAGTACCAACATACCCATCGCATCAGTCATAAAGCCCGGAGTGAGAAGTAGTACACCAGAAACCGCCAACATAACGCCTTCAACAATTTGTTGCGCTGGCATTTCACCTTGCTGCAGCTTCGACTGTACTGACATTAGGGTTTGCAGGCCTTGGCTACGCACCAGCGAGGCACCCACCACCGCCGTCAATAGCACTAAGCCAATAGTAGGCCATAAGCCCAAAAAGCCGCCGACTTGGATAAATAGCCCAATCTCAATGATTGGAACAAAAATAAATAGCAATAACAGTATCGGAAACACACGCTCCTCCTTGGTTTGCTGTCAGTTTACGCCTACCCTTTACTAAACCACAAATAAATTACTCGGATTCAACCGCTAAGCGCACAAAATGAGTTTTTCAAAATATAAATCGACTCAGTTAATGATGCGAATTTTATGAGGGAAATCTCATCTCACGAGGACTTTGCTGGCCTTTGCAATAATTAAGTGAAAAAGGTGATCTGGCTACTATTTTTATGTGCCACTTTGAGTAATATGTACCCCATAAGTCAGGACGTAATAACTAGCCAATTATTCTGGCGAATGGATTCTTAAAACAGATTTGGCAAAATAACTGTAATTAACGCAGAATTATTCTCTAAGGATCCAAAATATGGCGACAACTACTCTTGAGCAAACAGTTGCGACTCAAGCCACTCGTATTGAAGAAGATCTATTAGGCCAACGTCATGTCCCGGCCGATGCTTACTACGGCATCCACACACTACGCGCTATCGAAAACTTTAATATCTCCAATGTGACCATTTCTGATGTACCCGATTTTGTTCGCGGTATGGTCATGACCAAGAAAGCCGCTGCGCTCGCTAACAAAGAGCTTGGCGTGATTCCAAAAGACATCGCTCAATATATTATCCAAGCTTGTGATGTGATCCTTGAAACAGGCAAGTGCATGGATCAGTTCCCATCAGATGTGTTCCAAGGCGGTGCTGGCACCTCTGTGAACATGAACACCAACGAAGTGATCGCTAACGTGGCACTTGAACTGATGGGCAAAGAGAAAGGCCAATATGAGTTCATTAACCCAAATGATCACGTTAACAAAAGCCAATCAACAAACTGTGCTTACCCAACGGGTTTCCGTATCGCAGTCTACAACAGCGTACAAAAGCTAATCGATGCGATTGAATATCTAAAAGGTTCGTTCGAAGCGAAGAGCCAAGAGTTCTCGACTATTTTGAAAATGGGTCGTACTCAGCTTCAAGATGCGGTACCAATGACAGTTGGCCAAGAGTTCCACGCCTGGGCGGTAACTCTGAACGAAGAGATTCGTGCCCTTGAGTACACCTCAAAGCTACTACTAGAAGTGAACATCGGCGCAACAGCAATCGGTACTGGCCTAAACGCAGCTCAAGGCTATCAAGAGCTTGCAGTTAAGCACCTATCTGAAGTAACAGGCCTTGAATGTGTACCAGCAGAGGATCTTATCGAAGCGACCTCTGACTGTGGCGCGTATGTAATGACTCACGGTGCACTTAAGCGCCTAGCTGTGAAACTGTCTAAGATTTGTAATGACCTGCGCCTGCTTTCTTCTGGTCCTCGCGCGGGTCTTAACGAGCTCAACCTGCCGGAACTGCAAGCCGGCTCTTCTATCATGCCAGCGAAAGTGAACCCAGTGGTTCCTGAAGTAGTTAACCAAGTGTGCTTTAAAGTGCTTGGTAACGACAACACAGTATCCTTCGCAGCGGAAGGTGGTCAGCTGCAACTGAACGTTATGGAGCCAGTAATTGCGCAAAGCATGTTTGAATCTCTTGAAATTCTGAAAAATGCTTGTATCAACCTGCGCGACAAATGCATCGATGGCATTAGCGTTAATAAAGAAGTGTGTGAAAGCTACGTTTACAACTCAATTGGTATCGTTACTTATCTCAACCCTTACATCGGTCACCATGAAGGCGACATCGTCGGTAAGATCTGTGCTGAGACCGGTAAGAGCGTAAAAGAAGTGGTACTTGAACGCGGCCTTCTATCTGAAGAAGAGTTAGATGACATTTTCTCAGTAGACAATCTGATGAAACCTCAGTATAAAGCCAAACGCTACGAGTAATGATGCCTAAAGGCTCCCCTGTATGGGGGAGCCTTTTTAGTGCCTATTTCTCATTGGTAAAACTTATTCCCTAATATTATCTACAACGTCCGCTTGTCATCATGGTTGATAACGGACAATCGAAACAAGGATTGACTATGGTTGCTATAGAGCTTGCCGTCGTACTGCTGTTTATTTATTTAGGTGCACGTATTGGCGGTATTGGAATCGGTCTGGCTGGCGGTGCTGGTGTCATTGCCCTCTCACTGGTACTCGGCGTACCAACAAGCCAAGCTTACATCCCTGTGGATGTGATCTTAATTATTATGTCAGTAATCACTGCGATTGCTGCGATGCAAGTAGCTGGTGGTATGGACTGGCTGGTGCAAATTGCTGAAGACTTCCTTCGCAAACATCCAGAAAGAATCACCTTTTATGCTCCCATTGTAACTTTCTTGATGACGCTTATGGCAGGTACAGGTCACACCGCGTTTTCAACGCTTCCTGTTATCGCTGAAGTTGCAAAAGGCCAAGGGGTGCGACCATCACGCCCATTGTCGATTGCCGTTGTTGCTTCGCAAATCGCTATCACAGCTTCTCCTATCTCCGCCGCGGTTGTTGCTTTCGCGGCAATGCTAGCGCCAATGGGGGTCGATTATTTAACGCTACTTGCTGTGTGTATCCCAACCACCTTTATCGCCTGTATGGTCGGCGCCTTTGTCGCTAACTTCATGGGCAGCGAGCTGAAAGACGATCCTGTGTACCAAGAGCGTCTAGCTCAAGGCCTTATCAAGCTGAGTACCACTCAAGAGCGCAACATTCTGCCGACAGCAAAAACGGCGACCTATATTTTCTTAGGTGCAATTGCATTCGTAGTTTGCTACGCAGCAGCGATCTCTGGCTCTATCGGCCTGATTGAAGATCCTGCGCTTGGCCGTAACGAAGCAATCATGACCGTCATGTTGGCAGCAGCGGCAGCGATCACGCTAGTGACCAAGATCGATGCATCTAAAATTCCTTCTGCAGCAACGTTCCGCTCAGGTATGACCGCTTGTGTCTGCGTACTTGGCGTAGCATGGCTTGGTTCAACGTTTGTGAACGCGCACGTTGACGGCATTAAAGAGCTAGCGGGCGCGCTACTGGAAGACTACCCATGGATGCTAGCGATGGTTCTGTTCTTTGCCTCTATGCTGCTTTACTCGCAAGGCGCGACAACCGTTGCTCTAATGCCAGCAGCGCTAGCAATTGGTGTAGCACCACTGACAGCGGTTGCTTCATTTGCTGCAGTAAGTGCTCTGTTTGTACTGCCAACCTACCCAACCCTGCTTGCTGCGGTTGAAATGGATGACACTGGCTCAACACGGATCGGCAATTATGTGTTCAACCACCCATTCTTCATTCCGGGTGTGACCACTATCGCGACAGCCGTTGCGCTTGGTTTTGCATTTGGCGGCCTACTGATCGGCTAATCGCCAGCAAATGGATTGCAAAAAGAATTGAGAGCTGCGTTGTATCGCAGCTCTTTTTTTATCTTTAATGAAACATTTCTCGCTATCTTCCTGTCTTAACATCATATAACCTCATTATATTGTTAAACCTTGGTTGCATAGCGTTCATGACTCGACTACTTTCCCAATTTTTGCTGCTTTCCCTGACCACGTTGGCGTTGCCTAGCTGGGCTCTATTTGGAGACAACAACACCAGTAATGCCTTTACCCCGACTGGCACCAATACCTTTGTTCCTGTTGATCAAGCATTTCCAATGAACGCCTATCAGCAGGGCGATCGAGTCTATATCGACTGGCAAGTCAAACCTGACTACTACCTCTATCAAGACCGATTAAACTTCAGCGGTGAAAACGTCACCCTGGGTAATATTGAACTGCAACAAGGTGAGCCGTACACCGATGAGTTTTTTGGGGATGTGACGATTTACACCCAACCGCTGTTTGTTGAAGTGCCATTAAGCCAATATCAAGCCGGCGCAAAACTGATTGTGCAATATCAAGGCTGCGCCAAAGCAGGATTCTGTTACCCACCAGAAACGCGCGTTATCGACATTACGCCATTTAGCTTTGATGCCGTTTCCGATACCACTACTGACGTCCAACCGGCAGCGACAACTGCCGCAGACAACAGCAAGCCTGCAGAGTCACCACAGTCAGCGACGACAGGTACAAACACCTCGAACAGCAACAACGACTTAACCGACAAACTCGGGCAAAACTGGTGGACGCCAGCGCTGTTTTTACTGCTCGGTATTGGCCTCGCTTTCACGCCTTGTGTATTACCAATGTATCCAATCCTCACCAGTATTGTGCTGGGTGGCGGCAAGCGCAGTCATAAACAAGCGTTGCTGTTATCTATGGTCTATGTGCAAGGCATGGCGCTTACCTACACCTTGCTTGGCCTTGTCGTGGCTTCAGCGGGGATGCAATTTCAAGCCGCGATGCAGCACCCGTATGTACTTATTGGTTTGAGTGTCCTGTTTGTAGCACTGGCACTGTCGATGTTTGGCCTCTATACCTTACAGCTGCCAAGCAATGTACAAACTTGGCTCAATAACCTCAGCAATCAACAAAAAGGTGGCAACCTGTTAGGCGTGTTTGCCATGGGAGCCATATCCGGTCTAGTGTGCTCACCTTGCACGACCGCTCCGTTGTCCGGCGCCTTGCTGTACGTGGCACAAAGTGGCGACTTGCTGACTGGTGGTGTCGCGCTGTATGCGTTGGCGCTTGGTATGGGTATCCCATTGATTGCCGCTGCGGTCTTTGGCAACAAGCTACTACCAAAAGCGGGAAATTGGATGGAACGCGTAAAAATCCTGTTTGGCTTTGTACTACTCGCTGCACCTATTTTCTTACTTGAGCGTTTACTGCCAGAATTTTGGAGTAGCGTACTATGGTCTGGTTTGGGTATTGCCGCCTTTAGCTGGCTGTATCATCAAAAGAATGCATTACCATTTGGTGGCTGGAAGCAAAGCTGTGTCGGCATTATTGCAATTCTAGGTCTATTTGCGTCAGCGCAGCCACTACTCAATCACTGGCTTGGCGCACCGACAAGTAGCGAGTCCGAGATCAGCGTTAGCTTCACTCGAATCAACAACCTTGCCGAGCTCAATGCTGAGCTAAACAAAGCTAAACTTGCCGGTAAACCTGTGATGCTCGATTTTTACGCCGATTGGTGTGTTGCATGTAAAGAGTTCGAAAAGTACACCTTCCACGATGCCAATGTTGAACCTGTGCTGGCCAACTTTGTTTTGCTGCAAGCGGATGTCACGCGCAATCAAGTACAGGATATCGAAATGCTCAAAGCGATGGATGTACTAGGATTGCCGACCATTGAGTTTTGGGATGCCAATGGCACGCAACTTCCAAGTGCGCGTTTAACCGGATTTGTTAGCGCTGAAGATTTTCTAGAGCATTTAAACCAATACACCCTACTCAATGAATAACGGATGAGGTTTTGCGTCCGCGTTCAGTAAAAAGTCGATTCTGCTCAGAGTTTTGTATTGATTCATTTGTCCAAACTCGACGCAGAATCAATAATAACGTTAACACTTTTGCAAAATAACTGAGACGCTATGGAACCGAGCTATACCATCATTATTGCTGATGATCACCCACTGTTTAGGAACGCGCTGTTTCAGTCTGTTCACATGGCGATCAGTGGTGCAAATCTGCTGGAAGCGGACTCATTGGAATCTTTGCTCAGTCTTCTAGAGAAAAGCGAAGAACCAGATCTGATATTGCTCGATCTAAAAATGCCAGGCGCTAATGGTATGTCCGGCCTTATCCACCTGCGTGCTGATTATCCCGATATTCCTATTGTGGTCATCTCCGCCAGCGAAGAGCCAAGTATCGTTTCACAGGTTAAGATGCATGGCGCGTTTGGATTTATTCCCAAGTCCAGTGATATGCGGGTGCTTATTAGCGCCCTAAACAAAGTGCTTGAAGGTGAACCTTATTTCCCCGCAGAGCTGCTCATTGATAACAGCGAAAGTAATGATTTAGCTGAGAAAATATCAACGCTGACACCACAACAATACAAGGTGCTAGGCATGCTCTCCGACGGTCTTCTCAATAAACAAATCGCTTATGATCTCAATGTGTCAGAAGCGACCATCAAAGCGCACATGACCGCCATCTTTAGAAAGCTTGGCGTTAAAAACCGAACCCAAGCCGTGATCCTATTACAACAAATGGAATCAGAAGGTTAGCTTTAAACTCGCCGACAGTTCATGCCCAAGCTGCTATTATGTAACTGGGCGTGAATAGGTTTATTAAAACATTGATACCAGCCACAATACGTTAAATAATAGCGCCGCCAGTTGTTACCGCTTTGGTTATCAATATTGAAAGTGCGGTTCTCCGTCACTGGCTCATGTTATCCCTCTGTTTCACCAAACTCTGGGAGGTTCGCTTTGCTCAGTATTCTCGTTACTCAATTCGTCGTGCTTTGGGCTGTCATTGACCCTATTGGCTCGGTACCCGTTTATCTTTCTCAAACCCAACATCTTGACGTCAAACATCGTCGTATCGTCGCACTAAAAGCAGTCGCGATAGCCTTTGGTGTGCTGTTATTCTTTCTTGTCGCCGGTCAGTTACTGCTTGAAGCGATGCAGATCCCTCTACCCGCGTTCCAAGCTGCGGGCGGATTAGTCCTTCTACTGTTCGCACTGACAATGATATTTGGTGAGAGCAAACCAGAAGAAGAAACCAAACTGAGCCAAGAAGTAAACCGAGATCAACTCGCCGACCTCGCCGTTTATCCGCTGGCGATCCCATCTATTGCTTCGCCGGGTGCAATGATGGCTATTGTACTTCTCACTG
This sequence comes from Vibrio wakamikoensis, assembly GCF_050337275.1. Taxonomy (NCBI): domain Bacteria; kingdom Pseudomonadati; phylum Pseudomonadota; class Gammaproteobacteria; order Vibrionales; family Vibrionaceae; genus Vibrio; species Vibrio wakamikoensis. Next base: position 56,584 of record NZ_JAKJST010000017.1, on the reverse strand, counting down.
ACAACCATCGACACTCCTTTATGGATCAAGGACTTACAGCTCTTGTGATGCTTGCCGTACTCCTTATTACTTTGCTGCTGCTACTCGGCGCCACCACGATTCAAAAGTGGATCGGCAATGTGGGTGCTGCCATCATCAGCAGAGTGATGGGATTGATCCTCGCTGCGGTGGCGGTGAGCAACTTATTGCAAGGTATCAAAGACTTTTATATCTAAGTTTATCGATAAACGTTAGACCTTTGGCTAATTTAACATTAGATTAACATCACACTTTCATTCCCCCTCAAGCTCAAGCGCCTGTTTTTAAGGCGCTTTTCTTATTTTTACAGTCGACTAAAGTTGCACTGAGTTATTGCCAGCAGCCTGCTACCTTATTAAACGTAACAATACGTTAACGCAAACATGACAAAGGAGAAGGCCATGGCGTTCGAATCATCAGAACAAGCTCAAGCCTATTGGAAGGAAAATCTAGGAATCATGGGTTCCCTACTCGCAGTGTGGTTTATTGTCTCATACGGCGCGGGAATTCTATTTGTTGACGCGCTTAATGCCATCCAGTTTGGAGGGTTCAAATTGGGCTTCTGGTTCGCACAGCAAGGATCGATATACACCTTTGTTGCGCTGATTTTCGTCTACGTCGCTCGCATGAACGCGCTCGACAAAAAGTACAATGTACAAGAAGACTAAGAGGCGCAAATAATGGATATTCAAACTTGGACGTTTATTCTGGTCGGTATCACCTTTGCGTTGTATATCGGTATCGCAATTTGGGCACGCGCAGGCTCCACTAGTGAGTTCTATGTCGCAGGCGGCGGCGTACACCCGGTAGCAAATGGTATGGCGACCGCAGCAGACTGGATGTCGGCAGCGTCGTTTATTTCGATGGCAGGTATCATCTCATTCATCGGTTACGATGGTGCGGTATACCTAATGGGTTGGACTGGCGGTTACGTACTCCTTGCACTTTGCTTAGCCCCTTATTTACGTAAGTTCGGTAAGTTCACCGTGCCAGATTTCATTGGCGATCGTTACTACTCTAAGACAGCACGTATGGTTGCGGTATTCTGTGCCATTTTTGTCTCGTTCACTTATGTGGCCGGTCAGATGCGTGGTGTAGGCGTGGTATTCTCTCGCTTCCTAGAAGTCGATATTAACCTTGGTATCGTCATCGGTATGGCCATTGTATTCTTCTACGCGGTTATGGGTGGTATGAAAGGGATTACCTATACTCAGGTAGCGCAATATTGTGTTCTTATCTTCGCTTTCCTAGTACCTGCAGTATTCACATCTCTGATGATGACAGGCTCAGTCTTCCCACAAGTTGGCTTTGGTTCTACCGTCACCGGTTCTGAAACTTACCTGCTTGATAAACTTGATGGACTCACTGAGGAATTAGGTTTCACCGCCTATACCGATGGGTCGAAGAGTATGGTTGACGTGTTCTTTATCTGTGCAGCACTTATGGTAGGTACAGCAGGTCTTCCACACGTAATCATTCGCTTCTTCACCGTTCCACGCGTAAAAGATGCGCGTATCTCAGCAGGTTGGGCATTGGTCTTTATCTCTCTACTTTACACAACTGCTCCTGCGGTAGCAGCGTTTGCTCGCGTTAACATGATTGACACCATTAATGGTCCAGACATGAAAGGCGTTCAAGCGACAGAAGCACCAAGCTGGTATAAGAACTGGGAAAGCACAGGTCTTGTTAGCTGGGAAGATAAGAACGGTGATGGTCGTATGTTCTACTCAGGTGATGAGCGTAACGAAATGAAGATCAACCGCGATATCATCGTACTGGCTTCACCTGAGCTGGCTCAACTTCCAAACTGGGTAGTAGCACTACTTGCAGCGGGTGGTTTGGCAGCGGCACTATCAACGGCAGCGGGTTTATTATTGGTTATCTCGACGGCGGTCTCCCATGACCTGCTCAAGAAAGGCTTTAAACCCGATATGACCGATAAACAGGAGCTCATGTACGCTCGGATAGGCGCGGCAGCAGCGGTTATCGGTGCGGGTTACCTTGGTATTAACCCACCAGGCTTCGTGGCTCAGGTTGTTGCCTTTGCCTTCGGTCTGGCTGCTGCATCCTTCTTCCCTGCGATTATCCTGGGCATCTTCTATAAGAAGATGAACAAAGAAGGCGCCATCGCCGGTATGCTTTCAGGTATTTTGTTCACAGCGGCTTACATCATTTACTTCAAGTTTGTAAACCCTGCAGCAAACACACCAGACAACTGGCTTTTTGGTATCAGTCCAGAGGGCATTGGTACTCTAGGTATGTGTCTAAACTTCACAGTGTCTATTGTGGTCAACAAGTTTACGGCTGAAGTACCACAAGACGTACAAGAAATGGTTGAGTCTATCCGCTACCCGAAAGGTGCTGGCGCGGCACACGACCACTAATATTACCAATACGACAATAGAAAAAGCCGCTGCAATTGCAGCGGCTTTATTTCGTGCTAGCGAAAATTAAAATTAGTCGTAACGTGAGAAACGGTACTCAACATCAACGAAACCTTGATACATTGATGCGCCGTCAGCCGCTGCAACCGTTTTGACTTTCACATCTGCATCGTAAATTTCTACGCTGTTATGTTTCAAACTCTTGTGCGGTGTACGCAATATATGCACTAGCTCATGAGATGGAGTACTGGATAACGTCTCCATAATTTGATTGCCTTCTGCAATGGCCTCTGCTTCTGTCGCGTATACGCCTGTATGTACACCGCCGTTACCGTAAATGTTATCATACTGCGCGTACGATACTGCTGGAACCATCGCGAATACTGCTGCAAGAGATAATAGTTTTTTCATAATGACACCTCATAAATAGCACCCTAAAGTGCTCAACAATCAGGTGAACGCACCACAACCTAACGCTCAACCAACTCCTTCGTTACTACGAAGACCTACCTAAAAAACATTAAAAGCAATAGCAATAAAACCAATAGTCATAACGATTTTCATTCCTATCAAAGATTGCATTTGATTGCTTCTGCTACTTCACTGTTACTCAATACGACCCGACATAGGTCACATAAATTTCAAAAAAAATGTCGACTTAAGTACTAGAACCTTAAATTTCCTTGGTTAACAGGCACCTAAACACGCCAAATTAATTGACTCAAGTCTCAGTGTAAATGTAACGATATGAAACTCTCTTTCCTTATGAATAAGAATAATTGGAAATTCGTAAAGCGTCTGTCAAGTAAGGTAAAGATACGGTGATATTACGTAAAGACATCAGAGGTGCCCCCCCTCATAAGCCAGAGAAATAACCCTAACAACAATGACGGCACACCTCTGAAACATAGAGAGGCTATGACTGATTGAGAATAGCACGCAGCTTAAGCGGCTTAACTGGCTTAGCAATAAAGGCAAAACCATTGGACTTAATACCTTCAAGCATCGACTCGGTGCGATCAGCACTGATGATCACCCCTTTAAACGAGTCACCTACCCGCAATCTAAATTGCTGAAGCACTTCAAGCCCGGTACGACCATTATCAAGTCGGTAATCCGAGAGAATAACGTCTGGCTCCCACCCTTGGTCTAAGTGTTTAAGACTGCCAACCAAATCAAGCGCAGTACGCACATCACAGCCCCAACGAGCGAGTAAGGTTTCCATGCCCACCAAGATATCAGGCTCATTATCGACGCAAAGCACTTTCAGATGTTTCAGTCCGGCGTCACTGGTTGCGGCTACTTTCACCGGCTCTGCTGCGACTTCCCTAGCCAAGTCGAGCGTAATCGAAAAGACACTGCCGCGATCTGGCCAAGAGCGCATTGAGATTTGATGATTGAGCACACGGGCAATACCTCGAGAAATCGCGAGCCCAAGCCCCAAGCCCCTATCAGCTCTCGCTTGGTCAACACGTGTAAACTCGTTAAAGATCTCTTTCTGCTTGTCTTCTGGGATACCAATACCGTCATCCCATACATCGATTCGTACTCGACCATTAACACGCCGCGCACCAAGCAAAACCTTGCCCTCAGGGTTGTAGCGAAACGCATTGGTCAAAAAGTTCTGCAATACACGGCGCAGCAACTTAGGATCGGATTTAACGATAAGCGAGCTAGAAACCACGGAGAAATCTATCTGCTTGCCTTTCGAGATAGCACTAAACTCAGCTTGTAATGTCTCAAATACTTCAGAGAGATGAAAACCGCGAACATTGGTTTGCAGCTTACCTGACTCCAAACGTGAAATATCTAATAGGTCACCAATCAGCTCTTCCGCAGCGCCAAGGGCACTTTCGATATGCCCTGATAGCTTTCGCCCTTCCTCATCTTTACTGACCTCTGACAACGAGGAAGCAAACAGACGCGCAGCATTAAGTGGCTGCATCAAATCGTGGCTCACTGCGGCCAAAAAGCGCATTTTCGATTGCGATTCCGATTCTGAGCGACGTGTTGCCAATACCAAACGTTGGTTGAGTTGCTCAAGCTCGTGTGTTCGCTCTACGACACGTTCTTCTAACCGCTCGTTGGCATCACGCAACGCCATTTCCGCCTCTCTAAACACGGTAATGTCAGTAAAACTCATCACAAAACCGCCACCTGGCATTGGGTTGCCTTGCACTTCAATCACGCTGCCATCCGACCGAACGCGCGATGAGGTATGCGGGGATCCTTGCTCAAGGTAAAAGATACGCTTTCGTACATGTTCATTGGGATCGCCCGGACCACATAGGCCTTGTTCAGCGTTGTGACGAATCACATCCGCAATGGGTCGCCCGACTTGGATAAGTCCAGAAGGAAAGCTAAACAACTCCAAATATCGACGGTTCCAAGCGACTAACCTTAGTTGTTTATCCACTACGGCAATGCCTTGACCAATATGCTCAATCGCCCCCTGAAGCAGACCACGGCTAAAGTGGTAGAGCTCCGAGGCCTCATCGACAATCGTCGCTACTTCTTCCAACTGCATATTGCGTCCTTGCAGCGCCGAAGTCAGTACCAACTTTGCAGACGATGCACCAAATACCCCGGCGAGGACACGCTCGGTATGCCTAATAAGCTCGGCGGATGCTTGCTGGTTCGGCAGTGGCTGATTGTCTTGCTGCTTCCAGTAATGGCGAAATGCACTGCGCACCCGCGTGCGCCCTACAAAACGTGAGGCAAGCATTTCGAGCTCAGCCACGGTCACGCGGCTTTGATACAGGCTGAGGTTTTCACTTTCAGGTAGCGGCGTACCCACAAATGAGGCCGACTGCAGACGCTCGGTCAGACTAGAGCGCGTCGCCAGCGAAATCACCACAAAACAAATCGCGTTCAATACCACAGAGATCAGCATTCCCCAGTCGGAGCTAGCGATGCCCCAGGAGATCAGCATTTCAGGCGGGGTGATAATACGCAGTAGTAAATTGGTACTCGCATCCCCCGCTAGAAGACCGGTTTCACTCATCAAGGTAATTAACCAAATGGCGAAACCGACAAACAGACCAACATAAACACCCTTACGATTACCTAAACGCCAATACATGCCACCAATCAACGCTGGCGCGAACTGGGTGATGGCAGAAAAGGAGAGAAAGCCAATCGCAGATAACGAGTGAATGGTATCGAGCGCCTGATAAAACAGCCAAGCGCCAAATAACAACACACAAATGAGGGCACGGCGAATGATCAGTAGTAGCCCAGAGAGATGTCGATGAGAACGGTGCGCCAGCTTGATGCGGCGCAGTAGCAATGGCATCACCAGATCATTAGACACCATAATAGCCAGTGCAATGGTTGATACTATCACCATACCACTCGCCGCCGAGGTGCCCCCCAAAAAGGCTAGCAAAGCAATATTGTTTGCTTCGGCAAATTTGGGAATACTGATCACGAACGTATCAGGTGAGGTGCCCATTAATAGCCCTTGCCCTACCCAAGCAATCGGCAGTACGAATAGCCCCATCAATACTAAATAAGCTGGGAATAACCAACGAGCAGTATGCAAGTCCTGCGCGCGCTCATTCTCGACCACCATGGTGTGAAACTGGCGCGGCAAACAGACGATCGCCATCATGGTCAAACCCGTGTGGATCAATAAGGTGGGAATATTGGGAGATTGATAGGTACTCGAGGCAAGCTCGGTCAGCTTGATGTCGGGGCGCTCCCAAGCGAGATAAAGAATGAAAAACCCAACCACCAAAAAAGCCACTAACTTAACGATAGACTCAAACGCCACTGCCATCATCATGCCGCGGTGATGCTCAGTGTTATCAATATGGCGAGTACCAAACAGCATGGTGAAGATCGCCAGCGCACCAACCACAAACCAAGAGATATGCTTATCTTGATAACCCAGCTCAGACGCTAAGTCCGGGGCAACGACTTCAAGCCCCATGGTGATGCCGCGCAACTGCAGTGCGATATAAGGTAAGATTCCCGCAACTGCAATTAAGGTAACCACAACCGCTAAGCCTTGAGATTTGCCATAGCGAGCCGCGATAAAGTCTGCGATTGAGGTGATGTGCTCACGCTTAGCGATAAGGATAAGGCGAGCAATGACGCGCCAACCTAAGGTAAAAACGATGATTGGCGCGATATAAATAGGCAAGAAGGCCCAGGGGTTACTGCTGGCCTGACCGACAGTGCCGTAAAAGGTCCAAGAGGTACAGTAAACAGCAATGGATAGGCTATAAACCCAAGGCCGCCAGTTGGATAACCACTTTTTTTGTCTATCCCCGTACCATGCAATAAGAAATAAGATGCCCAAATAGGCCAATGACACGGGGACGACGATCCATCCTTGCATAAGTGATATCCCTTTAAAATCGTTAACTATTATTTAAAGGGTTATCACAAGTTTTCTCAAACTCCGTAACTCAATTCTGTGGCTCAGGCTGAGATTTTTCCTGGATATCTTTCACGCCATTTTTGCCTGGCTCGACTTTGATAAACAGCGCCAATACACCCATCGCCGCCATACCCCAGAACACATTCGCGCCCCAATTCTCATAGCCCCAACCACTCACAGCCATCATCAGAGCAATGAACGCGCCTAATGGGATCGCATTATACAGAGCCTGCAGCGCGACCATTTTGTTCGCTTCTGATTTCTGGATATACTGGATCGCCGCAATATGTGCGATGGCAAACGTCACGCCATGCAAAAGCTGAATCACCACCAATGCACCGACAGCGGTCGTCGAAGCCGTCAAACCCCAACGCACAATCACGCCCACTGATGAAATCACAAACAAAGTGCGTAGCGACCAGCCAGCAAACCATTTCTTGCTAAAAGCGAACAGCATCACTTCCGATACCACGCCCAAGCTCCACAGGTAACCAATCAGACTCTCTGGGTGACCTGCTTCTTTCCAATAAATAGAGCTAAAACTGTAGTACGCGGCGTGACTACCTTGAATAAGAGCAATCAAAACCAAAAAGCGAATCACTGACGCCTCTTTCAGTAGCGCGCTAAGCTTCGGTCTTACCTCATCATCATGGCTTTGCGATACCGGCATGGTCGCAGGATTACGCATCACTAGTAGCATTGAGATAACAAAGCCAGCCAACGCGGTGTAAACAATCATGTTGGCACCGAATTGAGAAGCAAGATAACCCACCACAGAAGAGCCTGCGATAAATGCCACCGAGCCCCAGAGACGTGTGCGACCATAATCAAGCATATTCCGGTTCGCATAATGGTTCGCTGCAGCATCCGACAACGGAACCACCGGACCAAAGCTCAAATTAAACAGCACAGTGACTAGCGCCAGCATGGCGAAGCTTGGTCCTGCAGCTAGGTGAGCGGCAACAAACAAAGTACACGCCAACGTCGCCCAGCGAAGTGCCGGCAATAGACTTTCTGCTTTATGGATTCGCGGCGTGATAAGAAGATTGGCCACACATCGAGTGGCAAAGCCCAATCCCATCAATAAGCCAACATCGGCAGCTGACACCCCTTGGTCTTCAAACCACAACGCCCAAAACGGTAGATACACACCGTAGGCAAAAAAGAAACCAGATAAATATTGGGAAACCCAAGCAAAAGGGGAAGGCGTTAACATGTCAATGAACCTTGCTACAACAGGATAGGCGGATTAAAAGTGGCGCTATTATGCAACGAGACCTTGCTCATAAAAAGGGAATTAATCTATAGCGTAAATTTCCCCCTATCCTGCGCAGTTAAGGCCTTCAGAAAAACACCGCTAACTGTGTTCGACTAAAGTCGTCTGGAGCTTGGCGACGAATTTGCCAGACTATAGCCATGATGGGAGAAAATGGAGCGCTCTGGTATGCCTGATAAATTCAATATGTCGTCACCACCTTTCGATCGACTCAGTGACAGTCAACAAACCGAGCTTCGTTCCGCACTCGATGTCGCCTATTATCGAGACAAAGACACCATCCTAAAGGCAGGTAGCAATGCCGACCATCTGTATATCATTATCAAAGGCTCCGTCGAGGAACGCGATAGCGAACAAAAAGAAGTCTACGCTCACTATACTTATGACGATATGTTTGATGTCAGAGCAATACTCAGTGAGACCGTCAAACATGATTACCTCGCCTTAGAAGACACGCTGGTTTACCTGCTTCCTAAAGAGGTATTTCTCTCGCTTTATCACAGCAACGGTCAGTTCGCCGCCTACTTCGACACTAGCCTGGCGACACGCCAACAATTGATTGAAGAGGCACAAAAGCAGCAAAATTTAGGCGAGTTTATCCTCACCAAAGTCGATGAAGACATCTACCATCCGCCCTTGATTTTGCCAGCAGATATGCCGATCACCACGGTGACCGAAACCTTACTCAGCCAAGGCGTGGATGCTGCGCTGATCGAACTTACCAGCGATGACCCTCGCGTCACAAAGAATGCCACGCCTTATGGCATCGTCACTCGCACTAACATGCTCCACGCCGTGGTACTCGACAAACTGAGCAGCGACACCGCCATTGGCAACATTGCCACCTATCCAGTGCATCAGGTGGAAAAACACGAGTTTTTGTTCAACGCTATGGTGACCATGACTCGCCAACGGGTGAAGCGCTTAATGGTGTGTGAAGGCAGCCAAGCCGTTGGCATGCTCGATATGACGCAAATTCTTAGTGCGTTCTCCACCCACTCTCACGTGCTATCACTCAGCATTGCCCGAGCAAATAGTATTGATGAATTGGCGTTGGCGTCCAATCGTCAGCAGCAATTGGTCGATAGCCTTGTGACCAACGGTATTCGCACCCGATTTATGATGGAGTTGGTTTCAGCCGTTAACGAGCAAATCATTGAGCGTGCCTTTGAGCTTGTGGTGCCACCCGCGATGCACAATCACTGCTGCTTAGTCGTCATGGGCTCTGAAGGGCGCGGAGAACAAATTCTCAAAACCGATCAAGACAATGCCCTCATTTTTGAGCCAGGTCTGGAATGGCCGAATCAACAAAAAGTGCTTGATGAGCTCAACCACACGCTCGCGCGCCTTGGCTATCCACTCTGTCCTGGCAAAGTCATGGTCAGCAACCCTCATTGGGTACGCACGACTGACGCATGGCAACAGCGCATTGATGAGTTGGTCGCTAGTGCCAATAGCGAAAGCGTCATGGAGATTGCCATTCTTGCCGATGCCAGAGCGGTGGCGGGCAACGAAGCTTTACTCACGCCGGTCAAGCAGCACTTGCAGCAAAAAATGGCAGGACAAGAGTTGATCCTAACCGAGTTCACTCGCCCTGCCCTCAACTTTGCGGTGCCACTGACCTTATTTGGCAACGTGAAAAGCTCCAAGCAAGGCGTGGATCTCAAACAAGGGGGGATCTTCCCTATCGTACATGGCGTCAGAGCACTCAGCATGGAATACGCCATTGATGCGACCAACACCTTTGATCGCATCGACCAGCTGGTGGCAAAACGAGTCTTAGAGCAGGCGACTGCAGAGAACTTATCTGAGGCACTCAAACACCTGTTTAAACTGCGTCTTCAGCAGCAGCTCTCCCACCATGACATTAGTAACGCCATACAGTTGGATGTTCTGGAGCGGCCCGAGCGAGATCTACTTAGACATGGTTTACATGTGGTGAAGAAGTTCAAGCAGTGGTTGGGTTATCACTATCAAATTCGCCACTAAAGTAGTGAGGTGAAACATGAATATTATCACCAGAGCCTATTGGCGCTATCGGACAAAAGGCACGCCTTACCAAGGTTTGTTCAGCAAACCCGAACCCGATGAGTTTGTATCGCTCGATTGTGAGACCACCAGTCTCGACCCCAATGTGGCCGACATTGTCACCATTGCAGCAACAAAAATCATCGATAATCGCATCATTACCAGTGCCCCATTTGAAGTACGTCTGTCAGCGCCAAAGACCCTCGATGAGGATTCAATCAAAATTCATCATATTCGCCATGACGACCTCAAGCACGGCATCAGCGAGCAGCAAGCGATCAAGGCGCTGATACAGTTTATTGGCAATCGCCCTCTCGTTGGCTACCACATCCGTTACGACAAAAAGATCCTCGATCGCGCCTGCAAAAAGCACTTAGGATTTCCATTGCCAAACGCGCTGGTTGAGGTCAGTCAGATCTATAACGATCAACTGCTGAAATTGCTACCCAATGGCTACTTTGACTTGAGCCTAGAAGCCATCTGCCGTCATTTACAGATCCCCACTTATCACAAACACGACGCATTGGAAGATGCTAAAGCGGCCGCCATGGTGTACCTAAAACTGACCCGAGGCACATTGCCGCCATTTCGACCTCAGAACTAAAATCGCGAGAACTGCGACCAAGATCTCATTACATAACCAATCTAAGCCATTAATTTAGTTCGATTTTTATTCAATACGCCTAAAGTCTAATTGCTCATTGCAGCGAACTAGCCGAGAGTTAATACACGACCTAGTTCAGCCCTAGCCCGCTAAGCTCAATTCAAAGGAGAGAAGCAATGAGTGAAGTTCATGTCTATCCGGTAAAAGAAAACATTAAAACCAACACCCACGCGGATAACGACACTTATCTATCCATGTATCAACAGTCTGTCTCGGATCCAGAAGGGTTCTGGGGCGAACACGGCAAAATCGTTGACTGGATTAAACCATTCACTAAGGTCAAGCAAACTTCTTTTGACACTGGCCACGTCGACATTCGCTGGTTTGAAGATGGCACCCTAAACGTCTCTGCCAACTGTATTGACCGCCACCTCGCAGAGCGCGGCGACGACGTTGCCATCATTTGGGAAGGCGATGATCCAGCTGACGACAAAACTCTAACCTTTAACGAACTGCACAAAGAAGTGTGTAAGTTCTCCAATGCGCTTAAAGCTCAAGGCGTAAACAAAGGTGATGTGGTTTGTCTTTACATGCCCATGGTGCCAGAAGCGGCAGTCGCGATGCTCGCGTGTACCCGTATTGGCGCAGTGCATACTGTGGTATTTGGCGGTTTCTCTCCTGAAGCACTGTCTGGCCGTATTATCGATTCAGACGCTAAGGTCGTTATCACTGCCGATGAAGGCGTTCGCGGCGGCCGTGCGGTACCGCTGAAAAAGAATGTCGATGAAGCACTAACCAACCCAGAAGTGAAAACCATCTCTAAAGTCATGGTGCTTAAGCGCACTGGTGGCGATGTGGCTTGGCATGAGCATCGTGATGTGTGGTGGCATGAAGCGACAGCAAATGCATCTGAAGTATGTCCTCCAGAAGAAATGAACGCTGAAGATCCATTATTCATTCTTTATACATCAGGCTCGACAGGTAAACCTAAAGGGGTGATGCACACCACCGGTGGTTACCTAGTTTATGCGACCATGACCTTCAAGTACGTGTTCGATTACCAGCCGGGTGAAACCTTCTGGTGTACCGCGGACGTGGGTTGGATCACCGGCCACACTTACCTCATATACGGGCCACTTGCCAATGGTGCTAAGACCATCTTGTTTGAAGGTGTGCCAAATTACCCAAATACTAGCCGTATGAGCGAAGTGGTCGACAAACACCAAGTGAATATCCTTTACACTGCACCGACGGCAATTCGCGCTTTAATGGCGAAGGGCGATGAAGCGGTTAAAGGCACTTCTCGCGACAGCCTACGCATCATGGGTTCAGTTGGCGAACCTATCAACCCAGAAGCTTGGGAATGGTATTACAAAACTATCGGTAATGAGCAATCACCTATCGTTGACACCTGGTGGCAGACAGAGACAGGCGGTATCTTGATTACTCCGCTTCCGGGAGCCACAGAGCTCAAACCAGGTTCGGCAACTCGCCCATTCTTCGGTGTACAACCTGCACTGGTCGATAATATGGGCAACATTGTCGATGGTGCGACAGAAGGTAACCTCGTCATCCTTGATTCATGGCCAGGGCAAATGCGCACCGTTTATGGTGACCATGAGCGCTTTGAGCAGACTTACTTCTCTACCTTCAAAGGCATGTACTTTACCGGTGACGGCGCACGCCGCGATGAAGATGGCTACTACTGGATCACAGGCCGTGTCGATGACGTACTGAATGTGTCTGGTCACCGTATGGGTACCGCTGAGATTGAATCGGCATTAGTAGCATTCGATAAAATAGCGGAAGCGGCTATCGTCGGTATCCCACACGATATTAAAGGTCAGGCCATCTATGCCTACATCACGCTAAATGATGGTGAGTTCCCATCTGCGGAGCTACATAAAGAAGTGAAAGATTGGGTTCGCAAAGAAATCGGCCCTATCGCCACACCAGACGTGCTGCACTGGACCGATGCGCTGCCGAAGACTCGTTCAGGCAAAATCATGCGTCGTATCCTACGTAAGATTGCAACCGGTGATACGAGCAATCTAGGCGATACGTCAACACTGGCTGACCCAAGCGTGGTCGACAAGCTGATTGCCGAAAAAGCCGAACTCGCTTAATGACTCTTTTGCAACTTGATAACAAGCCGCCCTGGATTGGGCGGCTTTTTTGTTTCAGGTTTTTTCAGCAGCTTGTCAAAATGTGCTCTGTGCTGCAAATTTTCTGCCAGACTACAGGTGATTAGACCAGTAAATTGCTGCTAAATGTTGTGAATTAGCTATAATCTTGGTCAATTTTTAAAAATACGAGCTAAATGAGCTTCTCAGCCGCTCCTATTTTTATGTAAACTTGGGATAAACCCCGTTTATTTCACGTTAACCGAAGATGGCGACAATATGACAGCAAAGTCTCGAATTCTAGTTTTAAATGGCCCAAATCTTAACCTTTTAGGTGTCAGAGAGCCGGGACATTACGGCAGTGAAACACTCTCACAAATTGTTGATAACTTAGAAAAGCAAGCGGCAAAAGCCGACATCGAGCTGTCCCATCTTCAATCTAACCGTGAATATGAACTGATTGAGGCCATCCACGCGGCATTTGGGAATACCGATTTTATCATCATCAACCCAGCAGCGTTTACTCATACTAGCGTGGCACTGCGTGATGCTTTGCTGGGAGTCTCAATCCCGTTTATCGAAGTGCACTTATCAAACGTTCATGCCAGAGAGGCCTTTCGTCATCACTCTTATCTGTCCGATGTGGCGCAAGGGGTGATTTGCGGATTAGGTCCACAAGGCTATGAATTTGCGCTTTCAGCGGCCATCAAGGCACTAAAAGCAAACTAACCAAATACTCTACGGCTTAATGCAAAGCCGTCTTACTCACAAGACGAAGAGAAAGAAACATGGATATTCGTAAAATTAAGAAGCTAATTGAACTGGTTGAAGAATCTGGCATCGCTGAGCTAGAAATTTCTGAAGGTGAAGAATCAGTACGCATCAGCCGAAACAGCCCAGCTACCGCACCAGCACCTGTTCACTACGCAGCAGCGCCTGCTCCAGTAGCAGCTCCAGCCACGGCACCAGTTGCAGCTGAAGAAGCAGCACCGGCAGTACCAGCGGGTCACCAAGTTCTTTCTCCAATGGTTGGTAGCTTCTACCGTGCGCCAAGCCCTGACTCAAAACCATTTGTTGAAGTTGGCCAATCAGTAAGCGCTGGCGACACTATCTGTATCGTTGAAGCAATGAAAATGATGAACCAGATTGAAGCAGACAAGTCTGGTGTTGTTACCGCTATCCTAGCTGAAGATGGTCAAGCTGTAGAATTCGATCAACCGCTAGTTATCATCGAATAAGCGGGGCTTTGACTATGTTAGATAAAATCGTTATCGCAAACCGAGGTGAGATTGCACTTCGTATTTTGCGCGCTTGTAAAGAGCTAGGTATTAAGACGGTCGCTGTTCACTCAACAGCGGATCGCGACCTTAAGCACGTACTGCTTGCTGATGAAGCCATCTGTATTGGTCCAGCTCGTGGTATCGATAGCTACCTAAACATCCCACGCATCATCTCAGCAGCTGAAGTAACAGGTGCTGTGGCGATCCACCCGGGTTACGGTTTCTTGTCTGAGAACGCAGATTTTGCTGAGCAAGTTGAGCGTTCTGGATTCATCTTCATCGGTCCAAAAGCAGACACGATTCGCATGATGGGCGACAAAGTATCAGCTATCACAGCAATGAAAAAAGCAGGTGTACCATGTGTACCTGGCTCTGACGGCCCACTAGACAACGATGAAGCGAAGAACAAAGCGCATGCCAAGCGCATTGGCTACCCAGTTATCATCAAAGCCTCTGGTGGTGGCGGTGGTCGTGGTATGCGTGTGGTTCGCAGTGAAGCAGAGCTGGTCGAATCCATTGCCATGACACGTGCAGAAGCAAAAGCTGCCTTCAACAATGACATTGTTTACATGGAGAAATTCCTAGAAAACCCTCGTCATGTTGAAGTTCAGGTCATCGCAGACGGTCAAGGCGGCGCAATCCACCTTGGCGAACGTGACTGTTCAATGCAGCGTCGTCACCAAAAGGTTGTCGAAGAAGCACCTGCACCAGGCATCACTGAAGAGATGCGTAAGTACATCGGTGAACGCTGTACTCGTGCATGTATCGAAATCGGTTACCGCGGCGCAGGTACGTTTGAGTTCCTATACGAAAACGGCGAGTTCTACTTCATCGAAATGAACACGCGTATTCAGGTAGAGCACCCAGTAACAGAGATGGTGACTGGCGTTGACCTAATCAAAGAGCAACTACGCGTTGCAGCAGGCCAACCACTGTCGTTCACTCAGGATGACATCAAACTGCGTGGTCATGCGATTGAATGTCGTATCAACGCGGAAGATCCTGAGCGCTTCCTACCATGTCCAGGTACCATCACGCGCTTCCACGCGCCGGGCGGTATGGGCGTTCGTTGGGAATCGCACATCTACACGGGCTACACAGTACCACCGCACTACGATTCAATGGTCGGTAAGCTGATTACTTTCGGTGAGAACCGTGATGTAGCGATTGCTCGAATGAAGAATGCACTGGGTGAGATGTTCATTGAAGGCATCAAGACCAACATTCCTCTACAAGAAGCGATCATGAATGATGAGAACTTCCAACACGGCGGTGCTAACATTCATTACCTAGAGAAGAAGCTTGGCCTGAGCTAATCACTTCCCTCTTGAGAAAAACCCGCCACGGCGGGTTTTTTTATGCTGAGTGTCAGTGAATCTGCTACACTCTGCGCAAAATTCACCTTGCTAGGACCCAACTTATGCCTTGGATTCAAATTAAACTCAACGCGACCAATGAAAATGCAGAGCAAATCGGCGACATGCTGATGGAAGAAACGGGCGCACTGTCTGTCACTTTCCTAGATGCGCACGATACGCCTGTATTTGAGCCGCTGCCTGGTGAGACCCGTTTATGGGGCGATACTGATATCGTCGCACTATACGATGCCGAAGCAGACACCAAATGGGTGGTTGAGACAATTAAAGGCAGCAATATGCTACCGGAAGGTTTCGCTCATAAAGTCGAGCAGCTAGAAGACAAGGACTGGGAACGTGAGTGGATGGAGAACTTCCACCCAATGAAGTTTGGTGAACGTTTGTGGATCTGCCCAAGCTGGCGCGATGTGCCAGAACCCGATGCCGTCAATGTGATGCTTGACCCTGGTCTAGCATTCGGTACCGGCACTCACCCAACGACAGCGCTTTGTCTAGAGTGGCTTGAGTCGCTCAACCTTGAGGGAAAAACGGTCATCGATTTTGGCTGTGGCTCAGGGATCCTAGCGATTGCCGCGATCAAACTTGGCGCTGCAAAAGTCATCGGGATCGACATTGATCCTCAAGCTCTGGTTGCGTCAAAAGACAACGCGCAGCGCAATGGCGTAGCAGACCAGTTAGAGCTATTCCTGCCACAAGATCAGCCAGAAGGCCTGATTGCCGATGTTGTCGTTGCCAACATTCTTGCAGGCCCGCTTCGCGACCTGTCTGGCATCATCAAAGGGCTCATTAAGCCAGGTGGTGAACTCGCGATGTCAGGCGTGCTAGATACCCAAGCAGAAGACGTGGCGAACTACTACCGCGATGATATGAGCATTGACCCTATCGTTGAACTGAACGAGTGGTGTCGCATCTCGGGCAAAAAATAACCACTCTCGTTTAAATAGCAGTGTTTTAGGAGGCAAAAACACTGCTATTTTTGCTCTAAAAGGAATACTTTTAGTACTAAGCGACTGAAAATGCGACAATTTGCAGAAACAAATTGTAAATGCTCAAATATTAGTCTTTTCACGCACCGAAAAAATGCGTAAAATGCGCGCCCTTGCTTGTGTAAACCTGTGGCGATGTTTTGAAAATCGGACAATACCAACTTAAGAACAACCTCATTGTCGCACCCATGGCGGGTGTTACCGATAGACCGTTCCGTGAGTTGTGCCTTCGTTACGGTGCCGGTATGGCCGTCAGTGAAATGATGTCCTCAAACCCGAAACTGTGGAAAACAGCCAAGTCACAGCAGCGCATGGTGCACGAGGGCGAATCAGGTATTCGTTCAGTGCAAATAGCAGGTGCCGATCCAACACTTATGGCGGAAGCGGCACAGTTCAGTGTTGAAAACGGTGCACAAATCATCGACATCAACATGGGCTGCCCTGCTAAAAAAGTGAATAAAAAACTGGCGGGTTCTGCTCTGCTTAAGTACCCAGATATCATTGAAGATATTCTGCGCACCGTAGTCGATGCTGTCGATGTCCCTGTGACATTAAAAACCCGTACAGGTTGGGATACAGACAATAAAAACTGTGTCCAAATTGCAAAACTAGCCGAAGACTGCGGCATACAGGCGCTCGCCCTTCATGGTCGAACTCGTACCTGCATGTACAAAGGCGAGGCAGAATACGACAGCATCAAAGCGGTAAAAGAAGCTGTCTCTATACCGGTTATCGCTAACGGTGATATCGATAGCCCAGAGAAAGCGAAATATGTACTGGATTACACTGGTGCAGACGCTTTGATGATTGGACGTCCGGCCCAAGGACGGCCATGGATTTTCGAGGAAATCCAACATTACTTGGAAAACGGCACACTGATGCCTGAGCGCCCGACTTCGGATGTGCAGGGTATTTTGCTTGGTCATGTTCAAGCACTTCACCAGTTTTATGGTGAGTTTTTAGGTCCACGCATCGCGCGTAAGCATGTTGGCTGGTATCTAAAGGAACATGAACAGGCGAGTGAGTTCCGCCGTACCTTCAACGCGATTGAGGCTGCAAATGAACAGCTCGACGCATTGCAAGGTTATTTTGACAACGTTGCATCATAATTACGAGAAGAGCTAAACCGATTATGTTCGAACAAAATTTGACTTCAGAACCATTGACAGTTACTACAGTAACATCTTCAGACCAAATCACACAGAAGCCGCTACGTGACTCTGTAAAAGCGTCTTTAAAGAACTACCTTGCTCAATTAAATGGTCAAGACGTCACTGAATTGTATGAACTAGTTCTAGCGGAAGTTGAACAGCCGCTACTAGACACCATCATGCAGTACACTCGCGGTAACCAAACTCGCGCAGCAACAATGATGGGTATCAACCGCGGTACTCTTCGTAAGAAGCTTAAGAAATACGGCATGAACTAATTCGCCTCTAGCGAACTATTTGAGATTAAAGGGTCTGGAGCACACGCTTCAGACCCTTTTCTTTGTCCGAATCTCGCTCAAATCCCCCTCAACAACTAATCTTAGATTCCCTCTTGACCTCAACTTAACTTGAGGATTTACCGTTAACGTCAGCGATTGTTTTTATTCAAACACAAACAAGGAGACGTTATGAAAAGCTACGTAGAACACGCCAATATTACCGTAATAGATGCCGAGCACAGTGTTGGACTGCTACTTGCTGCACTACCTGACTGGTCGATCCGAGGAGAAGGTCGAACCGATGATTGGTTTGGTAAACCGATGCGCTGGTATCACGTTGGAACAGAAGAGAGTTACATCACTATCCAAGATGGCGGCGAAGGAGAGGCCGGAACATGGCAGCAGCCTTGGATTGGAGTTAAACACATTGGCATTGTGGTCGACGATCTAAAAAAGACCATTTCACGACTTGAAGACGCTGGTTACCCGCTTGATCACATGGGTGGCGAACACCCCTATCGTCAAAGTGCCTATTTTCAAGACAAGCATCATGTCCAGTTTGAGTTTGTCGAATATTTTTCTGAACTTGCCACTGAGCGCAATGACTATCAGTTATAGCTTTCGATTTGAGTCAACTTCAAAAGGAAGTGGGTTGTAATAAGTGGTTCTATACATAAGCAACCATGCCCACAAATGCAAAGCTGGGCTCAAACCCAGCTTTGTGACCCGCTTAATAATTAGACGATAGTGGCATAGAGTCAGCGCAGAACATGGCATAGGGTATAGCTATAACAACAATCAGCATGCCGAATGACTAAAGGTGATGCACTCTTTTTCCAAGAAAGGAATTCTTGCTATGACTACTCCGCTTCTGCGCCGCATTTCGATTCAACATCGACTGTTTCTGCTCATTGGACTCGTTTCCGTTGCTCTATTTATTCCACTCATTTTGGCACTGCTCGATTATCAGCAGTCATTAATGACCAACAAACAAAACAAGACCCAACACTTAGTGCAAACGGCTTATACCTTAGTGGAGCACTACCACCAGCAACACATCAAAGGAGAGATAAGTCTAGAACAAGCTAAGACAGGGGCAGCCAATGCCGTTCAAAGTCTTCGCTATGATGCCAATGATTACTTTTGGATCAACGATCTCACTCCCACCATGGTCATGCACCCAATGAAGCCAGCCCTCAATGGACAAGATCTTAGCCAAATTGCCGATCCCAACGGGAAGAAACTGTTTGTCGACATGGTTACCCTCGCTAAACAGCAGCAGTCAGGTCTGGTACATTACATGTGGCCAAAGCCAGGCTCTGAGTCTCCCGTCGAGAAAGTCTCATACATCAAACTATTTAAGCCCTGGGGCTGGGTAATTGGCTCAGGTGTTTATGTCGATGATGTGAATGCGCTCACTTGGCAAGCCATCCAAAAGGTATTGATGAGTGTCATTGCCGCTCTGGCTGTTATGTTGGCAATTGCCTATATCATTGGCCGCAGCATCATCAAACCATGCCGTGATACATTGGCGGCATTAGACGATATTGCCAGTGGCGATGGCGATTTGTCGCAGACCCTACCCGAAACCGGAAGTGATGAGCTGAGCCATATTGCGAAAGCGTTCAATCAATTCACCCACAAGCTCGAGAGCATCATTCGTGATATCAAGCCTGTCACCGAGGACATTACTCAAGCGGCCATCGCGCTAAATACCGTTGCTCAGCAAGGCGCAGCTCAATCAGAGCAACAGCAGCAAGCGGTCGATACTGTTGCCTCTGCGATGAATGAGCTTCATGCCAGTAACAGAGAAGTCGCGAATTCCGCCCAGCAGGCTGCTGAGGCCGCTCAGGAAGCGAGCTCTCAAGGTCAACACGGCGGTGAAGTGATTGAGCGTGCCACCTCACATATGCAGGCATTATCGATGCAGCTCACTGAAACGGACCAAAACATTCAGATGCTAGCAACAGAAACGCAGGAAGTGGGCTCTGTGCTTGAGGTCATTCGCGGCGTCGCCGAGCAAACCAATCTATTGGCACTCAACGCTGCTATAGAAGCCGCTCGAGCAGGTGAACAAGGGCGTGGATTTGCCGTAGTCGCGGACGAAGTAAGAACGCTTGCGACTCGAACTCAGAGCAGTACCGATGAGATTGAGCAGATCATTCAAAAGCTGCAAACCCAAGCGGCAGAGGTCAGCCAGTCAATGACGTTGACGCAACAGCAATCCACGGCAACTATCGAGCACACGGAACAAGCAAGACAAGCACTGCAGCAAATCGACCAACGCATCAGTGCCATTGCCTCTCTCAATGAGCTAATTGCCGCAGCGAGTTCTCAGCAAACCTTAGCGACCGATGAAATCAGTCAAAATCTGACGCAAATTGCCGATCATGGCAGCCAGTCGGCCAATGAGGCGAAAAAGCTGGCCGAAGCCAGTGAGCAATTGATGGAAAATGGCAACACTTTAAGTGTCGGTGTGGGCGCATTTAAAGTGCAATCGTAAGCCGCACTCAGTAATAAGGGAGGCAATGTCTCCCTTGTCTTCTCTTCGTCACGATTTTTCATCTGCGACTTCTAGAGCCGCGAGTATTGAGCAGTGGCTCGCGTCATGGTCATGTCCACAACAGGCATCATTGATCTTCTTAAGCGCGGCACGAATCCTGGTAAGTTCAGCGATTTTGTCATCAATGAGTTCAAGCTTGCTAGAGGTAATGGCTTTTACTTCAGAGCAGCTGTGCTCGGTGGCCTCAAGCTTAATTCCAAGCAGCTCTTTAATTTCATCTAAGCTCAGACCAACCTCTTTCGCCTTAAGAATAAAACGAACTTGCCTTTGACTCTCTTCATTATAAAGACGGTAACCCGAGTCACTGCGACCAACAGGAGCAATCAATTGGTTCTTTTCATAAAAACGCAACGTATCTGACGTCACCTTGCAGCGTTTTGCTAACTCACCTATTTGAAACATAACCGTTTAAATTAACCTCTTTGTTACAAAAGTGTTCTTTAGTAGGCTTTTTTGCACTTTTTTTGCCTATGCCAAACGATTGCGCGAGCTTTTTTGTAATAGATTGGTTAGAATACGCGCCATCGCCACCCCGGTGGTAAAAATACCAAGGGTATTTGCCCAACAGACGACTGGGTCGCCTCAATCATGAAAGAACCCGTCCTGTTTGGCAACTATCTTTAAATCCGCAGAGCAAACCAATCGTTTGCCCTGTACACAGCAACACAATCTGTGACTTTGAGGAAACAGAAGCATGAGTAACGCTCGTCCAATTCGCCGCGCTTTAATCAGCGTATCTGACAAAACTGGTATCGTTGAGTTCGCACAAGCACTAGCACAACGCGGTGTTGATATCCTTTCTACTGGTGGTACTGCTCGCCTTCTTGCTGAGCAAGGCATCGCAGTAACTGAAGTATCTGACTACACTGGCTTCCCAGAGATGATGGATGGTCGTGTTAAGACGCTACACCCGAAAGTACACGGTGGTGTGCTAGGTCGTCGCGGTCAAGACGACGACGTGATGGCGACTCACGGCATCAACCCAATCGATATGGTTGTGGTAAACCTATACCCATTTGCTGCAACCGTAGCAAAAGAGGGCTGTACGCTAGAAGACGCAGTGGAAAACATTGATATCGGTGGTCCAACTATGGTTCGCTCCGCAGCGAAAAACCACAAAGACGTAACTATCGTTGTTAACGCACACGACTACGAGCGCGTTATTGCTGAAATGGACGCAAACGACAAATCTCTTACTCTAGAGACACGTTTCGACCTCGCTATCGCAGCTTTTGAGCACACAGCCTCTTACGACGGCATGATCGCTAACTACTTCGGTACTATGGTTCCATCTTACGGTGAGAACAAAGAGGGTGATGCTGAATCTAAGTTCCCGCGCACGTTTAACCAACAGTTCGTGAAAAAGCAAGACATGCGCTACGGTGAGAACAGCCACCAAGACGCTGCGTTCTACGTAGAAGCAAACCCAGAAGAAGCGTCTGTATCTACCGCTCGCCAAATCCAAGGTAAAGCTCTGTCTTACAACAACATCGCCGACACTGACGCAGCACTTGAGTGTGTGAAAGAGTTTGATGAGCCAGCTTGCGTTATCGTTAAGCACGCCAACCCATGTGGCGTTGCGCTAGGTAAAGACATCCTTGAGGCGTATGACCGCGCTTACAAAACTGACCCAACGTCAGCGTTTGGTGGCATCATCGCCTTCAACCAAGAGCTAGATGCAGAAACAGCGAAAGCAATTGTTGAGCGTCAGTTCGTTGAAGTCATCATCGCACCTTCTGTTTCTGCTGAAGCAGTAGAAGTGGTTGCGGCGAAGAAAAACGTTCGCCTGCTAGAGTGTGGCGAGTGGACAACTAAGACGACGGGTTTTGACGTTAAGCGCGTTAACGGTGGTCTTCTGGTTCAAGACCGCGACCAAGGCATGGTATCGCTAGATGACCTTAAAGTGGTTTCTAAGCGTCAACCAACAGAAGAAGAGCTAAAAGACGCACTATTCTGCTGGAAAGTGGCTAAGTACGTTAAGTCAAACGCGATCGTTTACTCGAAAGGCGACATGACTATCGGTGTAGGCGCAGGTCAAATGAGCCGCGTGTACTCTGCAAAAATCGCTGGCATCAAAGCGGCTGACGAAGGTCTACAGGTTGAAGGCTGCGTAATGGCATCCGATGCATTCTTCCCATTCCGTGATGGCATTGACGCTGCAGCAGAAGCTGGCATTAAGTGCGTTATCCAACCAGGTGGCTCTATGCGTGATGACGAAGTTATCGCAGCAGCGGACGAGCATGGCATGGCGATGATCTTTACAGGCATGCGCCACTTCCGTCACTAATTCGTTTTTGGTTCTCCCCCTTGCTAAGGGGGAGTTAGAGGGGGTCAGTTTGCGAGATCGCTATTTACCCCTCCCAGCCTCCCCTTATTAAGGGGAGGAGCAAAATCAAAGGATATATTATGAACGTTCTAATTATTGGTGCTGGTGGTCGTGAGCACGCTCTGGGTTGGAAAGTGGCTCAGAATCCAAATGTTGAAACTGTTTTCGTCGCACCAGGTAACGCAGGTTCTGCGCTTGAGCCAAAGCTTGAAAACGTTGCTATTGACGTTGAAGACATTCAAGGCCTGGTAGCGTTTGCAAAAGAGAAAAACATCGAGCTAACGATTGTAGGTCCTGAAGCACCGCTTGTAATTGGTGTTGTGGATGCATTCCAAGAGGCCGGCCTAGCGATCTTTGGCCCGACTCAAGCAGCCGCTCAGCTAGAAGGCTCTAAAGCGTTCACCAAAGACTTCCTAGCTCGTCACACTATCCCAACTGGCGCTTACGCTAACTTCACTGAAATTGAGCCTGCATTGGCTTACGTTCGCGAGCAAGGTGCTCCGATCGTAGTTAAGGCTGACGGTCTTGCGGCTGGTAAAGGTGTGATCGTTGCGATGACGCTAGAAGAAGCAGAAGACGCAATCAAAGACATGCTGGCTGGCAACGCATTTGGCGACGCTGGTAGCCGCGTGGTTATCGAAGAATTCCTAGACGGCGAAGAAGCAAGCTTCATCGTGATGGTTGATGGTGAAAACGTATTGCCAATGGCAACCAGCCAAGACCACAAACGCGTTGGTGATAAGGACACAGGGCCTAACACTGGCGGCATGGGCGCTTACTCTCCGGCTCCAGTTGTCACGCAAGAAATCCACAACCGCATTATGGAAGAGGTTATCTACCCAACCGTTCGCGGCATGGCTTCAGAAGGTAACCCATATACAGGTTTCCTATACGCGGGTCTGATGATCGACAAAGATGGTACGCCTAAGGTTATCGAATATAACTGCCGTTTCGGTGACCCAGAAACTCAACCTATCATGATGCGTATGCAATCTGACATGGTTGAGCTTTGCCAAGCTGCGATCGACAAGAAGCTAGACCAAGTTGAGTCTAAGTGGGATCCACGTGCTTCTATCGGTATCGTTCTAGCTGCAGGTGGCTACCCAGCGTCTTACAACAAAGGTGATGTTATCTCTGGCCTACCAACAACAGAAGTGGAAGGCGAGAAGGTATTCCACGCAGGTACAGCAGACAAAGACGGCAATGTTGTGACTAACGGTGGTCGCGTACTATGCGCAACCGCACTAGGCAACACGGTATCTGAGGCTCAAGCGCGCGCTTATGAGCTGACTAAGAAGATCAGCTGGGACGGCATGTTCCACCGCAACGACATCGGCTATCGTGCGATTGCTCGCGAGCAAAAGTAATTGAGCCAAGTTCAAAATGACAAAGGGTGCCAATCGGCACCCTTTTTTAATTTGTTCTGGGAAATGTATTAAATCAGTTCAGGTCTTGGAATGCAGTCTTTGGCGCCATCGGCCAACATCAGTAACTGCTCTACCCTTGCGCCAGTCAACCGTGTGCTGCCCAAGAACGCCACATAGCTTTCCACTTCAGCCAAACGAGAAACCACAAAACTTGGTAAGCTCTGCTCAAACTTAATGTTATTGAATTCTATACCGCTGCACGTTTCTAGTGTCTCACCATCCCAGTGGCCTTGAACAAGCTCTAAGCCGTCACTGTCTTGCTCTTTTACTCGTTCAACTAACAGCGAAGCTTCACGTTGGTAATTTTCAAGCTGAGCTTTTTTCACTGGTAGCACTTTACCATTACGGCGGTACTGCTGATAAATCGCCTCACCCTCTTTGTTAAATCGTACGTGGATGCGGTAAGTCACGGATCCCGTTTCCAAGTCATTTTGTACCCCTTCACGTACAAACTCTCTCAGAGTATCGCCGCTCCAGCGATAATTTGATTGATACCAGCCGTAGTCATTCATGTTGACGTAATCAGCAGCACTATGAGGGCGAGTGAGTTTTTCGGTATACCAATAAAAACTGGTCGCATCACCCAATGTCTGGCCACCGGTATAGTCTGAAAATTGATTGATACTCGGAGAAGGAGAAGACGAACAGCCAAGCAAGCTAGCTGCGAGAAGCGAAACCAACAGTATTCTTTTCATAGTTGCGAGGCACCTCTATTGAACGCGCGATAAACGAATTACACCGAGTGACACAGTTAAGACAGTAAATGGTGCGTCGCGTTCAGTTAAATGAAGCTTAAAGTGAGGAGACAGATAGGTAATCGCGCTGATTCAAAACACGCTTAACAATCGATCCTGGGGAAGAATAAGATGGAGAGAACAGCACCGATGAAGCCATCGGTGCTGTAAAAATTATTTCACTGCGTCTTTCAGTGCTTTACCAGCAACGAATGCTGGAACGTTAGCAGCAGCGATTTGGATCTCTTCACCAGTCTTTGGATTACGACCAGTGCGAGCTGCACGGTGGTTTACTTTGAACGTACCAAAACCAATTAGTTGAACTTGGTCACCTTCAGTTAGCGCTTCAGATACGCCTGAAAGCGTCGCTTCTAGCGCTGCTTTAGCTTGTGCTTTAGATAGGTCAGCTTTTTCAGCGATAAAATCGATTAATTGGGTCTTGTTCATTAGGTTTCCCTTCTTCATGTTATCGAGTTAAAGCCCACTCTAAATCATAAAGCCCCCATCTGGCAAAGGTTTGTAGCGCTTCTTTATCGCTTATGACGTAGATTTAACCGTTTTATGAGCAATAACTCACAATTTGTTACCCAAAGATTAAGTTTGAAACCTTGTAATTTATTGCATAAAGTCCCATAAATGCACTGCGACTCAACTGATAAGCCTGATAAATTGGTCTGTCGCTACTGTTTTTAAGCACTCACCAACAATGCACAGGCTCATTTTTGC
Organism: Vibrio wakamikoensis; assembly: GCF_050337275.1. Taxonomy (NCBI): domain Bacteria; kingdom Pseudomonadati; phylum Pseudomonadota; class Gammaproteobacteria; order Vibrionales; family Vibrionaceae; genus Vibrio; species Vibrio wakamikoensis. The sequence goes on along the minus strand of NZ_JAKJST010000017.1, from coordinate 30,917 downwards.
AGCAAAGTTAGGTTGATGTGTGCACTTACCTAGGAAATGAATGTTTCTTTTAACGGTTTATATTACTGTCGCTATTGGTGTCTCTTTTATCTGTTCGGTATTAGAGGCGGTACTTTTAAGTATCACCCCAAGCTATCTTGCTCAGTTGAGACAAAAGGGTCACCCTGCGGCAGAAAAGCTAACCAAGCTCAAAGCAGAGCTAGATAGACCCCTAGCGTCTATTTTGACCCTAAACACCATCGCCCACACTATCGGTGCGGCGAGTGCCGGTGCGCAAGCGGCAAAAGTGTTCGGTAGCCAATGGCTAGGCGTCTTCTCAGCAGTATTAACGCTGGCTATTCTGGTGTTGTCAGAAATCGTACCGAAAACCATTGGTGCGACCTACTGGCGTCAACTCGCTCCGGTTTCAGCCACTATCCTACGTTGGATGGTGTGGGCACTGACGCCATTTGTTTGGTTCTCAGAGCAAATTACAAAACGCCTAGCGCGCGGCCATGAAACGCCGAAAATGCGTGATGAGCTATCAGCAATGGCAATGCTAGCTAAAGAAAGCGGCGAGTTTGCGGAAGGCGAATCGAACATCTTGAATAACATTTTGAATATTCAAGACATCCCAGTAACGCAAGTAATGACGCCTCGTCCAGTGGTGTTCCGCGTACCGGCTGAGATGACCATCAATGAATTTTTGACTGAGCATAAAGAGACGCCGTTCTCACGCCCATTGGTGTACAGCCAGCAGAAAGACAACATTCTCGGCTTTGTACACCGCTTGGAGCTATTTAAGCTTCAACAGCAAGGCAGCGGCGAGAAGCAACTAGGATCGGTGATGCGCCCAATCCAGGTGTTGTTTAACACCATCATGTTGCCGAAAGCGTTTGAACAGATGATGGCGGCGCGCCTGCAAATCGCGATGATTGTCGACGAGTACGGCACCATTCAAGGCATCATCACTCTAGAAGACATCTTCGAGCACTTGTTGGGGCAAGAGATTGTCGATGAGGTGGACAAAACCACCGACATGCAAGAACTGGCTTATCAGCGCTGGGAAAACTGGAAAGAAAAACACAGCATCGTTGATAACTCAGACGATGATGACGAAGAAGCACCAGTCGAAAAGCCTGAGCCTCAAGCCCAAACGCCACAAAAAGCTGAAGAGACGAAAGACGAAACTAACTCTCAGGATAAGAAAGAGTCTTAAGCGCTCAATCTCAAAAAGCTCTGAATCTCTACAAGCACTCAAAATAAAATGGCCGCGAAGTTCGCGGCCATTTTTTTATATCCAGCAGGCTGTCGTTAGTGACTGCCTATCTCGTTGCCCAACAGGAAGTTCTCATCACTACTGACCACAACGCCATACTTGAGGAAGTTCTTACCGAGAATCATACTGTAGTGGAAACGAGAGCGGTCTTGCAGGTTCACACGTACTGTTTTCTCAACATCGCCAAGTTTCACGCGCATATTGACCACAGGGCGAACATTGGCCTTCTCCCCAGCTTTAGCACGAATGCGCATCACATCCACCACTTCGCGGGTAAATTCTTGCTTCATACCCATGTCATTGGTGTAGGTGAAGGTCACCATTTTCTTGCCATCTTTTTCAAACTGCTTGATGTTGGTCGCGTTCATTGAGCTGACGTCGGCACCCGTATCCAGTTTCACTGGGAAAGAGAGCCCTTCCACCGTGGCATTTTCAATATGCCCTGCCGTAAACACAGGGTAGGCATCGAGTAGGTTCTCACTGCGAGTATTCACCAGTACACCCGCCTTTGTGGCTTTCTTACCGATGATAAAGTATGGCTTATCCCCTTCATCGCTATCGAGTGCTTCAAGTGCAAACTCTACAGTAACGGTGCGATCACCAACGATGAACTCACCATCGACCACCGGCCTTACCGTATCGCCCACTTTGATGCGGCGTAAAATAGTTTTGCGGATCTTCTCTTCATTGCCTAAATCACTCGACAAGTAGTACTCCACTTTGTCGCGACCCTTAGCTTCAATGATTTCGAAACTGCTGACTTTCAGAAGCGGCGTGTTTACCGCAAACGACGGTTCGGCATCAAGCTGAACACCATCGAGGATCAAGCTTTCCGTTGGTGAGACCACCAGCGGCTTGTCTTTCATGCGAGCTGCAAAGCTCTGCTTTTTCTTCTCAAGCTTTCCTTTAGCGCCGGTATCGACAATAAAGTTCTTGTTAAGCGTATTCAGACCTAGACGAAGCTGAGTGCTCTGCTTCGAGCGATCTTTAAGGTAAACCTGAATCGTACCTTCAAAGTCTTTACCACCTTTAAATGGTACAAAGATCATTGGGTACTCATTGCCTGACACTGAAAGCATTTTCACTAACGGATAAGTGACACGTTTTTGTGCGCCTTCCTTGCCAACCAAATCGAAGCTTACTGAATTGGCTTTTTTGTCTACCTCAATATTTTGCGCATTGAGAATGCTGTAGTTGTTCGACAAAGAGATGCTGACGTCTACCGGCACATCTGTCACCGAGCCGGATTCTCGGCGACCAATCACTTGCGCGTCTTTTTGTTCTTGCAGGTAGTCGTATCCAGCCATAACCCAAGCGTTGTTGGCTAGGAAGGTCTTACCGATCAAAATTGGGGCGCTAAAGCCGCTTCGGTCGGTAAGGTTCACTTCCGTGTCCACGGTCTTGCCAGCAATGGTCATTGGCAAAGTGACAACTGGGCGGTAGATAGGCGTCGAACTGGTGCGGCTTCGAATGACACTGGTGCGCGTCAATGGGCGCTCCATTTCAATCTTTTCACCCGTGTAAGGGTGGCGCAAAGTGAAGTTCACTACGCCTTGGAAGTTGCGCTCGTCATTATCGAACTCTTTTAGCCACCAGTCACTCGCTGAGCCACCATACTCATCGACGATGGTTTGCATCAGCTTCTCGTCACTGAGTCCTTGGTACTTAGGATTGTTACTGATGACCTTAATGTCTTCAGCGTGCATTGATGTAGTATCAGCGCCCGTATCGATTTTACCGACAAATGGAATGCCTTCGAGCGCTTCAATATCTTGGTAGTAAACACTTTCAACGCGTCCAAGGACAATCTTATCCTCAATAGAAAGAACCGGTGCTTGTGTAGTAGAGAGATCTGGTGCAGCCATAGCCCACCCGCTTGTCATTGTGGCTAGAATTAACGCCAATTTAGTTGCTGTAGTTTTCATTTTAATACATCCATTCATCGACTGGCTCTAAATACGCATGAGTTCCTAAGACAACGGTCGACTCACTACGTTTACCGACTCCCTTAAACTTTACAGAAAATCAACGGAATATCCACGCGATTATCAATAAATTAGCAATTCCTCGTTTGGTTTCACCTTTCTCCATAGCAGAAACGTGTATCAGAAACGTGGCGCAGAAAAATGACCAGGGAATTGCAAATCACTGCTGATGCCCTTATATCCTATGGATATCTAGGAGTGCCCGCGCACTCCCCACACAACAAAAAAGAGAATACACGGATGAGCCAAGCTATCTGTCAACTGATTGCTAAAGAGCTGAACGTCAGTCACAAGCAAGTTGAAGCCGCCGTTACCCTAATTGATGACGGTAACACAGTTCCATTTATCGCTCGCTATCGAAAAGAGGTCACTGGGGGGCTGGATGATACTCAACTTCGCACCTTAGACTCACGTTTAAGCTACCTGCGTGAATTGGACGACCGACGTCAGACGATTCTGAAATCCATCGACGATCAGGGCAAGCTTACAGCAGAGCTGCGCAGTGAAATTGAGAATGCGGACAACAAAACTCGTCTTGAAGATCTGTACCTACCTTACAAACCTAAACGTCGCACCAAAGGTCAAATTGCTATTGAGGCCGGCCTTGAGCCTTTAGCCGACTTGTTGTGGACAAATCCAAGCAATGAACCTGAAACTGCTGCGTCGAGTTACATCGACAGTGAAAAAGGCATTGCCGACAGCAAAGCGGCTTTGGATGGCGCGCGTGCCATCATTATGGAGCGCATCGCAGAAGATGCCGACCTACTCGAAAAAGTGCGTCAATACCTAAATCGCCACGCTGAACTGCGCTCACGCGTTGTGACTGGCAAAGAGCAAGACGGTGAAAAGTTCAAAGACTACTTTGAACACGATGAGGCAATGAGCAAAGTGCCGTCTCACCGTGCACTGGCGATGCTTCGCGGCCGTAATGAAGGCTTCTTGCAGCTATCGGTTAACGCCGACCCTGCCAACGAAGAAAACGCTCGTGAGTCCTACTGCGAAACTCTGATTGCTGAGCACTACGGCATTCATCTTAGCCAGGCACCGGCAGATGCATGGCGCAAACAAGTCATCAGCTGGGCATGGCGCATTAAAGTCTCCATGCACATGGAAACCGAACTGATGGGCGCACTCAAAGAGCGCTCTGAAGTCGACGCGATTACGGTATTTGCCACCAACTTGAAAGATCTGTTGATGGCCGCGCCCGCCGGTCCAAAAGCCACGCTTGGCCTCGACCCAGGTCTGCGCACCGGTTGTAAGGTCGCGGTGGTAGATGCCACTGGTAAAGTGCTCGCAACCGACACCATTTACCCGCATGTTCCTCAAAAACAGTACGACAAAGCCGCCCATGCAGTGGATAAATTAGTTCGCCAATTTAACGTCGATTTGATTGCCATCGGTAACGGCACGGCATCGCGCGAGACCGATAGTTTTGCAGCAGATGTCATCAAACGCGGTAACTTAAAAGTGCAGAAGATCATCGTCAGTGAAGCCGGCGCGTCTGTGTATTCAGCATCTGAACTGGCAGCAAAAGAGTTCCCAAATATGGACGTATCCCTGCGCGGTGCGGTTTCTATTGCGAGACGTTTGCAAGATCCACTGGCGGAGCTTGTGAAGATCGACCCTAAATCCATCGGTGTGGGTCAGTATCAGCATGATGTAAGCCAGACCATGCTGGCTAAGCGTCTCGATGCCGTTGTGGAAGACTGTGTAAACGCTGTCGGTGTTGATGTAAACACCGCTTCTGCTGCGCTACTAACTCGTGTCGCGGGCTTATCTTCCACGCTGGCACAAAACATTGTCGACTACCGTGATGAAAACGGTCGCTTCGAAGCTCGTACCACACTTAAAAAAGTGGCGCGACTTGGCCCTAAAGCGTTTGAGCAGTGTGCTGGATTCCTACGTATCATGGATGGTAAGAACCCGCTTGATGCATCAGCCGTGCACCCAGAAGCTTACCCTGTGGTCAAAACCATTGCGGAGAAAACCGGTCGCGCAATGAAATCTATCATCGGTGACAGCAGCTTCCTTCGCACCGTCAATGCGGTTGATTACACCGATGAGACCTTCGGTCTACCAACGGTCACCGACATCATCCGAGAGCTAGATAAGCCTGGTCGAGACCCTCGCCCAGAGTTTAAAACGGCAACCTTCGCTGAAGGTGTCAACACTATCAACGATCTTGAGCCAGGCATGGTTCTCGAAGGCGTCGTTTCGAATGTGGCTAACTTCGGTGCGTTTGTGGATATCGGTGTTCACCAAGATGGTTTGGTGCACATCTCTGCGCTAACTGACAAGTTTGTCGCTGACCCGCGTGAAGTGGTGAAAGCCGGTGATATCGTAAAAGTGAAAGTCATGGAAGTGGATGCAGGCCGCAAGCGTATTGGTTTATCAATGCGCCTCAACGATGAACCTGGTGCGGATAACCGCCCCGCTCGTTCAAACAAACCCGCCCGTGGCAACCAGCGTGACAATCAGTGTGGCGGTCAACGTCAACGTTCAAATCACCAAGAAACAGGCAGCAGTGCGATGGGTGGGGCATTCGCTGCCGCCTTCGCGAAAGCGAAAAAGTAACCTGCCCAAAAAAGCAAAAAGAGCACCTTGAGTGCTCTTTTTGCTTTCTAATAGTAAGCGTTATCCAACGGCAATAATATCCGAGGGCGTATTCGGTGCCACCGAGTGTCCATAGTGATAGCGAATCACCGTACGTCGCTTGGCCATTTTTCCTGCCATCAACGCTTCTTGAAGCACTTTGGCAGGCAAGCGAAAACGCATCGCATATCCCTTACCTTGAGACTGACTGTAACTGCTCAGTGACAGCAAATAAAACAGGCGCTCAATCGGGTCTTCACGTTCGAGGGACGCTTCTTCAGCATCATAGTCTGGATGCTCAGCAGGATCCCATGCCGAACGTTTACGGCGTTTTTCTTCCTCATTAATTCGGCGCTCAGCATTCGTCCTTGCCAGTTCAACCGTAGGCACGATCGGTTCACGCACTTTGTTGTCACGCGCCGCCTGCTCAGTTTGTGGATTGACCGACGGGGCTATAACTGGGGCACTAACACTGTTGGGCGACACTATCATAGGTCACGCTCCTCTGCTGTGAGTGATTTTCGCCAAACCTCAACAACTAACCTAGACCGACGAGCAATCTATCTATTAGATTATCGGAAAAACAGTGCCAACCTTTACCTATTTGTGCAAAAAAACCGCAAAAATTAGCGATCTAACTCACGAACCCGCGCGATAAATTCAGCGGTTTCAGTAATAAAGGGAGCGTGGGAAGACGCGGTAAAAATATGACTTTGATGAGCCTCCATCTGTCTATCTAACAAACTGGCGACTCGCACCGGCACCAAACCGTCTAAGCGCCCATACCAGCGATGCACAGGCATGGTTAGCGCAGCAAGCTCACTGCGGTAATCAAGTTTATCTAACCACTGTAAACCTAACATCAATGCATCGGGGCAAGGCATAGGCCTAGAAAGCACCGCTTGTTTGAGTTGCTTAATATCTTGGCGTGCACTTGGACTACCCATGGCTTGCAGCGCCATAAAACGCTCAATCGTCACCGTGAAATTATCACTGAGCTGAGTCATAAACGCCGCGAGTACGTCTTGTTTAATCCCGCGCCACCCCTCTCCTTGGGAAAATTTTGGTGAACTCGCCAAGGTAACTAACTGACTGACACGCGCTGGATACTCATGGGCAATGTGTGTCGCAATCAACCCACCTAGTGACCAGCCAAGCCAAATGGCACGCTCTGGTGCTCCTGCTAGCAATGCGTTCACCAGCTCAGTCAAAGATTCGTAGCCAATTTGATGACTGTAGCCATAGCCAGGTAAATCAACCGTATGCACGGTGAAGTGCTCAGCCAGCTCACTAACGCATGCAGACCATACCGCGCCGTTCATGCCCCAACCGTGTACTAGCACCAAATCAGGTCCTTGCCCTTCCACCTGCCAATGTACTTTTGCCGAACTGCTCACACGATCTCCTACTGATTTGGTTCTTTTTCTGCTTCGAATTGTTCCATGCTAATAGGATTCCTTTACACGTCAACTCAGACCAATGCGATTTTTATCTCGGCTACCAAAACAATGTCATGTCTGCGGATTCACCATTAACCGCTCTCTTGGTCACAATCTATGGTGTGAGCACTGCCAGTCATTGTTTAACTTTGAACGTCATCGCTGCAGACGCTGTGGCCTGACTATGGACAATACCGCCGAGATCTGCGGCACATGCCTCACCACACCGCCTCCGTGGCAAACGCTGATTTGTCTTGGCGATTACCGGCCACCTCTATCATCTTTTATCCAGCGCATAAAACAACATAGGGAGCCTTGGTTATTGCCACCGCTGAGTAAATTGCTCGCAGAACGTATCAACGATGAACCCGCACCACTGCTGATTTGTGTCCCGACGCTGCTTCATGTCGAATTAAAACGAGGCTTTAACCTTAGTGAGCTTCTGATGCTGCAACTCGCACAGCAGTTGCCAGAGGTCGAAACCGCAGACAGCGTTTTTCGCAAACACCACCACACCGCAACTCAAAAAAACCTGAATCGGCAACAAAGACTGGAGAATGTACGCCAAGCGTTCTCTCTCCAACAAAGACCAACATCAAAACACGTCGCCATTATTGATGATGTGGTCACAACCGGCGCAACCGTTCGGCATCTGAGTGAATTATTACTTGAAGTGAACGTAGAAAAAATCGATATTTATTGTTTATGCCGTACCCCAAAGTAAGCCCACTGCTGGGTTATCAGCCAGATTGCGCAGAGGATGTGCAAAATTTTTTGGCATCTACTCGTGACAAGAGTAGAATGGGGGCAATAACCTACAATCTTACTCAGGTATTCGTCGTGTCAAATCCAATTACTATTACAGAAAGTGCTCAAAGCCACTTCGCTAAACTGCTGGCTCAACAGCCAGAGGGAACGAACATCCGTGTTTTTGTCGTTAACCCAGGCACTCAAAACGCTGAGTGTGGTGTGTCTTACTGCCCACCAGAAGCGGTTGAGTCGAACGACACCGAATTCAAGTATGAAATACTATCAGCCTACGTTGATGAGCTATCTCTACCATTTCTAGAAGATGCAGAGATCGACTTCGTTACCGACAAAATGGGTTCACAGCTAACGCTAAAAGCGCCAAACGCAAAAATGCGTAAAGTTTCCGATGATGCGCCACTGATGGAGCGTGTTGAGTACGCTATCCAAACTCAGGTTAACCCTCAGCTAGCGGGTCACGGTGGTCACGTAAGTTTGATGGAAATTACTGAAGAAGGGATCGCTATCGTCCAATTCGGCGGTGGCTGTAACGGTTGCTCAATGGTGGATGTAACACTAAAAGAAGGCATCGAGAAACAGCTTCTTCAAGAATTCTCTGGTGAGCTAACCGCAGTCAGAGATATGACAGAGCACGATCGCGGCGAGCATTCTTACTACTAGCAAGGATGGCTCATTGCCAAATTTGTTTTCGAATCGAGCGCCAAGGTAAACCTTTGCGCTCTTTTTTTTAGCACTACCATTTGGCGCGCGTCCAAATCCTATATATATTGATCACTAACTACTATTCGAGTGCCAAGTGCTTAATGTTTCAAACGATCAAGCGTTTCAGAAAACACTGGCACCCAGCGGAGGAGAACGCCCATGCCATCCAAAAAAGGACCTGAGATCTTAGCCCAAAAGACAGTAGCTGAATCTAGGCTATTTAAAATTGAGGCTTTAGACTTAGCGTTTTCGAACGGCGAAAAGCGCACGTATGAGCGCATGAAACCGAGTGGTCGCAATGCGGTCATGATGGTGCCGATCACTGAGCATGGGGATATCTTGCTGGTTCGCGAATATGCAGCAGGCACCGAGCGCTACGAACTGGGTTTTCCAAAAGGACTCATCGATCTAGGCGAGAGTGCTGAGCAAGCGGCGGTACGTGAACTCAAAGAAGAAATTGGTTTTGGCGCCAACACGCTAACACCACTCAAAGAGGTGATTCTCGCGCCATCGTACTTCTCCAGTCGCATGACTTTGTTTGTTGCTCAAGACCTCTATCCAGAGCAACTCGAAGGGGACGAACCAGAGCCTCTAGAAATCGTGAAATGGCCATTGGCACAAGCCGATGAGCTACTTACTCATCTCGACTTCTCAGAAGCACGCAGTATTACCGCATTGCTACTAATGCTAAGAATGAAGTCAGAGTTGGGGTTATAACGTGGCAACAAGACATTTAGATTTATCGCATCACCTTCCTGCTGTCATCGACATCGCGCGTCAGGCTGGCCAGCTTATTCTCGACATCTATGAGAACAAAGACTACGAAGCCTTTATCAAGGATGACGAAACCCCAGTGACCAGCGCTGACTTAGCTGCGCATAAACTGATTATGGAAAAGCTCTCTGAGCTGACGCCAGATATCCCTGTTTTGTCTGAAGAAGCAGCGGATATTAGTTTAGAGCAGCGCTCACAATGGAGCACTTATTGGCTAGTAGACCCGCTTGATGGCACTCAAGAGTTCATCGCCCGCAGCGGCGACTTTGCGACCATCATTGCATTAGTGAGCAACAACAAGCCAATCATGGGAGTCGTGTACGCACCGGTGTCCGGCGTGACCTATCACGCTTATGAAGGCAAAGGGGCATGGAAAATTCCAAGCCTAGGAGAAAGCCTGCGCATCAAAATACTCAAACATGAGATGCCACAGCAATCTATCGCTATTGCCATTAGCCGCCGTCAGAATATCAATCGCATCACAAAGCGAATGAGCTCTGCCTGGAACTATGACTTAGTGCCTCTTGGTTCTGCCGCGCTCAAAGCCTGCTTGGTCGCGGAAGGCGCTGTCGATTGCTATCTGCGCCTAGGACCCACTGGCGAGTGGGACACAGCGGCGACACAATGCATTGTTGAAGAAGCCGGTGGTACCATTGTTGATACCGAGCTAGAGCCACTCTCTTACAACGAGCGCGAAACACTCGAGAACCCTAATTTTATTGTGATTGGTGATCGAGATCTGCCGTGGGATCAGATCCTAGTACAAAGCTAACACGTCGCTGTAAACCACTCAAATACAGAAAAGGAGGCTTAGCCTCCTTTTCTGTTTAAACTAGCGCTCGCTTAAAAGCGCCCTTGATAATTAAACAAATACCGTCCTTCGCCATCTGGATTGCCAAGCCATTTCAACTGCTGACGCATGTTAGTCGGAAACTCAGATTCAGGCTTAAACCACGCCTGTGATTGATACTGTCTATTCGGCGTTACACTCGCAGAGAACTCACTCGACACCTGATTACTGTTTTGGCTACCCGCAGCTGAAAGCACACTGTCGTCACAAGATAAGTCTACAATTGTCGGCCCCAGTCCTAAGCTACCGATAGGCGACTCAATGTACCCAGCATTCCACGACAAACTCCCGTCACCACTGCCACACCATGGCGATGCATAATTGAGAGACTTAATGGCAAGCTCTAACTGCCCCCCCGCTTTAATCGGCACTGGAATAGGCGCGTACTGAACCACGGTATCTGCAGGTATTGAAGCAAGAACATTCTCAAGGTAAGCACCAGACATGCTCACACCAAAATTTCCCCGCCCCGATAAACCCAACGAGCTGCCGCGACCAAAGCGTAATGAATACTCCGGAGAGAGCGTCATAAGACTAGACCAACTAAACTGCCATGACACATCACCAATGGAATATTGCTGGAATCGAACATTCTGCGCATTGCCCTGCCAAATAGTGCCTGTAGTGCCATCCAGAGCGAGCTCTCTAGGCATAGGGGCATAGCTCATCACAACACTGGCAGGCAGGTGGTAAATCGCGCTAACGGCAAAAACTGTGGTACACAATAAGCTGTATTTGATGACTTTTTTTACCACTTAGCCACCTCTTTTAAATTGCAATCGGTTGACGTCAATAACGCCATTTTTATCGGTCTTGTCGATATCCAGGATCTCAACCGTCACACCGTGATTGTCTTGTAAGTAAAACAGCCAATTAACAAAGAACTCAAACGGAATCGGCTTAATCCATACCTGCAACTGATCGTTGCGTGGTTGCATACGAATGAGTTCAATACTGAATCGATTGGTCGACGAGGTAATCACGCGGTTAAGCGGATCCTTAGAGACAACCACCCCACCCGCTTGTCTCTGCTGAGATATATCATCCGCTTTTTGCTTCACCCATGTAAGCAGTTGCCTCTCCGACTGGATACGCGACTGCGCAAGCTCAGTACGCTGAGCAAAAGGGGCTAAGATTCCCCAATAAACAATGCCAAGCAAGATCACCAGTGAGCAAGCCACGACCAGTCGCTGCTCTCGCTGGCTGATACTCAGCCACCAGCTTTGTAGGTTCAGTAATAATCCTTTCATTACACTCTACTTCTTCTTAAGTACAAAGTTACCCATGACCACCTCGCCGTTACGGTTAAGTGGCCCTTGGGATACTTCAAATTGCGTTTCTAACTTCACTCGCGCCGCCTCGAAACTGTCAAAGTCGCGACTGGTGACATTCATGCGAACTTCATTACGGTTGCCATCGAAAGTAAAACTCTGCACTTGCATGCCATTCACTTGCCCTACCGTGTCGGGAAGTTTCGACAGCCACTCCAACACAGAGGCACTCGACAGGTCACTGCCTCCCAAGCTCTTCAGCTCATCATCCAGCTGGCGCTTAAGGTAGCTCACCGTAGGGATACGCTTTTTGTCTGGCAGAACCGCTCGGAAAATTCGTTCGCTTTCGGCTCGATAGGCCTCCGCTTGTGCCTCGTATTGATTCACCAGCACCACTTGCTGTGCGACTAATGCAACAATAAGCACTGAGGCCGCAATGGCGACTTTCTGCCAAACTTTCCAATGCCTTAAGAACGATGCTTTCGGCTTAAACTCACCGGTCATTAAGTTAGCACTCGCTTCTACGGTGCCTTTTGAAAGCAGAGCCATCGCAGGCTCTGGCGGCATGCTTTGCCAATCGATATGCAAAGATCGCTCAGCCAGCGACTTGGCAACCGGAGAGTAGCTCTCTATCACCACTTTGCTGTCATCGTCACTCGTCGATTGAACCAGGTAGTCGGAATCAATAACCGCATCCATCCAATCCTCATCGACAACGAGACCGCTTTGATTGCCCGTACGAAACAGCCACTGACCATCGAGATGAATCGCGCTCACATGCTCTGTTTGCGGCAATGCCAAGACATCGGGGATCACTTTTTTGATTTCTATGCCTTGCTCTGCAAAGCGGTCAATGACATGCGTTAGGTATTGTCGATCCATTGCAGCAATAGAAGCGCGGCCACCTTGTTTACTGAAAATAGTAAAGTGCAGTTCATCGACATCTTGTGCGATGTCATCTTCGACAATAAACGGCAACATCGACTCAAACTGACGCGCGCCACCTGCTGGGATCTCGACATCAGCAAAGTGCACATCCTGTCCACTCAGCATCAGCAACGTCACGCGCTGCTGCGCATATTCTTTTATGTCAGCGAGCTGGTCGAGGTTATTAAGCTCTCCGCTGGCTATCACTTCTTGCTGACTAGTTGACCATACCGCCCAATGTATTTGGCTATCTGGTTGGCTATTCAGGCGAACGGTTAAGAACTCGCTCACTAAATCCTCCAAATCGACGACGAACGACCGTCACTTCCTGCCTATCTTGGCTATAAATCAGGCTGCGAAGACGCATCCGCGACTCTCCAACAACAACCTGAGTGTCCATTTCAAAATAGGCACTGTCTACAGCAAGGTACTGTTGCGCTTGCTGTTTAGTATTATCATCCACGCTGGCCATCTGCGACTCAGCGAGAAACTTATCAATTCCGGACCAACCATCAAATGGACGGTTCTCTATCATTTGTCTCGCATTTTCGAGCGAGAGATTCGGCGCAAACAACGCTGATAACAGTCCAGCCTGCTCTTCAACCAGCGTATTTACATTGAGGCGCCAATCGCTTGTTGGCAACGCACATACAAGAGGGCTTATACTGAGCATCGCCTCACCGCTCATCTGATTAATCGCTCTAAGCTCTGAGCTATCAGCAATCAAACCATTGGCCGCCACATAGGCAGGAGAAAGCGATTCATAGTAGCTGTCTCCGACACCGGATACCGAGCGCACACTGGTCTCTTTATTGACAAACTCCCATGTGGAGTCCGCCACCTGCTCTGCTTGGTAGTTTTCGACCCCGCTTTCCTCGAGCAGCTTTTGGAAAAAGCGCACTAAAAATGGCTTGGTTGCGCTGTTTTGATTAGGCTGTACTGTCGATAAAGCATTAATATTAAAACAGGCCTGCATATCACGAATGTAGCCCGTCGCCTCACCATAATCGAGTGGATAAGTACGCTCTTCAATCGCCCAAGGCTGATTGAGGTTGACGCTGTCTTTATTGTCTTTGTAGCTCTCTTTTATCGCTACTGAAGCCAATGCTTCGACGCCAATCGCATACCAATAAGCTTGCTGATAATTCACCTGATTAGACGCGCGAGTAAATTGACTAAATAGGCGCTCCGACATCGTAGCTGCAATAGATACCATAATGGCAAGTAACAGAAGAATCACAATCAAGGCGACCCCTTTTTGGGATTTAACCGTCACTCTTGTCATGAGTTACCGCCTTGGTTGTTGCCCTGGTTATTACCTTGGTTATTGCCACCCTCTGAGCCATTGTTGTTGCCACCAGATGTCGCATTGAGCGTACCCGCTGGGGTCAGATAAATACGGTTAATTTCATCAAAATCCTCAAAACGGATTTTTACTTCCACTGCAACCGGCAGTGTCATGTCAGTTTGCCATTCATTAGTCCAAGATTCGCCATTGTAAAAACGCATATCAAACGCTTCCACCTTGGTAAATATGGGGAGCACCACAGGAGGCTCGCCCACACTAGTATCCGGATAACGCCACCACAAACGCTCAAGCTTACCTTCTTGAAGGCGGTAGCCTATCTTAGCCACTTCACCTCGTGGGAATTGGTTTTGCGGGTTAAGCCAACCTAGACGAGCAAACAGTAAACCGCGCCCTTCAGACTCCAATAACCCTTCTTGCCAAAGCATCAGACGAGACAAAGGCTCTTCCCCTTCATGACGAAACTGACGCAGCGCCAACTGCTTAAAGTCACTATCTAGATAAACAAAGCCACGCTGAATTTCTTGTAGTCGAGTGCTGCGCTCTAGAGAAAGCTCATTGCTGCGCTGCACCTGATTCACCACTTGATAGGCCGCTACGCTTAAGCTGGCAAAAATTGCAATGGCCACCAGAACTTCGATGAGGGTAAAGCCTTTAACACGGTTACTTGTCGACATAGCTTCTCACCGTCACTATCGGGCTCGCTTTCGCATCAGTGGCAACGCTCACATCCACCGCCGAGAGTAAGTTATCTGCCGTTTCAACCGGTTGAATGCTCCAATACCACTCGCGCCCCGCCAGTTTCTCTTTGCCTTTCTTAGCTTTAGGCTTTGCAGTGTCGAGCATAAGCTTAGCCATCTGATTGTCGACCACCATGCTGGCAAACGCCTTCTCTTCCAGATAGCTCAGAGTGTTAATATGCTGACTGACCGCTCGGATGATGGAGATGGCCGCCGTGGCAAATATCGCCAGCGCTATCAGCACCTCAAGCAGAGTCATGCCTCTAACGGTCTTTTTCATTCCAGTCTTTCACATCCATAAGCGCCAACTGCCCATTTTCTTTGACTTCGACGTACCAGGTTTGATCTTGCAATGCTCGATTCACCGGCGCGACAACAAATGCGCCTTCGGTAATCTCTCCGCTAGAGAGAATAAAGACTTGTGGTGGCTTTTCCGGCTTTTTCTCTTTTTCCACATCGTCAAACATGTCTTCATCGAACAAAGAGCCGGGCTCAAATAACCTGTCACTCTCGCCCCAGATACCCGTGCTTAAATCGAGTTTGATCGACAAGGTTTCTGGCAAGGTCGTCTCTTCTGGGACTTTACTGAGTGACACGCGCTGCCAACCTTCAGAAGTCAATTCGAGAAACACGTATTGCTTTTTGGCTTCATCAACACGTATACCAAAGTCTTTGCCTGCCAACATCGCTTCTTCATTGAACAGTTGTAGCCTTTGGTATAAACGCTGCGCTTGCTGTTTGGTGTCGTCACTTTGACTCTGAGGCAGGGTCGAAATCACCGCTACCGCACTGATAGAAAGCAGCACCAGTACCAGCATAATTTCGAGTAACGTAAAACCTAATTGACGACGTTTTGAGTGCAACAACATGGAGATTCACTTTGAACAAAGGAGAGGCGAACCACCTCTCCTATCATGTTTACTGGAAGTCTTGAATATTCCAGTTACCGATATCAGCCGCTGGGCCTTCACCGCCCTCTTGGCCGTCAGCACCTAGGGTAAAGATGTCGATAGTGCCTTTATCACCTGGGCTTAGATATTGATATTCGTTGCCCCATGGATCAGCTGGTAGACGACGAATGTAACCACCATCGCGGTAGTTACGCGGCTCTGGGTTGGTTGGTTTGGTGACCAGCGCTTCTAGGCCTTGATCCGTCGTTGGATAAACACTGTTATCCAGTTTGTACATATCAAGCGCATTCTCCAAAGCAACGATATCCGTCACTGCTTTCTGTTGGTCTGCCTTCTCTTTGTTACCCAGCAAGTTAGGTACGACAAAGCTTGCCAAAATACCCAAAATAACAACCACTACCATTACCTCTAGCAAGGTAAAGCCGGATTGTTTTTTCATTGTTTTTTTCATCTCTAACTCCAAATAAACGCCCTCAAATTGAGGGCAATTCTAACCATCTGACTGATTGGATTAACCAGACATCAAATTGTTCATTTCCAAAATCGGCATTAGGGTCGCCATCACAATAAACAGTACTAAACCTGCCATTAAGGCAATCAGTGCTGGGGTGAAAATGCCAAGGGCAATGTTCACTGTCGATTCAAAGTTTTGGTCTTGGTTGTCTGCCGCACGCGTCAGCATGCTCTCTAGCTCACCACTTTGCTCACCACTGGCGATCATGTGTAGCATCATAGGTGGGAATAGCTTGGTTTGCTCGAGTGCTTTACGAAGGCTAGCCCCTTCTCGCACATTATCAGCCGCCGTGGACACTTGCTTCTTAGCAAAATGGTTGGTCATCACATCCACAGAGACTTTCATCCCTTCTAGGATAGGAATGGCACTCGAGGTACAAATCGCTAAGGTACGTGCAAAACGCGATGTATTCAGGCCTCGGGCAATCTTACCAATAAGAGGAAGCCCTAACACTTTGGTGTCCCAACTCATACGGATAGACGGCTTACGAAGTGCGACTTTGATTAAATACAACGTCAGTGTAAAACCACCAAGCAGCAATAAGCCCCACTCTTGGATAAAGTCACTAGAAGAGAGCAAAAACTGTGTCGATGCTGGCAGCTCCTGCCCCATTTGGACAAACTGACCGACAATTTTGGGCACCACGGCTGCTAGCAAAAACGCCACAATCGATACCGCAAATACCACCAGCACGACTGGGTAAATCATCGCTTGTTGCAGCTTAGAGCGCATTTTCTGACGATTTTCAGCGTAATCCGCAAGACGCTCCAAAATAGAATCTAGGTGACCTGACTTTTCACCGGCTGCCACCATGGAGCGAAACAGCTCATCGAAGACATGTGAATAGTCAGCAAGACTGTCAGACAGCGTGTAACCTTCGGTGACTTTAGAGCGAATGGCCGCCAACATAGTGCGAATGCGTGGCTTTTCTGACTGCTCAGACACCGCTCGCAAACACTCTTCCAATGGCATGCCAGATTGAACCAGGGTAGATAACTGTCGCGTAATCAGTGCCAAATCAGGAGTACTTAAACCACGCTTAAACATCGGTGTTGCGTTGACGGTACCCGATGAATTTGACGATGCTTTGCCCTTGGCTTCAACAATATCAACCGGGATAAAGCCTTGCTCTTTTAGACGCTGGCGCGCTTGGCGAGCATTATCACCTTCTATCAACCCTTTGACTTGCTTACCTTTGGCATTGAGTGCCTTATATTCGAATGCCGCCACTTACGCTTCCTTAGTCACGCGCATGACTTCTTCAAGCGAGGTCACACCAAGTTTGACTTTATGGAAGCCATCATCACGGATACTTGGGGTATGAGAGCGCACTGCTTTTTCAATCGCCTGCTCACCTGCTTCGTCATGGATCAGCGATTGAACCTTGTCATTAACCATCAGCAGCTCATGAATACCCGTTCGGCCGCGATACCCTTTATGATTACAACGTTCACAGCCAACCGCTTTGTGCAGCGTTAACGGCTCAGGCTCAGCTAAACCAAACAGTTGCTTAGTGGCTGCATCCGCCTCGTAAGGTTGTTTACAGTCATTACACAGGGTACGTACCAAGCGCTGTGCCAATACACCCAGCAGTGATGAGGAGATCAAAAATGGCTCAATACCCATATCACGCATACGTGTGATCGCACCTACGGCCGTATTGGTATGCAATGTCGACATAACCAAGTGACCGGTCAATGAAGCTTGAACGGCAATTTGTGCCGTTTCTAGGTCACGGATCTCACCCACCATCACCACATCGGGGTCTTGACGCAAGATAGCACGCAAGCCTCGAGCGAAAGTCATATCAACTTTAGGATTCACCTGAGTTTGACCGATGCCATCGATATCAAATTCAATCGGGTCTTCAACGGTGAGGATATTGCGCTCATTGCTGTTGATCTCTTGTAAGCCAGCATACAGCGTGGTCGACTTACCCGAGCCAGTTGGACCTGTGACCAAAATGATGCCGTGAGGACGGCCGATAAGATGTCTAAAGTTGACATGGTTATCTGCCGTCATACCTAAGCTGTGTAGATCAAGACGAGTGGCGTTTTTGTCTAAAAGACGCATTACTACTCGCTCGCCGTGCGATGACGGCATCGTCGAAACACGCACATCCACTGCTCGGCCACCGATACGCAGCGAAATACGACCATCTTGTGGTACGCGTTTTTCAGCGATATCCAGCTTAGCCATAACCTTTACGCGCGAAACCAATAGCGGTGCCAATTTGCGGCTTGGTGCCAGAACGTCTCGCAGCACACCATCAATACGAAAACGGATCGACAGCACTTTCTCGAAGGTTTCGATATGGATATCAGATGCGCCTTCTTTGATCGCTTCGCCAAGCATGGCATTGATCAATTTAATGATTGGCGCATCATCATCGGACTCTAACAGGTCTTCATCTTGAGGCAGCTCTTCTGCCAGCGAGAAAAAGTCATCACTGTCCGCACCAATATCTTCCATCAGCTGTCTAGCTTCAGAGGAGTCACGCTGGTAAGCCTGGGTCAACTTGGCATCAAACTCGCTCGACGGCAGTGCATGCAAAGAAAACGGCTTTCGAAATACTCGCTTTACTTCCTGCAAGGCATTGAGCGCCAGTGGTTCTACATAATAGAGAATCGACTGCGACTCCTGCGCTTCAAACACTACTTTAAAGCGATTAGCAAAGCTAAACGGTAAGCGGTTAGCTAGCGGGCGATGCTCTGGGCTTTCCATCATTACTTCGCTTCCACTTGATCAATAAACGCTTGGATCTCTGATGGGTAACGCGCTGTCTCATTAAATTCAGGCAATACAGGAATGAAGCCATCATCCATCAGCTTAAGACCTTTGTCCGCCTTAAACAGCTGCTCAGCGCGAATGTAGTTGTACTTACGCTGCGTAATACCGTCTGATGTCATGCCGTCGCGAATGATGGTTGGCTTAATGAAGACCATCAAATTCTTCTTCTCAACCGTGGTCGAGGTCGACGTAAACAAGCGACCAAGGTAAGGAATATCACCTAAGAACGGCACTTTCGATTCACTCTCTGCCGCACGCTCATCAATCAAGCCACCAAGCACCAGCATTTGGCCATCTTGGATCATGACTGAAGTATTGAGCTGACGCTTAGCGAAACGCACGTCAACGGCACCGTTTGCACCTAGGACGTTAGAGACTTCTTGCTCAATGTTAAGCTGAACTGAGTTACCTTCGTTGATCTGTGGCACCACTTTTAGTTTGATACCAACCTCTTTACGATCAACGGTTTGGAATGGGTTGCTATTGTTTGAGCCCGCTGTCGACCCCGTCAGAACAGGGACTTCTTCACCGACGATAAACGAAGCTTCACCGTTATCCATTACGGTAATGCTTGGCGATGACAAAATGTTCGAATTTGACTGACTAGAAACCGCCGTGATGAGTGCTGTCCAGTCACCTAAGGCGATACCAACAGCTGCACCTTGTACACCGCTCAGTGCGCTTGCCAACTTACTAAAATCACCCGTCGTTGTCGTTTCAACGTTGTATGGGTTGCCATCAGCATCAACACGAGTTTCTGTAGTCTTCTTGTCTTTGGCTTCTTCCATACCAACCATCACGCTGCCGATAGACGCACCAGTGTTGCTAAACTGCACCACACTGCCGCCGTTGACCGAGCCCCACTGAACACCGAGGTTAGCACCATCTACGTCAGCCAGTTCAACAATTAGAGCTTCAATCAATACCTGCGCGCGGCGAATATCCAGCTGAGAAATCACCTCAAGTAGCGCCTTCATAATATCTGGCGGTGCGGTCAGTACTAACGCATTGGTATCTTGGTGCGCGGCAATCATGACTTCACTGCGATTGGCTGTAGAGCCTGATTTTGTTCCTGCTTGTTTCTCTTTTTGCAGATTGTCCGACACGCCTTTTAGCACATCGACCAAATCTTCCGCTTTGGCATATTTTAGGTATTGAACACGGTTATTGCCTTTGGTGGCCATTTCGATGTCCAGTTGACCAATCAAACGGCGCAAGCGCTGGCGCACTTTAGGGTCGCCAGAAATAAGAATTGAGTTGGTACGCTCGTCCGCCACCAGCTTAGGCTGTAAGAATGCAGGGGTATTTTTGGCATCCGTAGTTTTATTTAGCGCGTCGACAATACGCACCATTTCTGCTGCAGACGCGTTTTTCAGCTCCACCACTTCCACTTCTTTATCACCGGCTTGGTCAACACGCTTGATAATTTCCGCTAAACGGTTCACCACCGCAGCGCGGCCTGTGATCAGAATGATATTCGCCGGGTCATAATGCACTACGTTACCTGCACCAGCGTTATCATTAAGCTGCCTTAGTAGTGGTGACAACTCACGTACCGAGACGTTTTTAACCGCAACCACACGAGTGACCACTGTATCGCCTACGGCAATATCAGTATCTCCCACAACCGGAATCGCGGATGTTTTGGCGTCTTTGGCTTTGATGACTTTTAGAATGCCGTTATCCATCTCAACCACCGCGAAGCCATACACTTCGAGAACGTTGAGGAAAAAGCTGTAATACTGCTCTTCATTCAGCACGTCATAACTTCGCACATCGACTTTACCGCGTACGGAAGGATCTACGATGATGGTTTTGTCGAGGTTACGCCCAACAATATTGATAAACTCATGAAGGTCAGTGCCTTTAAAACTGGCGCTAAATTCATTGGCTGATACCGCGGGTACCGCCATCAGGCTCCCCATCAATAACCAGGTACTTGTTTTAAGCCAACTTTTCACTTATTGCTCCCTTGTAATACGGTCGACATGACTAAAACTGAATGAAGATGTCATGTTGCTGTCCATCGCGTTCAACGGTGAGGTTCAACTCGGTTAGGTCGGTGATGGATTGATAAATCTGCCCCATCGCAGCAGGGTCAGTTAGGTCAGCACCATTGAGTGCGATGGCGATATCGCCATTTTGTAAACCAACCGAATTGAACAGCTCAGGGTCGCGCCCTGGGCTTACTCGATAACCTGCTACCTTGCCATCACGCTTTACTTGAGAAAGCCTGACGTATTGGAATATTTGCTGTGGGTCTTGGGTAATGGTGCGACGGATCGCCGCTAACTTCTCTTCGGAGTCGATGGGATTGTTGCCAGCGATATTAGAAGCGGCGGCTTTCGGGCGCTGGTTCAACTCCAGCTTTTTATATTCGACCCCCTCAAGCATCACGGTTTCATCACGACCAGAGTTGGAAATGATAATCCGATCGATAAAAACTGCATTCACAGTCGCACGGGTACCATCAATCTGCTCACCGATGCCATAGGTACCTTGCTTACCTCGATGAGCAACCACCGCAAGGCTGCGCTCAGGGTTTGAGCTCACCACCGAACCAACGAGCACCACATTAAGGCGAGTCTTCGGAGCATCAGTCACCACTGGTGCTTGCACCACTTTTTGCTCTTTGCTGTAACGACCAAAGATATTGGCATTATTGATATCTGACGATTGCAACTTAGCCGTTTGCACATTATTCGTGGCAGTCACCGTCGTTGGTGCGACCCAGCGTGTTACGGAGTGCGATTGCGGAAACAACTGCCACAACAAAGCACCCGCGATCCAGCAGGAGATAACAAGTAACACTAAGGTGACAATAAGGCTAATTTGAGGCTGGTACTGCGTACAACGTCGTAAAAATGAAGTCAAAGAGGCAGCGGTAATGCCATTCGCCGATATAGATATTCCTTTCACCCTTTTAACTTCCTGCTAGATAATGAACTTTCCGATATTTCACTATGTTATAAATCTCGAAGATATAAGCAACTTTTTGCTCTTTGCTAACCGACAGACTATAGCATATCTGCTGTGACAGTAATGCTATTGCAACTCCGGGGTTGAATTTTTTAGACCTAAGCACCATTTAGTACACCAATAGCAAGATAAATCTATCACTAGTTCAGTTTGGCTTACCAATACTGACTTAGAAAGTAGGATTGACAATGAGTTCCGAGAATAATTCCGTTCGTTTGGACAAATGGTTATGGGCTGCTCGCTTCTATAAAACCAGAAGTATCGCACGAAATATGGTCGACGGCGGCAAAGTCCACTACAATGGACAGCGCTCGAAGCCGAGCAAAATAGTGGAATTGGGAGCAGTGATCGCCCTGCGCCAAGGTAATGAAGAGAAAACCGTGGTCATTGAGCGAATCTCCGATCAACGTCGAGGTGCACCGGAAGCCCAGACTCTCTACAGCGAGACAACTGAGAGTATCGCCAAGCGAGAAGACAACGCGTTGAAAAGAAAGCTGCACGCTCACAACCCAAGTCCAGAGCGTCGACCTGACAAGAAACAGCGTCGCGACATCATTAAATTTAAACACCAATAAGCTGGAGCTTCCTCAATGGCTAACAACATACTTAACCGCTACCTTTTTGAAGAACTGTCTGTGCGTGGCGAACTCGTACAACTGGATACAACTTATCAAGAAATTCTATCAAGCAAGGACTACCCAGCTCCGCTACAAAAGCTACTTGGTGACCTACTCGTGTCCACCAGCCTTTTAACTGCGACACTAAAGTTTGAAGGCTCTATTACTATGCAGCTTCAAGGTGACGGTCCGGTATCACTTGCTGTCATTAACGGTGACCACAACCAAAAGCTTCGCGGTGTAGCGCGTTGGGAAGGTGACATTGCCGACGATGCCAACATCCATGACATGATGGGTAAAGGCTACCTAGTGATCACCATCACTCCAGATAAGGGCGAGCGCTACCAAGGTGTCGTTGGCCTAGAAGGTGACACTCTTGCTGAAGTTCTTGAAGGTTACTTCGAACGTTCTGAGCAGCTAAAAACACGCTTGTGGATCCGCTCAGGTGAGTTTGAAGGTAAACCACATGCGGCAGGTATGATGCTTCAGGTGATGCCTGATGGTACAGGTTCAGCAGAAGACTTCGAACATCTAGAGCAACTGACCAATACCGTAAAAGACGAAGAATTGTTTGGCTTAGAAGCCAACTCGCTACTTTATCGTTTGTACAACCAAGATAAAGTACAAGTATTCGAGCCGAAACAGGTTGAGTTTTTCTGTGGCTGTTCACGTGAGCGCAGCGCGGGTGCTATTTCAACGGTGGCACAAGAAGAGATCATGGATATTCTTGCACAAGATGGCGAAGTAGCGCTTCACTGTGATTACTGTGGTACCACGTACGCTTTTGACGAACCAGAAATCAAAGCGATTTTTGCGGACGCTCAATCCGCACCAGGTGATAGCACCGTGCACTAAAATCTGAACGTGTTCAGCCCAAAAAGCCAGTTCGTTAACGAACTGGCTTTTTTTGTTCGTTTTTTTTAACAATGTTGCAAAAAACATGAACAGAACATCTAACTAGAGGTGGTTTTAATGTGTTACATTTGATCTAGCGCAAAGGTTTGCTTTGAGGAGAAATCACCTAAATTCAATATGTGACAAAACACTTAAAACCATCAATAACTGATGACTAATTTTTGAACTACCTCCCTGTTTTCTCGGATATCCATTGCTAGCATGGAGTTCAAAATAAAAAACAAAATAACAACTAAACAATTATTACTACAATTTTAAAATCCCTACAAAAAATCCAATAAGGAGCACCTATGACCGTTATGGACATTAACAAGGCTGCACAAATCGATCTAACCAAGTACGGAATCACTGGCGTAACTGACATCGTTCGCAACCCAAGCTACGAACAGTTATTTGAAGAGGAAACTCGCGAAGGTCTAGAAGGCTACGAGAAAGGCGTAGTTACTGAGCTTGGCGCCGTTGCTGTAGATACGGGAATCTTTACTGGACGCTCTCCAAAAGACAAATTTATTGTTAAAGACGCTACAACTGAAGAAAACATGTGGTGGACAAACGATAAGGTTAAAAATGACAACAAACCTATGTCCCAAGAGGCATGGAACGACCTTAAAACTCTAGTTACTGGTCAACTATCCAATAAACGTTTATTTGTGATCGACGGATTCTGCGGCACCAACCCAGATACTCGTCTATGCATTCGTATTATCACTGAAGTAGCGTGGCAAGCGCACTTCGTTAAAAACATGTTCATTCGTCCAACAGAAGAAGAGCTTGCAACCTTCGAGCCTGATTTCGTTGTTATGAATGGTGCTAAATGCACCAACCAGAAATGGGAAGAGCAAGGTCTTAACTCTGAAAACTTCACTGTCTTCAACCTAACAGAAAGAATGCAGCTTATCGGTGGTACTTGGTACGGCGGCGAAATGAAGAAAGGTATGTTCGCGATGATGAACTACTTCTTACCACTTCGTGATATCGCTTCTATGCACTGTTCTGCAAACATGGGTGAAGAAGGTGATGTTGCAGTCTTCTTCGGTCTCTCTGGTACGGGTAAAACCACACTATCAACCGATCCTAAACGCGCGCTAATCGGTGACGATGAACACGGCTGGGATGATGACGGTATCTTCAACTACGAAGGTGGCTGCTACGCGAAGACTATCAACCTATCGAAAGAAGCGGAGCCAGACATCTACAATGCGATCCGCAGAGATGCGCTACTAGAGAACGTGACTGTTCGCAATGATGGCTCTATCGACTTTGATGATGGTTCGAAAACAGAAAATACTCGTGTTTCGTACCCACTTCACCACATTGACAATATTGTGAAGCCAGTATCAAAAGGCGGTCACGCGAATAAAGTGATCTTCCTATCTGCTGATGCGTTCGGTGTTCTACCACCAGTATCTAAGCTAACACCAGAGCAAACTAAGTACCACTTCCTATCAGGCTTTACGGCTAAGCTAGCTGGTACCGAGCGTGGTATCACAGAGCCAACGCCAACCTTCTCTGCGTGTTTTGGTGCCGCGTTCCTAACGCTACACCCAACTAAGTATGCTGAAGTACTGGTTAAACGTATGGAAGCTGCTGGCGCTGAAGCTTACCTAGTTAACACCGGTTGGAACGGTACGGGTAAACGTATCTCTATCCAAGATACTCGCGGCATTATCGATGCGATCCTTGATGGCTCTATCGAAAAAACGGAAACCACGAATATCCCTGTATTCAACCTAGAAGTACCAACTTCACTTCCAGGTGTGGATCCATCAATCTTAGATCCTCGTGAAACCTATGTTGACCCTCTACAGTGGGAAAGCAAAGCGGAAGATCTTGCTAAGCGTTTCATCGCGAACTTTGACAAGTATACCGACAACGCAGAAGGCCAAGCATTGGTTGCGGCAGGCCCACAGCTAGACTAATAAGTTAGATAGAAATCCAACTTTTTAACCCCAGCCCCTCATTTAGAGGGGCTTTTTTCATCTATACACGCTAAATTATTGTTTATGTTGAACGATTAGGCTTTGTCACTGTGGTAAGAAAGATTGTTGCACTGTTAGTTGCACTCATGGCACTGGGTCTGCTTTCCATTTTGTTGGTATTTGGTGTATTGCATACTCAATACGCAAAGCCAGTGGTGAGCTACGCACTAGAGAAAGTACTTGATATCCATGTCACTAGTGAAGCCTTTCACTATCACTACCCTAATCAGGTCACGTTTGAAAACGCTCGATTCGAGATTGCGGAGCAGCCACCAGTCGAAGTCGCGAAGCTCTCTGTTTGGCTGGCAGGTAATTTATCGACCAAGCAACCCCTCACTGTTCAAGAATTGTTGATTGATGGCACGACCCTTAATGGCAGAGACCCATTACCTTTAGAACTGATTGAGCGCTGGCAGATCGAAAACCTGGCGATTGATCATTTAGATTACAGTGATAATGAACTGATCATCAACGATCTGCGCCTGCAAGTTAAAGGGCTTGTCGCTGGTGACTCACTCATGTCATCTCAAGGCGAAGTCCAACTAGAGGCTTCTCAGCTCAATTATCAAGGCTCTGCGCTGCACGATGTATTACTTGACGGCGTGTTTGCGAGAGATAACAGCAAGCTGTACGGCGTTTCCTTCACATGGAGCGGCGCAAGTATCTCTACACAAGCGCAGAAACTCGAACGCGGATGGTCATTGGTTAACACCACCATCAATCGCTTAAGCCTTGAGCAAACTCATCTTGATGACCCTTGGTTTTCTTTGTTTCAGAAGTATGTTAATCACATCAACAGCCTAGATATTCTTAACTCATCGCTAAGTTATAACGGCAGTAAGATCAGCAACATCAACGCCTCTGTTGAGGGCATAGAGCTCGATAAACAGCTATGGTCTCAGCAGCAAGCTTATCTCTCCATCGATGCAGATCAAGTTGTCTGGCAAGGGTTTGAGTTTATCGAGCCGACGATAGAACTCTATGCCAGTAAAGATAAGATCCAAATAGCCGACTTAGATACACGGCTTGAGCAAGGGCGCGTACAAGTGTCGGGAGAACTCACCCCCAACACAGTTAAGCTGGATAAGGTTAATATTGATGGCATCAAGTTTATCCAAGAGTCTGGTGATGCCTCTTTACTGACTCTGTTTAATGATATCAACGCCGACGATATCAAGACGATCACTATTGATAATGCGACCTTCAATCGCTCTCAGTGGATTCAACTGGCCAACAAGCCATTTTGGCAAGTCACTGGGTTCAATATGAAGGCCAATGACCTAGTCCTTAAAAAGGACTACCAGTGGGGATTGTGGCAAGGAAAAGCAACGGCATCTGCCAATAGTGCCAGTATCGACAAAGTGCTCGCAAATCAGATCATTATTGAAACCGAAAGCAAGCAGGGTAAATGGCAGTTAAATCGCTTATTTATTCCATTTGACCAAGGTTACCTAACGGCCAATGCTGAGCTCGACTTTACTGCGCCAAGCCAACCACTCAAAGTTAGTGCTAACGCTTTCTCACTACCTGTACAGCTTACCCAATACCTAAGTAGCCCTGCTGCGCTAGGATTCACCGGTGCAGCCGATGTCGAGCTAGAGATGAGCGCTTTGATTGCTGATAAACACGCTTTCTCTCAAACAGTGTCTGGAGCGCTCAACGCAAGCTTCTACAATACTACAGCCGTTACAGAACATTCGCAGACGCCGTTTTCAGTCGATATTACACCGCTGAAATTAACCGCAGATAGAGGGAGAGTGGAGTTGGTACCATTTAAGATCTCTAGCGAAAACCTTAACGGTGAAGCGAAGCAGAGTATTGATTTGAGCTCGCAGCCTCTTGAAGCGCTCAACATAGAATTAACCGAGCCCTGTAAAAGCATCTACACGCTACACATCCTCACAGGCGTGATCACCGCTACACCAATAGAGGGCTGCCGATAAAAGTAGCCCCCACCATGAGATGAGGGCTAATCTGTTAACTCGACAGTAGCTTGTCGTGATAATTAGGTAACAGCATGTAGGTACCAACAAACTCGACCGCTGGTGTATCACCACTATAGATGGTCACGTTGATCACGATTCGTGCTTTCTTACCTGCGGCAAGTCTGTCCAAATCACCACTAATGCCATCTAATGATGTGACAGATACTGGGCTGGACTCCACGGGATGTCGATAGCGAATTCGACTATCTGCCAGCACGATATCCGCTACCAAACCACGTTCGCGCATCAGTAACCAAGTCATGCCCCAACCCGTTAACGTTGCCAACGTAAACGCTGAGCCAGCAAACATCGTATTGTGTGGGTTGAGGTTAGGATTCAACTGCGCACTGCATTCAAAGCGATAGCCAGTGTACTGGTTAATCTTGATACCCATCTTGTCACTAATAGGTATCTGCTGCTCCCAGCGCTCTTGTAGCTCTGCACACCATTCAGGTCTGCGAAGGACTTTGGCTAAAGGATCGAGCGGTTTCACCATTTGTTGGTGACGAACCGGCCCTTTTTGGTCATTAAGCTCACCCTGGCTGTTAAAGCCATTTTTCTCATAGAAAGAGATTGCATCTTCTCGGGCATTACATACCAAGCGCTTAACGCCTTCTTGACGAGCAAAGGACTCGAGTGCAACCAGCACTAATGACCCCATGCCTTTGTCACGACGACTACTCTTTACCGCCATGTAGCGGATTTGGCCTTCATTATCAGGCGTAATATACAAGCGTCCAATCGCCATGGGTCTTCCTCGCCCATCGACAATCATGCGGTGATGACTCATTTCGTCATACTCATCACGCTCAGATCCTACCGGCAGTCGCCACGGCTCACGCAACATCTGCCATCGAAAATGATAGTACTTACTGAGCTGATTTTCTGTCTTAGGAGTAATGAGTTTAAACATAGATATCCTTTCGCATGTAAACTTAACGCGTTACTCGTTTATACCTGCAACCAGAACGTCACAGGACCATCGTTAATGAGTGATACTTTCATATCAGCTGCAAACTGGCCGCGTTCTGTTGGTAATACCTGCTGACAATGGTCAGCAAAATAGTCATAGAGACGCTCAGCATCCGCCGGATGTGCGCCTTTAGAAAAGCCCGCTCGAGTCCCTTTCTTGGTATCCGCTGGTAGCGTAAATTGTGAAACCACAAGAACGCTGCCATCCACATCCTTGACGTTTAGATTCATTTTGCCGGCTTCATCTTCAAAAACACGGTAGGTAGTGACGCGCTCAACCAAGCGCTTTGCTTTGGCTTCATCATCGTCCTTTTCAACACCTAATAAGACCAACAGACCTTTACCGATTTCGCCGACCGTTTTTCCGTCAACCTTAACAGCAGACTCACTCACTCTTTGTATCAGTGCTATCACGCGGTTGTTCCTTTTGGGTCAATTGCTTCTTTTCGGCTGTCGATTGTATCACGGGGCTTTTCAGTCGCCAGTGTTCTTTCTCTCCTAGTGCTGCTGTGAACTCGGCACCAATCAAAACGATAAACCAGCACAAATAGATCCAGAGAAAGAGGATTGGAATGGCCGCTAGCGCCCCATAAATCAACTGATAAGAAGGGAACTGAGTTATGTAGTACGCGAAACCTTTCTTACTCACCTCAAACAACAATGTCGCTACGGCAGCGCCGATAATGGCATGGCTCAAATAGACTTTCTTATTAGGAACGAGAACATAAAGCCCAGTGAAAGCTAACAGTGCAAGAAAAGCGGGCAACCAGCCTAAAAAGAAACTAAATGCACCACTGAGTAGCTCATGCTCCAAGATCTTTAATGACGTGAGGTATGAGGTTCCTACAATACTGGCACCAACCAAAATTGGACCTAGAGTCAATATCATCCAATACATAGAGAAGGAAAACACCGGACGTCGCTTTACTTTGACTCGCCAGATGTAGTTGAGATTGTTATCGATATTGGAGATGAGCATCAAGGCAGCAACAAACAAAAAACCACTACCAATTGCTGTCATTCGACCTGTATTAGCGACAAACTCAGTGAGAGCTGTATAAACAGCATCACCAGCTGCGGGTACAAAATGTTGAATGATGAAGTTTTGTAGCACTTCACCAACATTGGCAAATATTGAAAACGAGGACAACACTGACAGCAGAACCGTCAACATAGGCACGATAGAGAGTAACGTAATATACGTTAGATAGCCCGCGTTGACATTCACTCGGTCATGAGACATGCGCTGAACCAAGTAGCGAACAAAGCACAGTAAGTTAGAAACAGGTTCTATGAGGTGACGAGGCAATTTGTCGTGCATTGTTCCTTAGCTCTCCTTGCTAATAGTGGTTGCTGTATGAGTTTGACACAATTCAACAACAAACTCGACCCGCTGTTGTACAGTCATTAACGGGATCTCAATAACTTGAAATCCTAGCCCTTGATACTGCATACGCAACGCTTGATGAATCGACAGTGCTTCCTCAAATGGATAAGGACGTACCTCATCTTGCACATAAGTCTCACGCGTTGGTTTACAGAATAAGACAGTCTGCTGATATTCTTTGTTAGCCTCGCTGAAGATATTGTCTGATACAGACAGGTTTCCAAATTCCAAATAAGCACACACATCAGGAATAGCCCGGTCGAGAAAGCTAAGCTGCTTTGATTGTTGAGCAAGACCTCTTTGAATAACCATTTCCTGGAAACACATTTCAGCAAAGCGTCCAAGTTGCGTCCACGGCAATACACCATCATTGAGTCTAGATTGTTGTTCTATGAGCAGCCTAGGAACCTCAGGAAATACCTGAAAACCCAATTCACCAAGTGCTTCTAGTAATGTGGTTTTCCCAGATCCCGGCCCACCCGAGATAATAAATGGAAATTGTAAGCTCATAATAGATAACTAGTTTAGAAACATGATTAAAGTGTAACTGAATCAGTAGCAAAATCATGCTAATAGTATTAAATAGAAGGGCTAGGAAACTTGATCGTGGTATTAATGTAATATTGATACACATACCGTAGATACGAAAACGCCCCAGCTTATGCTGAGGCGTGAAATTAAAGCTTGGCGATGTCCTACTCTCACATGGGGAAGCCCCACACTACCATCGGCGCTATTGCGTTTCACTTCTGAGTTCGGCATGGAATCAGGTGGGTCCACAATGCTATGGTCGCCAAACAAAATCTTGCTTGGGTGCACCTTGCGCAGCAAGATGACTCTAAATACTGGTGCTGATACCCAGACTCGAACTGGGGACCTCATCCTTACCAAGGATGCGCTCTACCACCTGAGCTATATCAGCATCGTGGTTGTCCTTCAGGACTAAAAAAGCCCGTCTTTTAAAACGGGCTCTTTAAAATTTAAAGCCTGGCGATGTCCTACTCTCACATGGGGAAACCCCACACTACCATCGGCGCTATTGCGTTTCACTTCTGAGTTCGGCATGGAAATCAGGTGGGTCCACAACGCTATGGTCGCCAAGCAAATTCTGTTTTGCCTTCAGATTTTCTGAAAATCTGAAAACAATAAATCCGGAAAGCTGTTAATGCGTTCTCTACACATTCAATTTGTTCTTGCTTTGAGTCCATCAAAACCCTTTGGGTGTTGTATGGTTAAGCCTCACGGGCAATTAGTAC
>NZ_JAKJST010000055.1:0-7925 GCF_050337275.1 Vibrio wakamikoensis | reverse complement strand
CTTCACGACGTGGAGCACGCTCAGAACGCTCTTCTTTCTGCTTAAGCATGATAGAAGGCTCAGTAACAGCTTTTTTAGTACGCATGATCATGTTACGTAGAACTGCATCGTTAAAACGGAAAGCAGTTTCTAGCTCATCAATCGCTTCTTGTGGCGCTTCAACGTTCATTAGAACGTAGTGTGCTTTGTGAAGCTTGTTGATTGGGTAAGCCATTTGACGGCGGCCCCAGTCTTCTAGACGGTGGATAGTACCGTTAGCTTCAGTGATTGAACCAGTGTAACGCTCGATCATGCCAGCAACTTGCTCGCTTTGATCAGGGTGCACCATGAATACGATTTCGTAGTGACGCATTGGTTGCTCCTTACGGATTATTAGCTTCCACAGTTGGTCGGTCGTCCAGAGGAAGCAAGGAACGAATAATAAGACCGAAAATGAGCGGCGATATTACAAGAAGTTGCTGCGTTAAACAACTAAGTATTTAGGTATTTATCTGGATAGACCATTGGCCTTGGTGGCATACGTTATACTTCCGCCAGTTTTTAAATTAATAGTGTCGTTGTATGTTTCTAACACCTTATATTTCAAGAGAAAATTCGAAGTTCCAGTTCACTCGTCAACAAGCTAGCCATTTTGCTAAAAAAGTCGCTGGGGATTTCAATCCTATCCACGACGAAGACAGCAAGCGTTTTTGTGTGCCGGGCGATCTGCTTTTTGCAGCCTTGCTAGATAAAGAAGGCATTAGCCAAAAGATGCGTTTTGAATTCTCTGGAATGGTCAACGACGGTGTTGAACTCGAAGTACAGCGTAACAGCGACAGTGAATCTGTGGTTGTCGATGATAATGGCAAAGAGTATCTGCGTTTCTCTCACTCAGGTGAGCAAAGCCGCTCTGCTGAGTTTATTGAGCACGTGGTATCGAACTACGTGCAATTCTCTGGCATGAACTTCCCGCACATTATGGTGCCACTGATGCAAGAAAAGCAGATGATGATCAACTCCCAGCGCCCGCTGGTGATTTACGAGAGCATGGAAGTGGAGTTTTCTCGTTTAGATCTGACGCACCCAGAGGTTGAGTTTAGCGGTGCAACGTTTGATATTGAAGGTAAGCGCGGTACCGTGACACTGAACTTTAACTTTAAAGAAGATGGCATTGTCATTGGTAAAGGCGTTAAGCGAATGGTGGCTAGCGGTCTTAAACCTTATTCGGATGAGGCGATCGATGATCTCGTAGAGCGATTCAACGCTCGCAAAGATGCTTTCCTAATGCAGTTGGCGGCTTAACTGGCTCTAAGTATCAAATTTTGCTAGTCTATTTCGGATGACATCAACCTGCCCGGATGATGAATCATTAGAGGGGGAGCGCAATGCTCTTCCTCTTTCCAAGGAAAAGGACGCATGACCCCTAGTAAAACCAAAACTTCATTTTATCGCCGCTTGTATCTCGCTTATCTTATTGATTCTGGCTGCAATACCATCCCAAAGATCCAATCTAGCATCGAAATTCCACGCCGTACGGCTCAAGACACGATTAATGCTCTGCATGAGCTAGATATCGAATGTGAGTTCACGGGTGCACTGAAAAATGGTCACTACCAGATTGTTTCTTGGGGGCCTTTTGACTCAAGCTGGATTAAAGACAATGCCGATCGCATGGCGCAGACCCTAGGCTATTTGAAAAAGTAGGGCGACTGGCAACCTTAAACGTAACCACTTAGCGCGGAAGTTTGATGACAGTCAGAGCTTTTGGCAGGTAGTCTGCACTTTTAAAAACAGGTAGAATAGTCAACCCGAACAAATGGGGCTGTATGTTTGTACAGTCCTTATCTACTATTGGAAGCGTCATTGTTATGATGTCCAAAGAGAAGAAAATGAATTTTAGTGTTGAAGTATTAGCGGATATCCTTTCCCAATCTAAATCGACCATGGAAGCACGTATTCGTCGTGGTGAGTTAAAGCGCTGCGAAGAGTCTGGCACCATTGGGCTTGACCAAGTTGAACATCACCCAGAGATCCAGTCGATGGTTCAAACCCTTTGGGATGATGAACGCGCTGTGAAACCATTGCGACCTTACAAACTGGTCGAGCTGTTCGCTGGTGGTGGCGGCCTTGCTATTGGCATGGAACAA
The DNA here is from genome assembly GCF_050337275.1 of Vibrio wakamikoensis. NCBI lineage: Bacteria > Pseudomonadati > Pseudomonadota > Gammaproteobacteria > Vibrionales > Vibrionaceae > Vibrio > Vibrio wakamikoensis. The sequence continues at coordinate 5,799 of NZ_JAKJST010000055.1, read as the reverse complement.
GCGGGCCTTGAGAGCATTCTTCTTAACGAAATGGACAAGCACGCCTGTGCGACGTTGCGCCATAACCGACCAGATTGGAATGTGATTGAAGGCGACATTGCTAAAGTGGATTTCACCCAGATTGAAGAAGAGGTGGATATTCTTACTGGCGGCTTCCCATGTCAGGCATTTTCTTATGCAGGTAAGAGCCTAGGTTTTGAAGATACTCGCGGTACCTTGTTTTTCGAAATGGCGCGTGCCATCAAAGAAACTCAGCCAAAAGTATTCTTGGCAGAAAACGTAAGAGCACTGCTTACTCACGACGATGGTCGCACCCTAGAAACCATTAAAAGCGTCATTGATGAACTCGGTTATGAGTTGGTTGAGCCGCGCGTACTCAAAGCGATATTCTACAAAGTTCCACAAAAACGTGAACGCTTGATCTTGGTTGCTATCCGAAAAGATCTGGCGCAAAAAGTGAAGTTTCATTGGCCTTCACCTTATCGCAAAGTGATGACGCTTCGTGATGCATTTTACGCGGGTGAACTTTACGACACGGATGTACCTGAGTCAGAAGGCCAGCTTTACCCAGAGCGCAAACGCGAAATCATGGAGCATGTACCGCAAGGTGGCTACTGGCGCGATCTGTCAGATGATCTGCAGCGTGAATACATGGGCGGTAGCTACTTCCTAGGTGGTGGTAAGACGGGCATGGCAAGACGTCTCTCTTTGGATGAGCCGAGTTTGACGCTCACCACGTCTCCAGCACAAAAACAAACGGAACGCTGCCATCCTATTGAAACGCGCCCGCTTCAAGTAAGAGAGTACGCACGTATTCAGACTTTCCCGGACAATTGGGAGTTTAAAGGCTCGAAGAACGCTGCGTATAAGCAAATCGGTAATGCGGTACCGGTGAATATGTCTAAAGCGTTAGGGCATTCACTGGTAAGGCTACTTAACGATATCGAATCTCTTGAGCAGCCAACCACTGGCAACGCGTAATAACGAGTAGTACGCAATAGCAAACAAGGAAGCCTTTTGGCTTCCTTGTTTGCATTTAGCGATAATGTTGTATGTCCAAACAAAGACGCTTGGGGCTTTTATGATTCCAGTACAGTCTCTGGAATATTGGGTTTCTTAGGTCAAAGACGTAACTGCCAGAAGAGTCGCCTTTGGTGTAAAGAGTGTCTTTGTCATAACCTTTTGAGGTGATGTTCTTCAGTTTGTTTGTTCTAGGGTTGACTAGTCTCGGCTCAAAGTTTTCAAGATAGTCAAACCACGCTTTGTGTTCTGGCTCATCGCGTGAGTATTCAGGTGGTTTGCGAAATTCTTCCTTGTACCAATGAATGGGCACTTGATAGTCAAGTTCGAACTGACGCAATTGAGAGAAGTTCACCTTCCATATCCCCGCTAATTGTCCAACTTCAAAGACTTCGTCGTTGTAGCACTTTTGCCCGTTTTGCACAGAATAGCGTTGCATTGTTTTGGCTGCCCACTTCACCCAAACATAGATGGTGACGTCTGTACCTTGCTCAAGCAGTTTGTTGTAATGTAGAGAGTCCTTTAAATCCATGGTGAGTGCGTATTGAGGGTCGATACCGTAGTTCAGCGCCATAAACAGTGGTGACGCCTTGGTTTTCAATTCAGCGACGAGCTTCTCGTTTACGATCAAGTCGGGATGATAAGGGTTGGCTTCCTTCTCTGGATGGATGGCGATACGCTCTTCAGACTGAATAAATCCGTTGTCTTGCAACTTTTTAAAGGTTTTTACGAACAAGCTCTCTTGATTCTCCCCTTGTGCACAGGCAAAAGACTTGTTGTTCAGCTCAGCGAAGCTGATTTCGTTATTTTCAAAATCCTTTAGCTCATACGGCATAGTTAACTCACTTTCCCTAGTCTAAGTGCGGCAAGATAGAGGTTTCTATTTGGTTGATATCAGGTTAATCCGATTCAATGCACAGTCGCAAACCCTAAGGTGCGCGACTTGTTTGATATGTATCGAGAAATATGAGGCTTTTGGTGATGATGTTATCAGAAGGGTGTCGATAGGCCCGAAACGGGCACTATCCTATTCAACAGTTGGAAATTATTTTGAGTCTCAACAGGCTAGAAGGTAAACCCGGCCATAAAGCTTAGCGTTGTTGCATCAAAACCTGAGTCGAGTGTTTTGCCGTCAACATTGATGGTATCGATACCGGCTAAGTGTGCGTGTATATTGAGTGAAAAGCGCTCGCTAACATGGTAGCCAAGACCAACGAAAGGTTGGTATTTACGCTCGTTGATATCGTAAATGATATCTGAATTCCCGTCCGTGCCATAAACATCTTCACTGATGTTGACGTTCATTTGAGCAATGCCGAGTTTGAGTGCCAAGCCGTCTAACATTCCGTCATTAAATCGGTAACCAGTGTATAGACCGTAATGCTGTGCCGATTTTTTGCTGGTAAACGTTGGGTTGGTAATGCCTGGGTAAGTGCCTGTCTGACTGTTGCTTTCGTCGGAAGAGCCAAAATTAAACTGGCCGCCGATAATAAAGTTATCGTAGACGATGGTTTCTATGCCGCCAGCAAAACCTTTATGGCTGTCGACGCCAAGTAGAAACTGTACCGGGCTTGCGTAAGTGGTAGCGGATGCGAGGAGCGTCAGTGTAAGAGTGATACGAGAAAGGGACACTGTAATTCCTTTTAAAATGCGTGTAATTACATTAAGGCTAAATTGCGTTGAGGCTGGTTGCAATACAAAAATTTGAGTTTTGCACTCAATGACAAATAAGGTAGGGCTTTGGTCTGTTAAGACGTGATTTTGGCTGAAATAACAACAAAAAAACTCCGTTCATCTGTCGGAATAAACGGAGTTCTTTATGATGTAATACACGGTTTAGCTTGGCTAAATTAGCCATGTCGGGCATTTTGAGTATGGCGATGTGCCAATTAGTGACCGGCGAATTTAACGCGGATCTTGCTGCCACCAAACATAGTTAGGTTTAGCTCTTTAATCGCTACCTTCGCTTCTTCAATTTCAGGCATAGTTACAAACGCGAAGCCCTTCGACTTTCCTGTCTCTTTGTCTAGTACGAGTGTGCACTCGGTAACTCGGCCGTACTCACGGAACTGAAGGCGTACATCGTGCTCTGTGGTTTCGCGAGATAGGTTGCGTACTAAGATTTGCATAATTGACCATCTGTAATCAAGGGTGAATAACGGGCGGATTGTCGCAGGTTATGCCTTTGAAACCAAGTGATTCCTGCCCGTTTCTTCGATTTTCTTACCTTCTTTGCATGACTTCTGCCCTTTTGCATAAAAGCTAAGGTGTGATGTCACTAAAGCTTACCGCCTGAACCTTGCCATTCTTGAGCGATGTGGTCTTGTTCACTTTGCCTTGATAGTAGTATGGCGTGAAGCTTGGGAGTCTTTCATCGTTCACTGCGTAATACAGGGTCACTGGGTTATGATTGAGTGACCCTGATGCCAGTGTGCCAATCAGAGCGTGTTCAAATTGGTGATAACCATTTCCCCAGTGGAAGGCTTTGGTTGATTTTGGATTTAGACCCACACCGCCATATTTATGGTCAACCCATACGTTCATAAAGCCAGTGGTGGTATCACCGAGTGGTGCTCTAGCTTTTCCAACATCCATAGAGAGCGTCATAGCGGCTTGGTCAAGCTCCGCCCGTTCCCAAGAAGAGGCGCCACCACTGTTTGGTCTACTTTGCCATGTCGGGATGGTGGTGCCTTTTAGCGCTTCTTGCTGCTCTTTGGGGAAGAAATCGGCGACATATTCAAATGGCATGTTGTACTGGGCTCTTTCTAGTGTTACTTCCATGCCTTGCTTAGCGAAGGTCTCCCAGTCTGGCTTATCCAGGAGCTGGGCGGTGAGATAGGTCATCCAATACGCTTTAATGGTATGACCGAAGTCATTATGTTTCGCGTTAGGCTGCATCACGGCTTTGTGGTGTATGGCTCCGTAGAATCGCTGCTCATCATCGGCGTGATAATCATTGACTAAGATTTGTGTTAGCCACTCGAGATCCGCTAGCCATTTGGTTTTATGAGGCTCGGGAAGTAGAGGGGCGACTAGGAGCATGTAGCCATTGATTTGATCAAGCTGTGCGACCAGTTCGTGTTGTTTGGCGCTTTGGTCATCGCCATCTTCCAATACCCAGGCTAGGCCGACGTCGTCATTGAGTTTGTATTTATCGAAGATGAACGCTTGCTGTTCGACGAGTGCTTTCTCTACCTTAGGGTCGCGCGTTAGGTAGTAATACATGGCAAGGCCAACAAGGGCGTAAGCTTGGTCTTGGGAGGTGCGTTGTGTCCACTTTAGACCCGGCTTATCGTCTTCGGTGAACGAGATAAATCCACCGTTCTCGGCGTCTTGAAGTTGGTCAATGAGGTAGTAAGCCCCGTCTTTGGCAAGTTCGAGCGCTTTAACATCGCCGGTAAGATGAAAAAGAACGCCATAAGCGTAAGTCTGGCGTGACTTCATACGTGTGTATTCGCGCCCAAAGTGAGGGATGATCCAGCCGTGTTGCAGCTCTGGGCAGACGTTGGATATGTCTAATAACTCTCCATTATCGCAGCGAAATGTTGGGAAATTGCCGACGGGGACACCTTGCGCTGCTTCATGCATCCAGTAAGGAGCGAGACCTTGCTTGGCGTGTGTTAGCCACGCTTGTGTGCTCGGAAAGGTATCTTCTGGTGTCACTGACGATGCTTGTGACGCCATCGCACCACAAGAGGCTGCGATAGACAGAGCTAAAATAGAGGTGCGAAGAGAATAAGACAACATGACGTATCCTTTTTTTTATAAGTGTTTGAATTGCTGAAACTATAGCGCCATAACACCTATACAAACTGTTGTGCAGTTCAAGAGTTTTACAATGAAAAAAGCCAAGCAGGGGGAGCTTGGCTTGGAGGTCACGTTTTATCAAGCGCTGGTTTTGGAGAAGGTTGGTCGTTTGCCGGTGACATCTTTGATTTTCATAATCAGAATGATGGAGGCGAGCAATAAGGTGATGGCGTTGGCAATGATGATTGGTGGGTCAGTCACTAATACACCATACGCAAGCCAAAGCGCGACACCGGTGACGAAGATTGAATACATTGCTAGTGAGATGGATTGGGTATCTCGGGTCTTGAATATGTGCAGCACTTGAGGAATGAAAGAACAAGTGGTGCAAAACGCTGCGATATAGCCGAGTGTGGTGATACTCAACATATTATTGCTCCAGAATGGATGTGTTGTTAAAGCAATAGAACCCTTAGCCACCGTCATTCCTGTGAAGACAAGAATCTACTTGAGGCTTGGTGTGCGCTTAAAGAAGACCCCTGCCTGCGCAGGGGTGACGACTAAATTGGGTCTTTACAACTCTCAACACCGTCATTCCTGTGAAGACAGGAATCTACTTAAGGCTTGGTGTGCGCTTAAAGAAGACCCCTGCTGCGCAGGGGGGGACGACTAAATTGGGTCTTTACAACCCTCAACACCGTCATTCCTGTGAAGACAGGAATCTACTTGAGGCTTGGTGTGCGCTTGTACTGATGGTCACATAGGTAACACTTTAAACCGGCCACATAGGTAACACCCTATGTTGGCCGAATTACTTTTCCAACAACTTCATCTACAATCCCTAATCTCATTTCTCCAAATCGAAGCAACCAACATCGATTGTCGATATATTCCAAACTAACGTACTCACCTAATAGTCTTCTCGTGACGTAAATGGCTTGCCCGTTAAGTTTAATATAGCCGCCACATTTCACCTTTCTGACTTCATGTTCGCTAGGGTATTCCAGCGGAGGTAATTGATTGGGGAATGGT
>NZ_JAKJST010000054.1:0-9538 GCF_050337275.1 Vibrio wakamikoensis | reverse complement strand
ACATCGTGAGGTTAGAGATGGCTGAGATGGCCAAACAACACCAAGTTGAACCACTACGGATCAGCTTTATTAATGCGTTGTTCTTAATAATGGATGAGATGATTTGGGCGAGCGATACTCGGAGTCCTGGGGCGATTCCGAAAAATCTAAAAGCCCTGAGGGACAATGGTAAGCGACTTATACTTCCAAAGAAACGAAACCGGAAACCATACCCTAGAGTCGTATTAAAAAAGCCTGCCAGATATCCTAACAAACAAAAACATGCCACTCGTTCTTAAGCGAGTGGCATTAAGCACTAGGCTCGGTTTTTCATTTCAAGATGAAGGTGCTTATGCAAGCAGCTCTTTTGCCGTGTTCACAACGTTTTCCGTTGTGAAACCAAACATCTTGAATAGCTCGCCTGCTGGTGCAGACTCACCGAATGTCGTCATACCGATGATCTTGCCACCGAAGCCAACATACTTGTACCAGTAATCCGCAATACCCGCTTCAACCGCGATACGCTTAGTCACTGCCGCTGGAAGAACCGCTTCACGGTATGCTTCATCTTGCGCGTCAAATACGTCAGTTGAAGGAAGAGACACAACGCGTACTTTCTTGCCTTCAGCCGTTAGCTCAGCGTAAGCGTTTGTTGCTAGTTCAACTTCAGAACCGGTTGCGATAAGGATCAGCTCAGGCGTGCCTTCACAATCTTTCAGGATGTAACCACCTTTAGCAACGTTTGCTAGCTGCTCTGCGTCACGCTCTTGCTGCGTTAGGTTTTGACGAGAGAAGATTAGCGACGTAGGGCCGTCTTTACGCTCAATCGCGTATTTCCAAGCGACTGCAGACTCAACCTGGTCACATGGGCGCCATGTGCTCATGTTTGGCGTTACGCGTAGTGATGCGATTTGCTCAACCGGCTGGTGCGTTGGACCGTCTTCACCCAGACCGATAGAGTCGTGCGTGTAAACTTGGATGTTTTGCACTTTCATCAGTGCAGCCATGCGCATTGCGTTACGAGCGTATTCCATGAACATTAGGAATGTTGCACCGTACGGTACGAAACCACCGTGCAGAGCAATACCATTGATGATCGCCGTCATACCGAATTCACGTACACCGTAGTGGATGTAGTTGCCAGACGCATCGTCAGCCGTTAGAGACTGAGAACCAGACCACATGGTCAGGTTTGATGGTGCTAGGTCAGCAGAGCCGCCCATGAATTCTGGAAGCATCTTACCAAACGCTTCTAGCGCGTTTTGAGACGCTTTGCGTGATGCAATGTTTGCTGGATTCGCTTGAAGGTCAGCGATGATCTTGCTTGTAGCTTGTTCCCATTCAGCAGGAAGCTCACCGTTCACACGACGCTTAAACTCAGCCGCAAGTTCTGGGTAAGCCGCTTCATAAGCTGCTAGCTTCTCGTTCCAAGCTGCTTCTTTAGCCGTGCCTGCTTCGTTTGCATCCCACTCAGCTTTGATATCAGCTGGGATTTCGAATGGACCGTGCTCCCAACCTAGGAATTCGCGTGCTGCTGCAATTTCGTCGTGACCTAGAGGTGCACCGTGACAGTCGTGAGAGCCCGCTTTGTTTGGCGAACCAAAACCGATGATAGTTTTAGTACAGATAAGTGTTGGACGTGGATCCGCTTTTGCCGCCTCGATCGCTGCATTGATCGCGTCAGCATCGTGACCGTCTACCGCTGGGATTACGTGCCAGCCGTATGCTTCAAAGCGCTTAGGCGTGTCATCAGAGAACCAACCTTCCACTTCGCCATCGATAGAGATGCCGTTGTCATCCCAGAAAGCGATCAGCTTGCCTAGACCTAACGTACCCGCTAGCGAACACGCTTCGTGAGAGATACCTTCCATCAGACAGCCATCACCCATGAAGACATAAGTGAAGTGGTCAACGATGTCGTGACCTTCTTTGTTGAATTGCGCTGCAAGGGATTTCTCAGCCAGTGCCATACCAACCGCGTTAGTGATGCCTTGACCTAGTGGGCCAGTCGTCGTCTCGATACCTGGTGCATAGCCGTACTCTGGGTGACCTGGCGTTTTCGAGTGCAGTTGACGGAAGTTTTTAAGATCGTCAATTGATAGCTCGTAGCCGCTTAGGTGAAGCAAAGAGTAAATCAGCATTGAGCCGTGGCCGTTTGATAGTACGAAACGGTCGCGGTCAGCCCACTCTGGGTTTGACGGGTTGTGATTTAGGTGAGAACGCCAAAGAACTTCAGCGATATCTGCCATACCCATTGGTGCACCTGGGTGACCTGAGTTAGCTTGTTGAACACCATCCATGCTTAGCGCGCGGATTGCATTAGCGAGTTGTTTACGAGAAGACATGTCTGCTCCTGAGTGCATTAAGCGAATTCCAAGTTTTTCATAGACTGATTGAATAATCAGCGGCCGCTATTGTCGCAAAGCCATATAGTCTCTGCAAACGATTTACCGTCATTTTTTGGCATTATCGCCGAATAATGTCGCCGGAATGTGGCGATTCACATACAAAACAGGCAAACGTTTGGCTATATGTTAAAAGCAAAAATCGCTTGCTAATCGAACATTGATGACTAGAATAGACGTCTAGATGTAGATACACCTACTATATATCATTGAATTTATTACAAGTGAGTGATTAGACACTCGCTTAAAAACAGTAATTGGAGCTCTCATGGCTAAGCACCTGTTTACTTCTGAGTCAGTATCAGAAGGCCATCCAGATAAAATCGCAGACCAAATTTCTGATGCGGTTCTTGATGCAATCCTAGAACAAGATCCAAAAGCACGTGTTGCTTGTGAAACTTACGTTAAGACTGGCATGGTGATGGTGGGTGGTGAGATCACTACTTCAGCATGGGTAGACATCGAAGAGCTAACGCGTGAAACCGTTCGCGAAATCGGCTATGTTCACTCTGACATGGGTTTTGACGCGGATTCTTGTGCTGTTCTGAACACCATCGGTAAGCAGTCTCCAGATATCAACCAAGGCGTTGATAAAGCAGATCCTAAAGAACAAGGCGCGGGCGACCAAGGTATCATGTTCGGTTACGCAACGAACGAAACTGACATCCTAATGCCAGCACCGATTACTTACTCTCACCTTCTTGTTCAAAAGCAAGCGGAAGTGCGTAAGAACGGCACTCTACCTTGGCTACGTCCAGACGCTAAGTCTCAGGTAACGTTCCAATACGACCAAGGTAAGATCGTTGGTATCGATGCGGTTGTTCTTTCTACTCAGCACTGCGATACCATCTCTACCCCTGATCTGCGTGAAGCGGTTATGGAAGAGATCATCAAGCCAGTACTACCATCAGAGTGGATCAACAAAGAAACGAACTTCTTCATCAACCCAACCGGTCGCTTCGTAATCGGCGGTCCTATGGGTGACTGTGGTCTAACAGGTCGTAAGATCATCGTTGATACCTACGGCGGCGCGGCTCGTCACGGTGGCGGTGCATTCTCTGGTAAAGATCCATCAAAAGTTGACCGCTCTGCAGCATACGCAGCACGTTATGTAGCGAAGAACATCGTAGCGGCTGGCATGGCTGACCGTTGTGAAATCCAACTGTCTTACGCAATCGGTGTTGCGGATCCAACGTCTATCATGGTTGAGACATTTGGTACTGAAAAAGTCTCTCACGACATCATCGTAGAAGCCGTTCGTCAAAACTTCGACCTACGTCCATACGGTCTGCAAGAGATGCTAAACCTGCTTCAGCCTATCTACAAGAAGACTGCAGCATACGGTCACTTCGGTCGCGAAGAGTTCCCTTGGGAAGCGACAGACAAAGCAGCGATCCTGCGTGAGTTTACTGGTCTGTAATTACTCTTAACCTGAGTTTTTACTCCAAAAAAGCCCTCAAAATTTTTTTGAGGGCTTTTTTATTTTTTAATCCTGTCTTTTCAAATACTTTGTTACAAAAATGTTAATTCACTATCTTGTAGCTTGTATTTAATACCCTTCTGAAAATTGTGTTTTCCTCTAACACGGTCAATAGTTAGACAAAAGTGCCCTTGCGAATAGACCGCTTTGAGAGTTTGTTCGTATGCAAAATAGAGCGCTTAAGAAGGGAAGACGCTAACAACGGAAAATGGCTGGATTTTGCAAAGGTAAATGCAAGTCTATTGCCCGACGTATCCATGATGATTAGCGCCATGCCCTGATAAAACGAAGGCCAGTTTGTCAATCAGGGAGGACATATGCCTCGAACCGTTAATTCTGATGACTTCCAGAAGAAACATGAAGTCAGGGATCAAGATTACGCTAAAACCATTCCATCTAACCAGCTCAGTGTGTCTGCACCATTTCATTGGTTAGCACTTGGGCTACATGACCTTATTCGCATGCCGATCATCAGCGCTTTTTATGGGCTCTGTTTTACTGCCGCTGCCGTCGCTATCGTGCTTCTGGTGCAATGGCAAGGCACGCACCTAGTGATCATGCCAAGCTTGGTTGTGTACATGTTGATTGGTCCGTTTCTCGCTTTAGGTCTCTATGATGCAGCATGGGAAAGAGAGAAAGGTCATAAACCAAGTCTATTCCACTCTATGAAAGCCATTGGGCGCAACTCCACCTCGCAATGGGCGTTTGCGGTACTCTTGGCCGTCGCCATGATCTTTTGGATGCGCATAGCGGCTCTGCTGCACGCACTCTACCCCTCTGTACAAGGTGCACCACTCTCTGAATTTGCTCCATTCTTGATTACCGGTAGCGTAGTTGGTGCGGTGATTGCGGCTATCATCTTCTCCATCTCAGCATTCTCTATCCCACTTATGATGGAGCGCCGTGTCGACATTATGACCGCTGTGTTCACCAGTTTTAATGCCGTCAAATCTAACGTACCAGCCATGATTGTTTGGGCTCTGATTATCTGCGGCGGGATCTTGATTGGTTTTGCCACATATGGCATAGGAATGATCGTGACAATGCCGATCCTTGGTTACGGCACATGGCACGCCTATCACGAGACCATCAAAAAGAAACACCACGCGTAACACGTTGGCATACTCAGCCAACCTCAGTAGAATGGCGCCCTGTTTGGGCGCTTTTTTATTGTAGGTTATACCCCGTGGATGCTTCGCTTTCTGAGCAACTTCATTATCAAGCCATTAAGACTCTGTCTCGCTGCACTGAGCAAGCTCGCCAGTACTTTGAGCGTGATTTCCCAGTCCCAGCCCTTAACTATAAGTTGCGTGGCAAGGCGGCGGGTAAAGCCTACCTACAATCGTGGGAAGTACGCCTCAATCCCGTTCTGTTTGTCGAAAACCAGCAAGACTTTATTGAAGAGGTCATCCCACACGAAGTCGCCCACTTGATCACTCATGCACTATTTGGACGGGTGCGCCCACACGGCAAAGAGTGGCAAATGGTCATGAGTCAGGTATTTGGTATCGCCCCAAAAACCACACACTCTTTGAATGTGAGTTCAGTACAAGGGCGAACTTTCGAGTATCGCTGCCAATGTGACACCTTTGCCGTCACGGTTCGTCGTCACAATAAGGTAATGCGCCAACAAGCCAGTTATCGCTGTCGTAAGTGCGGGGATACTATCGAGTTTACTGGTAAGCAGCTAAGCTAGTTACATGATCTAACTATCAATAGCTAAGGTCTTTTTTGCGAGTTACACTAGGTTATCCCAACCTTTTATAGACCTTGCTATGATCCGCCAGTTATTCGTTACGGCCTTTTTATTGTCCGCCGTTCTTCCCATTACTGTTCACAGTGCACCGCCAAATAGCTTTAGCAAAGCAAAAAAAGAAGCAGTCAAAATTTATGCCGACCACCCAATAAGTTTTTACTGTGGCTGCGATATTCAATGGCAAGGTAAAAAAGGCACCCCGGATCTGTCCGCTTGTGGCTATCAGGTTCGTAAGCAACAAAAACGTGCCAGTCGCATCGAGTGGGAGCATGTGGTGCCTGCGTGGCAATTTGGCCACCAGCGACAATGTTGGCAACAAGGCGGACGCAAAAACTGCACGCGCAATGACAAGCATTTCAAGCTGATGGAAGCAGACTTGCACAACCTGACGCCAGCGATTGGTGAAGTGAATGGTGATCGTTCAAATTACAACTTCTCACAGTGGAATGGCATGGACGGGGTCAGCTACGGCCGCTGTGAGATGCAGGTTAACTTTAAGCAGCGCAAGGTCATGCCGCCGGATCGTGCACGTGGCTCTATCGCTCGTACCTATCTTTATATGAGCCAAGAATATGGCTTTAAGCTGTCTAAACAGCAGACACAGCTCATGAATGCCTGGAATAAAACCTATCCTGTCGATGCTTGGGAGTGTACTCGCAACGAGCGTATTAAGCGCATTCAAGGCAACGACAATCCGTTCGTGGCACAGGCGTGCAAAAATCCCAGCTAAATCCTACGCCAAGCCCTTGTAATTTCGGGGGCTGGCATCCATCTTATACCTCAATACTGTTTGTTGTTTGGAAATTGTTATGCGTATACCTCGACTCTATCACCCTGAAACGATTCAATCTTTGGGCACACTTGCGCTCAGTGATGATGCCGCAGGACACATCGGCCGAGTGTTGCGTATGAAAGAAGGTCAAGAGGTACTGCTGTTTGATGGCAGCGGTCATGAATTTCCAGCCACTATTACTAACGTTGGCAAGAAAAGCGTTGATGTCGATATCCGCGAGAAAATCGCAGTCAGTATCGAGTCACCGCTCGATCTTCATCTCGGACAAGTCATTTCTCGTGGCGACAAGATGGAGTTCACCATTCAGAAGTCGGTCGAACTGGGCGTCAACACCATCACACCACTCATCTCAGAACGTTGCGGCGTTAAGCTCGATGCCAAACGTTTTGAGAAAAAATTGCAGCAGTGGCAAAAGATCGCCATCAGTGCCTGCGAACAATGTGGCCGTAACACGATCCCTGTGATTCGTCCGATCATATCGCTTGAAGAGTGGTGTGCAGAGCCATCTGACGCGCTCAAGCTCAACCTTCATCCAAGAGCCAAATACTCAATCAATACCTTGCCAGAGCCAGTTCAAAAGGTTCGTCTACTTATCGGTCCAGAGGGCGGATTATCAGCGCAAGAAATTGAAATGACGGAACAATATCAATTCGAAGAAACCCTGCTTGGTCCTCGCGTACTGAGAACAGAAACGGCCGCGCTTACGGCGATCACGGCACTTCAAGTACGCTTTGGCGATTTAGGTTAACGGGAGAAAACAATGCTCAAACTCGGTATCGTGATGGATCCAATTTCCTCCATCAACATCAAGAAAGACTCTAGCTTTGCAATGATGCTGGAAGCCCAGCGTCGCGGTTATGAAATCCACTATATGGAAATGAATGACCTGCACCTAGATCAAGGCACTGCTGTCGCCGACACCAAAGTCGTCAAGCTCAAAGAAGATCCAAACGGCTGGTATGAATTTACTTCAGAGCAAACCATCGAACTGTCAGAACTTGACGCAGTGCTGATGCGTAAAGATCCTCCGTTCGACACTGAATATATCTACGCGACCTACATCCTAGAACGTGCAGAAGAAAAAGGCACGCTCATCGTCAATAAGCCTCAGAGCCTACGTGACTGTAACGAAAAGCTATTCACTGCGTGGTTCCCAGAGCTGACACCAACGACTATTGTGACTCGCAAAGCAGACAAGATTAAACAGTTCCGTGACCAACATGGTGATGTGATCCTAAAACCACTCGATGGTATGGGCGGCGCATCTATTTTCCGTGTTAAGCAAGACGACCCTAACGTTTCAGTGATCATTGAAACGCTGACCAATCACGGCCAAAACTATGCGATGGCACAAACGTTCGTTCCTGATATCAGTAACGGTGACAAGCGTATTCTCGTTGTTGACGGCGAACCAATGCCGTACTGCCTAGCGCGTATCCCTGCCAAGGGTGAAACCCGCGGTAACTTAGCTGCTGGCGGCCGTGGTGAAGCACGTCCCTTAAGTGAGACAGACAAGCAAATTGCCGAAGCTGTTGCTCCCACTTTGAAAGAGAAAGGCTTAATCTTTGTAGGACTGGATGTTATTGGTGACAAACTGACAGAAATCAACGTGACCAGCCCAACCTGTATTCGTGAAATCGAAGCCGCCTTTGACATCTCTATTACCGGCAAGCTAATGGATGCTATCGAGCGTCGTTTAGGCAAATAGCCAATAGTGGATGTAGATAGGGAGAAACGGGTATGAACTTAGCTAATCACTTTCTCGTTGCCATGCCAGGGATGAAAGATCCCTACTTTCAGCGCAGCGTGATTTATGTGTGCGAGCACAACGATGAGGGCGCGATGGGCATCATGATCAGCACCCCAATTGATGTGACTGTCGCAAACATGCTTAAGCAAATACAAGTTGAACTCCCTATCGCTTCACAAACCACCCACAGCAAGAGCCTCGACGAGCCAGTACTGAACGGCGGCCCCGTGTCCGAGGACCGTGGGTTTATCCTACATAATCCTAAAGATCAGTATCAATCGAGCATTCAGATCACCGACCGGGTATCAGTCACTACATCCAAAGACATTTTGGCGGTACTAGGTACCGATGCTCAACCTGAAAACTATATCGTCGCCCTCGGTTATTCTGGCTGGAGTGCAGGACAGCTGGAGACAGAGCTGGCTGAAAACTCTTGGCTCACCATAGAGGCGGATCCAAGCGTTATCTTTGACACTCCAGTGGAAGAGCGTTGGAGTAGTGCGGTGGGTATGTTAGGGTTTGATATCGCTCAGCTTTCAGCGGATGTCGGTCACGCATAGACTGCATTGCGCATAGCCCTCGTCTTTACAAGAATAGTGCCTTCACAAACAGAGAACTTATGACATCCAGAACCATCGTTGCTTTCGACTTCGGAACCAAAAGTATTGGTAGTGCTATCGGCCAAGAGGTCACCGGCACAGCAAGCCCACTAAAGGCTTTCAAGGCCAAAGACGGTATCCCCAACTGGGATGACATCGAAGCAACACTCAAAGAGTGGCAACCCGATCTCATCGTTGTTGGCTTGCCAACAGATGTGCGCGGCAAAGCGCTTGAAGACATTACTGCACGCGCTAAAAAGTTTGCTAACCGCGTTCATGGCCGTTTCGGTTACCAAGTTGAAATGCACGATGAAAGGCTGTCTACAGCCGAGGCTCGCTCAGAATTGTTTGAGATGGGGGGTTACAAGGCATTGTCAAAAGGCAATGTCGATTGCCAATCAGCAGTTGTGATCCTAGAGAGCTGGTTTGAAGCGCAGTGGGCTTAAATCTGATTTAAAACAGAAAAGGATGGCAAATGCCCTGTCTCTTATACACAAATCCTCGAACTTAGTTCGGGGATTTTTTTGAACTCTTTTCCAAGGCTGCGATCTGATCACTTAAGCAATATTGATTAGGTAGCTAATATGGAAAACTTAACACCAATGAAGTGGGCACAAGTACAGTTTGGTCTGGCAAAGCTTAACGACCCTAGACGAACTCAACGATTGATATCAATGGCTACTTCACTTGCTAATCAACCAGGCGTTGCCGTGTCTAAGCTTGCTATTTCACCCGCAGATATGGAAGGCGCTTACCGCTTTATCCGTAATGACCAA
>NZ_JAKJST010000053.1:0-10345 GCF_050337275.1 Vibrio wakamikoensis | reverse complement strand
CAGATAGGCTTTAAACAAGCTTCGTTGTTCTTAATAGGACAGTTACAACTCCTTCCTGCCGTCGCACCTGGAAGAATCCCGGAGGTGATGAACTATATCCTAGATATGGCTGAGAGTTTTACGTTGCCAGAAAGGCGAGATAGGAGCTATCCAAGAGCGGTAAAAAGAAGGCCCAGTCGCTATGCGACTAGGCCTTCTAAAAGGTGTTAGCTTCTTAACTTACAAGCATTAGGCTGAGACAGCCTGCTTTTTTGGTTTTTAGTTATCGGCAATTTAAGCGCCAGCACACACTTCGGTAAAGCGTGAGCGAGCGTCTTGTGCCGCTAGCGATGATTGCTCTTTGTGTTCTTGTGCTTCAGTGAGAGCACTTAGTGCTTCTTCAAGCAGCTGTTGAAGCTCTTCAGGGATCGCCTTGCTTTCGTCCCCAGAATGTTCAAGAGCGTAGGCGCGGATGCGTTTTTTCACTTTAAACAGCGTCTGCATTGCCGCGCGCTCTTCATCGGCAGCGACTTGTGCAACGTCTCGGCACTTCTCAAAGTTCGCAAGCGCAACGCCTTCATGAGACCAAGGATCAAACTCAGGTAGGTCTTCAATATTGATGGTTGGTTCGACGTAATCTTCTTGGTGACGAATATCCAGCGTCGTTGCTTTCACAGCGGAAATCATCAGCATTACAGCAATACCAAGTAGTGGCAGACCACCAACAATGGCAGCAGTTTGTAGTGTACTTAGTCCACCTAGGAACATCAGTACCGCAGGCATAAAGCTTAGCGTGAATGCCCAGAATAGACGGTTCCAACGCATAGGTTCTTGAGTCACATCTTTTTGCACCACAGACGCCAGAATATAAGAGATGGAGTCGAACGTGGTTGCGGTAAAGATAATGCAAAGTAGCGTGAACAGCAGAATGATGAACCAAGAGAATGGCAGCTCTGAAAGCATCGAGAAGATCGCTTTGGTCGCGCCGTGTTCATTCAAAATACTGACAATGTCGAGTTGCCCAGAAAGCTGTAGCGATAAGCCGTAGTTGCCCAGGATAATAAAGAACAAGAAGCAGCCACATGAACCAAAGAATAGTGAACCTGCGACCATTTGCTTGATAGTGCGTCCTCTTGAAATTCTGGCTACAAACAGTCCCATACTTGGTGCAAATACTAACCACCAAGCCCAATAGAAAATAGTCCAGTCTTGTGGGAAATGGGTGTCATCGAAGCTGCCGTAGCCACCGAAGGGCTCTGCCCATGTTGCCATTACAAAGAAGTTTGACATCATGCGGCCGATTGAGTCTAGGCCAGTCTCTAGAATGAAAATGGTTGGACCCAGCAGCAAAACGATAGCGAGCAGTAGCATCGCACCCCAGAAGTTGATGTTGCTGAGGATCTTGATGCCTTTTTCCATACCTGCGAAAGAAGAGTAAGCAAAAATCGCAGTACAGATAGCTAACACACCAATTTGGGTATAAGTCGTTTGTGGTAAGCCAAACAGAACACTCAGACCTTCACTGATAAGCGGTGCCGCCAGACCTAAAGTTGTTGCTGCTCCGCCAAGAAGACCAAAAATAAACAGAACATCAATAAGCTTACCCAGTGCGCCATTGGTATGCTTTTCGCCAATGACTGGAATCAATGCGCTCGATACCTTAAGGGCAGGTTGCTTACGAACATAGAAGAAGTAAGCAATAGGCAGTGCTGGGATCAGGTAAATTGCCCAAGCAATCGGTCCCCAGTGGAAGATGCCGTAGGTTGCTGCCCAGCGGATAGCTTCTTCACTGCCTGGCTCTAGTTGAAATGGTGGTGATTGGTAGTAATACGCCCATTCAATACAGCCCCAATAAAGAATACTGGCACCGATACCGCCACAAAACAGCATGGCAGCCCAAGATGAGGTCTTAAACTCCGGCGCTTCGTCAGGGTCACCTAGTTTGATTTGGCCAATATCGCTAAAAATGATGAATATCATGAAGAAGAGGGCAGCGAGGCCAAGTGCTAGATAAAGGAAACCGAACTTGTCGGTCATAATCAGTTTTGCTTGCGCAATGATATCAGCGCCTTGCTCTGGGAACAGGATCAGCGGAATGATAACAGCGAGTAAAAGTGCGATAGCGCCAAAAAAGGTTGGCTTATCGATGAGTTTAAAATAACGTTCCATGCGATGTTTTCTAAGTCAAATAACATCATTATCATTTGAATAACATCACACGCTCAAATCTGGTTATCTATCGTGACAACAAAAGAGCGTTGTTTTATACCAAGGCGAGTATTAACGCCCCAACGGTGATGGCTGCAGATGCATACTGACCCGCCGAGTAGGACGAATCTTTTTGCTCTTCGAGATCGTCAGGGTGATCCATGCCTAGTGCACCATGTGCAAAAGAGGTTACCGTCTTACCCATGCCATCGTCTTCATCTTTATCCGTTGCTTTATCGGTATTGTTAGGCTTTGGTGTTGCTGACTCTTCTTGTTCAAATAGCGCTTTTGCTTGCGGTGAGATAGAGACACTGTCGCCACCACGTTCACCTTGCGGTGTCGGCAAAGTATTGCCACTAGATTCTGCCTGTTTGATGGTGTTTGCTGCGGCACTGCCAAGTTGATTGGTTGGCGCAGACATGCCGGAATTGACGCTCTGCATAGCTATCTCCATTTGTGCTATCAATTACTATGTCGTCATTTATGGCAAAATCTTTATAAAAATTTCTCTAGGTGAGACATAGAACCTGTTTATCATTGATAGCTAAGCAATAAGTACGCCAAAAAGCGGACTTATTGCTTCAAACGCGCTAGTCACAGGTGAGCGTGTCACTACGTTTATGTAGGTGCTTATAGGCTTGCATTTGGTTCTCTTTTTGCACATATCGAACCGGTGGCGCGAGAACCGAGAGTTGAAAATCTCTTGAGTCACTGGTTATATCTGTGACCGGAGTAATGACGGCGATGTTAAGGTTAGGTGCTAGAGCTTGTATTTGCGCTGCTGTTCCGAGAGCGTTTTCGGTGTGAAACTTACCAGCAATGTGCATGACTTGCGTACCTGGGTGCTGGTTGATGTAGTCAACGATGCTCTCTGCCATGGTAGCGTCCCACGTCAACTGAGCGGCATATTGGCGCTCAGTTTGCTCACTATCGCCATGGTGCATTGAGGCCATGAACTTGTCTTTGTAGGCTGAAGAGGAGGTATCAATGCGCTTTGCAACTAAAGTTCGCTCATTACTGTCCAACTTTTCTAAGTAGTTAAGTCCTTCACGCCCTATACAGCGAACAAAGCTCTTAGGTGCATTACTGGCAATGATATCGAGTTGGTTTTGCTTAGCAAGTTCCACAAGCGGTCGATAATCGCTTTCATAGTTTGGCCACGCGTTTCCTTCGCGTATCAGCATTTGTTCGCCAATTTCTGATTTCAAATATTGATCGACAATAGGCTGCTTATCTCGAGTGAACTGTTCCATCGAAAGCGCAAGCTTGGCGTTGTTGTTTACAAGCTGTTTTAGAAGATTGGTCTGAAAGCGATGCACGCCACTGTGCGTATGCCACTCTCCAATGAGGATAACATCGGCACTTTTTAGGTCGACCGGTAATGATGAAAGCGAAACCGCTAAGCCTTGTGGAGAATACAGCTGATAATCGTAGAAGGAATTAACGGATTGAGCTGGCTTGGACAGGTCATTTGAAGGTGCGCTGCTACAACCGGCGAGCAGAGCGAGTGACAGGGCGATAGGGTAAGCTTTCATAGGGACTCTCTTTAATAAAAAATAGCCTTCAATGGAAGGCTATCTTGAAAGTACTATGGTAAACGAGAACCGCGCGTGACTCAACGCAATTGAAAATTAATATCATTACCAATTGGAGTTTTGGTTTTAACTCTTGCGATATACTCTTACCATAAAATCGGCACGACAGTCGAAGTGCTCGGTCTGTTGCAGCTTCTCTCTTAGCTCTTGGCTAGCTTTCCAAGCAAATGGTGTCATTTGCAAAAGGTCATACGCTTGCTGGCCGTTAAGGTTCATTGTGTAGTCGAGCTTAGCCTCAGAAACTAGGTCGAAACCTTCAATCACTTCAGCAGCTTCATCGTGAAGTCTCACATCTTGATAGATAAGTTCGCGAAGCTCATATAAGTGATGACTGCCTGGCGTGACCGTAATCATCAGTCCGTTAGCTTCGATACAGCGGCTCAGCTCGTCATGTTTGCACGGCGCATAAATACGAATCACCGCGGCAAGACTCTCTTCAGAAAAAGGTAGCTTATGACTAGAGGCAACGCAAAAATTAACCTTGTCGTAGCGCTTAGAACCGTAGCGAACCGCGACTTTGGAAATATCGAGGCCATAGACGGCAAAGTCGGGATTATCGCCTGTCAGCTCGTCGGCAAAGTAGCTGGTGTAGTACCCTTCGCCACAACCGATATCAAGGATATTGCCTTTAGTTACGGTTAAAGATGAACCCAATATGTCGGCGACTTTATCTCTCATGGGAGCGTAGAAGTCGTGTGCTAGGAATGTGCGCCTTGCCTGCATCATCTCTTTGTTGTCACCTGGATCTTTTGAGCGCTTGTGTTGCACAGGCATAAGATTGACATAACCTTCTTTGGCTTTGTCGAACTGGTGATTATTGCTACAGCGATAACTGCGCTCGTCTAGAGCGAGTGGCTGCTGACACAGAGGGCATTGATAAGACATAGGTTAGACTCGACGAAAATTTTCGTAAGTCTAACCATATCAAGGAAGGGAAGCAATTCAGTCGGCTGAATTCCTTCAGGTTGGCAGATTACTTGATGAAAATCTGTGTCGCTAATTGGTGGCTTTCACCGGGTGCAAGCTCTTTGCCAGCTTCCAGTGAGTCAGCATGAAGTGTTGACTCAATACAGAACATGCTGAGGTAGCCGTCATTGTTCATGTCACCCATAGATTCCGCACCTTGTTTCCAAGGGTTCCAAAGTACTGCTGAGTTGTCGCCGCTATTGCATACTGCCAGCTTGCGATCGAATGCATTGTCATGCAGTACGATTTCATCAGATGGAGCTGTGTAAACGCGGTCGATGGTATCGGAAAGGGTAAGCACCTCTTGGCCTTCACACATTTTGCCATCAAGTAAGCCATCAATGTAGCTAGAGCCCATGCCAGTCACTTCCATCTTCTCGATGTCACCTAGATTGAGGTAGGTGTGCAGAGCGCCAGAGAAACGCCACGAAGTGGTGTCAGTGTTGGTGATGTTTAGCGATACATTTAATGAATCGCTCACTTCCACGTTTAAGACCAATTGGAATTTATGTGGCCAGATATCACGGGTAGCGTCAGTGTCGGTCAGGCCAAGGCTAACAATTACACCTTGTTCATTTTCGCGGTGCTCAATGAGCTCCCAAGTACTGTTGCGCGCAAAACCGTGAGCCGGTGCTGCTACTCGGCCAAACCAAGGCCAACAAATTGGAATACCACCGCGCAGTGCCGCTTTGTTGTCAAAGATGGCGTCTTTGCTCATCCAAATCAGATCTTCTTGGCCTGCTGGCTTAAATGAAATGACATGGCCACCGTGTAGAGAGATGGCAGCTGAAGCTTTAGGGTGAAGAACGCGAACCACTTTATTGTCACCAATTTGAGCGATAGTGACATAGTCAGAGAGAGCGGTCAGGGTAGGTAAAACAGACAAATCCATAGTGTAACTTCCTAGGTTAAGTCTCTGGTTCCTAGGGCGAGGGGATAGCTCCCAGGTGTCAATTGGACCCAGAAACAGATACTAAAAAGGCGACCCTATGAGTCGCCTTTATTACAAATATTCAGCTAAAAGCTTACATTACTTAGAGATGTGAGCTACTAGGTCTAGAACTTTGTTTGAGTAACCGATTTCGTTGTCGTACCAAGATACAACTTTAACGAATTTGTCAGTTAGAGCAACACCAGCTTTAGCATCGAATACTGAAGTTTGAACTTCACCGATGAAATCTTGTGATACTACTTGGTCTTCAGTGTAACCTAGAACGCCTTTAAGCTCGCCTTCAGATGCTTCTTTCATAGCAGCACAGATTGCTTCGTAAGATGCAGCAGTCTTAAGGTTAACAGTTAGGTCAACTACAGATACGTTAGCAGTTGGTACACGGAAAGCCATACCAGTTAGAAGGCCGTTTAGTTCAGGAAGAACAACGCCTACTGCTTTAGCAGCACCAGTTGAAGATGGGATGATGTTTTGAGAAGCACCACGACCACCGCGCCAGTCTTTAGCAGAAGGGCCATCTACAGTTTTTTGAGTTGCTGTAGTAGCGTGAACTGTTGTCATAAGACCAGATTCGATACCGAACTTGTCGTTAAGAACTTTAGCTACAGGAGCTAGACAGTTAGTAGTACAAGAAGCGTTAGAAACGATGTCTTGACCTGCGTAAGTTGAATCGTTCACACCCATAACGAACATTGGAGTTGCGTCTTTAGAAGGGCCAGTTAGAACAACTTTCTTAGCACCAGCAGTGATGTGCTTACGTGCAGTCTCGTCTGTTAGGAAAAGACCTGTTGCTTCAGCAACTACGTCAACACCGATTGCGTCCCATTTTAGGTCTTCTGGGTTGCGCTCTGCAGTTACACGTACAGTTTTGCCGTTAACGATTAGGTTACCGCCTTCAACTTCAACAGTACCGTTGAAACGGCCGTGAGTTGAATCGTACTTAAGCATGTATGCCATGTACTCAACGTCGATTAGATCGTTAATACCTACTACTTCGATGTCGTTGCGCTCTTGCGCTGCACGAAATACGAAACGACCGATACGGCCAAAACCGTTAATACCTACTTTGATAGTCATTATAGTTGCTCCACAACTTAATTTCTGTTTAAAGATAACTGGTAGTAAAATTACAGAATCCAGTCACTAACTTCAATAGATAATCGGAATTAATTTGTCTAAAGTCAAAAAAAAGTGTCGCTTTTCTTAACATTCGGTATTAAATGACGTTTTTTTGAACTTAGCTCGTGACTCTGTAATGATTTGCTTGATGTATTTAACCTTGGGGACAAGGTGAGTTAACATGTTAGACACACTTTGGTGGGTAATTGACAACAATGTGCTACAACCAAGTTTATTACACGTAATAAGTGTGCGCTGATTAAAATGTAGACAATAAAAAAGAGGGTGTAAAGGAGATGACTGGGGAAAACAAAAATAGAGCCAAGCCAGACCAACACTGGCGTGAGACGCTAACCGATGAGCAGTATCGTGTTTGTCGCCAACAAGGTACCGAGGCTCCATTTACCGGGACACTGCTTCATAATAAGGACACAGGGCTATACCACTGTACCTGTTGTCAGGCCGAACTGTTTCGGTCAGAAAACAAGTATGACTCAGGGTGTGGGTGGCCAAGCTTTGATGAGCCTGTCAGTGAGTCCGCGATTCGTTATATAGACGATCACAGTCACGGTATGACACGTGTTGAAATACGCTGCAGTGCTTGCGACAGTCATTTAGGCCATGTATTTGAAGACGGGCCTCAAACTACAGGGCAGCGCTTTTGCGTCAACTCTGTGTCGTTAATTTTCAACAAAACTGATCAAGACTCCGTAAATTAGTCACTAGCTGTACCATTCTTTCATATCTGTCTTATCTGTCTTATCTGTTCGCGTCGTTGGGTGTTTACCACACCCAACGATTCCTGAAGCCATTCTTGCTCTATTTTTGCTCTATGATGACATTGTAAAAGCGTGAGCTTCTAGAATGCGCCCAACATTACATTCATAAGCTCTTTGCATTAAGCAAGAGCAGCAAACACAAGAACACCAGTATGAAAAACACACCGTTTATCGTTGCCCTTGTTGCAGCGTTATTTATGAGCCCTTCTTTTGCAAACACGACCGCTGGTGGCGAAGAGCAGTGGCAAATTGTAGAAGAGGATCAAGCAGCAGCGCCATCTTCCGCATCAACATCAAAGCAGCCTGCAACGAAACAGACTGCATCTACGCAAAAATCTAAGTCAAGTTCTGGCTCGTCATCTCGCCGTGGTGGTAATTCAGGATTCAAACTTGGTATGGGTCTAGATCAAGGGCTAAGCATTGTTGGTCAGATCAACAATACGATTAACTTTGCGGTTGGTAACGATGGCATTGCTGCAGATTACATCTTTAATCGTGGCAGCTTTGGTGGCGATGTGCCTTTTAATTGGTATGCAGGTGTTGGTGGTCAAATCAAACGCTCTGACAAATTTGGTCCACGCATTGCGCTTGGCGTTGAACTTCCGTTCGCAAGAAACTGGGATGGCTACGCACAGTTAACCCCGAGCCTGATGTTTGACAATAGTGACCTTAAGTTAGGCATTGGCGCAGGCATTGGCGTTCGCTACAGCTTCTAAATGCCCGATCAGATAAAAACAAAGGGAGCTCAACTGAGCTCCCTTTGTTTGTTTAACGGCTAGGGTTTATTGATTTAGCTCTAACTGGTAGAAGCTTGCTTTAACATAGTCACCTGCATCCATTCCGCGCCACTTACAAGAGGCGCTGCTTTTCTTCGTATTACACTGGTTGTATGCGCCCGCTTTGAAATACATCCACGTATTTCCGTAACCTTGGTCAACGTCGTGGCCTTGGTAGTTACCCGCTTTTAGATCAACATCGAAAGTTTTGACGATTTCGTTATCCGTGCCCGGGTTCTTGGTAAACGTAAGGTGCATCATATCGCCTTCAACGTTCACACTGTATGAGAAGATTTCACCAAGTTTGATACCCTCTTTTGGATCGACAGATCCTTGTCGCAAGTTGTATTCACCGAATACGTTGTGGCGAATGTCTTTTCTCAGCTTTTTGCCGTTCTCATCTTTCGCGTTTTGAAGATCTTTGGTTGGGTTCAACTCGTAGTTCCATACCAATGAACCGTGTTCATGTTCAGGGAGCTTACGATAGACAATTTTAAGAGGCTCATTTTTAGCCGCATGGATCTGGCCAATCACAACACCAAATGCACCGTTATGACTGTATTTACCGCTTTCACTTACTTGATCAACAGACAGTGTCGCCTTTAACTCACCGCCAATCGCACCATATTCAGAGGCATTTGGATGTGAGGCGATAACAAAGTTATTGCTTGGCTCTCCGTAATCAGTTGCAAGCATAGCGCGCAACTCACTTCGTGTATTTTTACTGTTGGGTGTGGTTGGTGCATCGTTCGGTGCCACAAAAACAACCGCGCCAGACTCTTTGTCCGTATAGAACCACTCCGGATGTACATAAGGTGTCTTAGTATCACCAAGTTGCTCTTTTGCTATCTCAAGTGTCTTACCTTTGCGTGGTCCTTCGGTAGTGAGTACTGGTAAATTAATTTTCCAGTTAGTCATATCGAAGTTTTGTGACGGTGCTTTGTTAGGGTCAAGGTTGTATTGGGCTGCAAGTGGAGACTCAGTAGCCGCAATAGCAGAACCCGCAATAATACTGGTGGCAAGTAGAGTGAGGGGCAATGATTTCATTATCGTTCCTTTGGTAAGCAATCATTAATGGGTATGCTTAGGATGTTACTATATTATTGTATTACAAAAGTGTGATTGGGACGAAATATTGAGTACTTTGGTATTTGCTAGGTGAGATAAAGCCGCAAACTGTGATTTGGTAGGAAGTTTTGTGTTTAATCGGAGGGACATTGGTTGAGCGCTAAAGTGGGCTCGGTTAGCCACCTTTATATTGCTTCAGCTTGCTAGTACACCGTCATTCCGCACTTGATGCGGAATCTACCCAAAGCGTGCTCTAAAGTTTATAGAGGCGCTGTCACGGTTAAGTAGCAGTGAGAATCTTGGATTACGGTGTTCACACGTTGCCAGACAGTTTTCTAGCAAACTTTTGGACATTAGTAGCACATTTGCCGAATTTGTCGTCATTCCGCACTCGATGCGGAATCTACTGAACGCGCACACCTAGAGTTAAAAATTGGTTATCGGTGATTTTTATTCCCTAACAGGTGTAACTCATATTTGGACATTAGTAGCACATTTGCCGAATTTGTCGTCATTCCGCACTCGATGCGGAATCTACTGAACGCGCACACCTAGAGTTAAAAATTGGTTATCGGTGATTTTTATTCCCTAACAGGTGTAACTCATATTTGGACATAAATGAGTTTCGGCAATTAGACTTTTAGTATCTAATGGATGGACTGAAATAAAGAAAAACCGCCTAACACTGCGCTCAAAATTCATGTTGAAGGTCAAATTACCCGTTACTCAAGGATGAGAAATGAAGAAACTAAATCTATTTGATACGCTCAATGCTGCCTCACTACTGCTCGTCTCTCCGGAATGGCCTAAAGTGAAAGCAGCTCAAAAGCGAGCGCAATCGTTTGAAAACCCTGTTGTCAATATACAACTGGAAATACGAAATATTGCTGGGCGAAAAATTCGCTT
>NZ_JAKJST010000052.1:0-14705 GCF_050337275.1 Vibrio wakamikoensis | reverse complement strand
ATAACATCGTGAGGTTAGAGATGGCTGAGATGGCCAAACAACACCAAGTTGAACCACTACGGATCAGCTTTATTAATGCGTTGTTCTTAATAATGGATGAGATGATTTGGGCGAGCGATACTCGGAGTCCTGGGGCGATTCCGAAAAATCTAAAAGCCCTGAGGGACAATGGTAAGCGACTTATACTTCCAAAGAAACGAAACCGGAAACCATACCCTAGAGTCGTATTAAAAAAGCCTGCCAGATATCCTAACAAACAAAAACATGCCACTCGTTCTTAAGCGAGTGGCATTAAGCCTTAGCTTCCCTTTTAATTAACTCTTGTTACCAGAATCGATGACTATTTCTGAAGAAGTGAAATGTCGGCGATTTGCAGGAACAGGTTACGCAGGTTGTTTAGTAGCGTTAGACGGTTCTTCTTAAGCGCTTCGTCATCGGCCATTACCATCACGTTATCGAAGAACGCATCCACTGGCTCACGTAGATCAGCAAGTTTGCTTAGCGCTTCCTGATAGTTACCGGTCGCGAATGCTGGCTCGAGGGCTTCAGTCATCACTTCAACGTTCTCTGCAAGCGTCTTCTCCGCATCTTCTTGTAGAAGTGCAAGGTCGATCTCTGCTGCAAGTTCGCCGTCGAATTTCGCTAGGATGTTACCTACACGCTTGTTCGCTGCCGCTAGTGCTTCTGCTGCTTCTAGCTCACGGAAGTGAGATACCGCTTTAACGCGTTGGTCGAAGTCTGCTGGTTTGGTTGGACGATTAGCCAGTACCGCTTGGATGATATCCACGCTGAAGCCTTCGTCCTTGTACCATGCATTGAAACGACCAAGCATGAAGTCGATGACGTCGTTTGCAACGTTCGCGTTTGTTAGCTTGCTAGTACCATCTTCTAGGGCAAATAGCGATTGTGCTTTTGCGATCAGGTCAGTTAGGTCTAGGTTGTAGCCGTTCTCTACGATGATACGTAGCACACCTAGCGATGCACGACGAAGTGCGAATGG
This sequence comes from Vibrio wakamikoensis, assembly GCF_050337275.1. Lineage (NCBI taxonomy): Bacteria > Pseudomonadati > Pseudomonadota > Gammaproteobacteria > Vibrionales > Vibrionaceae > Vibrio > Vibrio wakamikoensis. The sequence goes on along the minus strand of NZ_JAKJST010000052.1, from coordinate 13,705 downwards.
ATCAGAGCCCTTGGGTGCTTGGCCAATACCAAAGATACCCACAATCGTATCTAGCTTGTCTGCCATTGCGACCGCTGAAGAGATACCAGTGCTTGGTAGCTCGTCACCCGCGAAGCGAGGCATGTATTGCTCGTATAGCGCCAGTGCTACTTGCTCATCTTCACCGTCGTGAGTCGCATAGTGCATGCCCATCACACCCTGGGTATCGGTAAACTCGAATACCATAGAGGTCATTAGGTCACACTTCGCTAGAAGACCAGCACGCTTAGACTTTTCAACGTCAGCATCGATTTGCTCAGCGATGTAGCCAGCAAGTTCAGTGATGCGGTCGGTCTTGTCTTTGATAGTACCAAGCTGCTTCTGGAAGATAGCTTGGTCTAGTTCAGGTAGACGGTCGATAAGAGGACGCTTACGGTCAGTGTTGAAGAAGAATTCTGCATCCGCTAGACGTGGACGTACTACCTTCTCATTACCTTCGATTACGTAACGAGGCTCTTTCGACTCGATGTTAGAAACGAAGATAAAGTTTGGCAGGAGTTTCTTGTTCTCATCGTAGACGGGGAAGTATTTCTGGTCACCTTTCATGGTGTAAACCAACGCTTCAGAAGGAACCTTTAGGAACTCTTCTTCAAACTTCGCTGTGAGTACGACTGGCCATTCAACTAGAGAAGTGACTTCTTCAACTAGGTCATCTTCTAGCTCAGTAATACCACCAACAGCCGCACCCGCTTTTTCAGCATCAGCTAGAATAATAGCTTTACGCGCTTCGTAATCTGCCATGACTTTACCGCGCTCTTCTAGGATCGCAGGGTATTGCTCAGCAGAATCGATGGTGAACTCTTGCTCACCCATAAAGCGGTGACCGCGGATGGTGCGGTCAGAGGCGACACCTAAGATCTCGCCTTCGATAAGGTCAGAGCCCATTAGCATAGTCAGCGTCTTAACAGGACGGATAAATTGAGTTGTCTTGTTACCCCAACGCATTGGCTTAGCGATTGGCAGGTTAGCGAGCGCTTTTGCTGCAAGCTCAACCACGATTTCAGTCGTTGCTTGGCCTTTGACTTCTTGTTTGAAAAGCAGCCATTCGCCTTTGTCTGTGACTAGACGATCTGCTTGCTCAACAGTGATGCCGTTACCGCGAGCCCAGCCTTGAGCCGCTTTAGTTGCATTGCCGTCAGCATCGAATGCGACAGAAACAGCAGGGCCACGCTTCTCAACCACTTTGTCAGCCTGCCCTTCAGCAAGACCGGCAACTCTAAGTGCGAGACGACGAGGTGCTGCGTACCATTTTACGCCTTCGTGTGCGAGATCAGCGCTTTTAAGCTCAGCTTCAAAGTTTGCTGCGAAAGCTTCTGCTAGAGTACGAAGCTGCGTTGGTGGTAGCTCTTCAGTACCGAGCTCAATTAGAAATTCTTTTGCCATGATTACTTCTCCTCGTCCTTCTTAAGCATTGGGAAGCCTAGTGCTTCACGTGATGCGTAGTACGCTTCTGCAACAGATTTAGTCAGGTTGCGGATGCGGAGGATGTAACGTTGGCGTTCTGTTACAGAGATAGCTTTACGCGCATCAAGGATGTTGAATGCGTGACCCGCTTTAAGAATGCGTTCGTATGCAGGAAGCGGAAGTGGCTTCTCAAGCTCAAGTAGCTCTTTACACTCTTTCTCACACTGATCAAAGAAGGTGAATAGGAAGTCTACGTCTGCGTGCTCAAAGTTGTACGTTGATTGCTCAACCTCATTTTGGTGGAAGATATCACCGTAAGTAACGTTCGAGCCGTCTGGTGCAACGTTCCAAACTAGATCGTACACAGAATCTACTTCTTGGATGTACATAGCTAGACGCTCGATACCGTAAGTGATCTCGCCAGTTACTGGCTTACATTCAAGACCACCAACTTGCTGGAAGTAAGTAAACTGAGTCACTTCCATGCCGTTTAGCCATACTTCCCAACCAAGACCCCATGCGCCTAGCGTTGGGTTTTCCCAGTTGTCTTCTACGAAACGAATGTCGTGTACTAGCGGGTCGATACCAAGAACTTCAAGTGAACCAAGGTACAACTCCTGAATGTTGTCTGGAGAAGGCTTAAGCGCTACTTGGAACTGATAATAGTGCTGCAGACGGTTCGGGTTCTCACCGTAACGACCATCGGTCGGACGACGTGAAGGTTGAACGTATGCCGTAGACATTGGCTCTGGGCCAAGTGCACGTAGACATGTCATTGGGTGAGAGGTGCCAGCACCTACTTCCATATCTAGTGGTTGAACAATAGTACAACCGTTCTGTGCCCAGTAATCCTGCAGCGCGAGGATCATTCCCTGGAAGGTTTTGATATCGTATTTTTGCATAGTAATTCGCGCAATTCTCTAAGTGAAAAGGTCTATCTGATAATCAGAAAATAACAAATAAGTATACCGATTAATCGTTAAGGGGAGTAGGGGTAAAAGCGCTGAATTAATCCCCGTAAAGCCAAAAAGTGGGGTTTTTCGGCGTTGTTCGCCATGTAGAAGGGTTCAAACCCCACGATTGTTGAAATTGATTCGTTGAGTGATTACAATGCCGCCATCTCTGGGGAGTAGCTTATCCATACGCTTGCAAGCGCTTGGATTCGTTCGTCAACATAATTGGTGCAAAATCACCATGGCGCTCGAGACTTGTGCCCGCAAGTTTAGCAAGACCATAGATAAACATCGTGAACCGGGGTGGGGCGCGAGGTTTGTCTATAGGTTAAAAACTATAAACCCTGCCCCTTAGAGCATGTCGTGAGCGTTTTAGCTATTTCAATTACTACCGTGGCACTCGCCGAAATAGGCGATAAGACCCAGCTTTTGTCGTTATTGCTGGCCAGCCGTTACCGTAAACCCATTCCTATCATTGCCGCTATCTTTCTAGCGACCATTGCCAATCATGCGTTAGCTGCTTGGCTAGGTGTCGTGGTGGCCGATTACTTGTCGCCCGATGTCCTTAAATGGGTGCTGGTGATCAGCTTCCTTGCCATGGCGGCATGGATCTTGGTACCCGACAAACTGGATGACAATGAAAGCATTTCAAGCCGTGGCCCGTTTGTTGCTAGTTTCATTGCCTTTTTTATCGCGGAAATCGGTGACAAAACCCAGATTGCCACTTCTATCCTTGGTGCACAATATGCGGATGCCCTAGCTTTGGTGGTGATAGGTACTACGGTCGGTATGCTACTTGCCAATGTACCCGTGGTGCTGATTGGTAAATTGTCTGCGGATAAATTACCGCTTGATTGGATTCGTCGTATTACTGCTATTTTGTTTATGGGACTCGCTATTGCAGCCGCCATTTTTTAATAACAATATCAACTGAGTATCGAATCTTAATCGCGATCAAACTCTCGCTTGAATCTGACTAAATTCGTGATGAATGACATATTAGTGTCATAATTGTCATGGTACTTTAATCATGTGGATCCTAGCGAGAGGGCAAGATTATGCTTACACGTTACACAGGAATGACCGCAGAAAGCCAAAGCCGTTTGTTTACGTTCGGTTTGGTATTAACGCTGCTGGGTATGGTACTCACGGATATGTGGATACCTATGGTAGTAGGCGCCATTATTATGGCCGGGTTGGCTGTCGAGTCGTGGATTCGGGTTCAGCATCTTATTCCAATGCGCAATGAGATTCGTTCGATGCAAAAGCAGATCAAGAAACTTCAATCTGAAGTCAGAACGCTGGAGTATGACGAATAGCTCGAACAAGACGAATAGCTTCAACGGAACGAATAGTTTCAACGGAACAAATAGTAGAAAGGCTGCCAATGGCAGCCTTTTTTAATGCGTTATGCCATGCCTTTTTTGATTAGGTAAAGGTAGGGCACCGTTTCTGTTTGCGCACCAAGTAATTGGTGATCCATAAAGCGACAGAAACTAGGAATATCGCGAGTGGTGGAAGGATCGTCGGCTTTCACCAATAACACATCACCATCTTCCATTTTACGAATTGTCTTCCTGACCATCATCACTGGCTCTGGGCAGCGCAATCCTTCGGCCTCGAGCGTTTGCGTGGCAAGGTCTGTATTGATTGTCATAGGGAACTCTTTTCTCTAGAAAACTGCCCAAATTCTACTTATGAAGAAAAAATATGCAATAACCCCTTGGCAAATGGATCTTTTTGCTTTAACTTTATTAACAAGTTGGTAACAAAGACGCAGGGAAGTAGCTATGTTGACCGCACTAGATAGATTAACAATATACTCGGTACTGTGCGTGATTGCGTTTTGTGCCTTGGTACTTCAGCCTTCACCACAAGCTGGATGGATACCTTTAATTGGTTTGAGTGCTGCAATCGTGGGATTGTGGCTTGAGATGAGACGTTGGCAAGATGCTTCTGAGGAGCAAGAAAATTAACAATTAATAAACATTTCGCCGTCTAAACTATCCAACAGACTACGACATTCCGACACTATCCCCATTTTCTTGGGCTTCCCCGCTGAAAGGCGGGATTTTTTTTATCTGAAGAAAAGCAAACCCAGTGTAGACTAAATGAGGCATTACATAGGAAGAGCTTATGGAACTCGAAGAAATCTATCGTCGCGATCTTAACTTGTTGGTGGCATTGAAGGTATTAGTTGAAGAAGGCAGCGTCAGTCAGGCGGCTGTGCGGCTCAACCTAAGCCAATCTGCAACCAGTCGAGTGCTAGGGAGGCTGCGAGACTTACTCGGCGATCCGCTATTTACTCGTCAGGGGCAGCGCATTATTCCGACCAGTAAGGCTCTTGAAATATGTAAACAAATCGATCAGCCACTAGAATCCTTTCGTCAGCTGTTAACCCCTAGCGAGTTCAATCCTTATTACTGTAATGAGCGTTTCCTTATCGCAACCACTGACTATGCGATGCAAACTATCTTGCCCTACGCGTTGCCTAAGATTTATCAGTTAGCTCCGAATATCTCGTTAGAGTTTGCGCCGCTTCAACATGAAAGCCTTTTCAAGCAGCTCAGTACAGACAAAGTCGACATGGCAATTTGCCGTCCGACCGGGTCTGTGACGCCTTTGCATCAAGAAGTACTTGGACCTGTGGGCGTTTCTTGTTTGGTTTCCAAACATCATCCTTTGGCGGACAAGCCTTTATCTCTTGAGGATTACATTAACGCGCCTCATGCGATGATCGCCATCAGTGATGGCGTTAAAGCCCTGTTGGATGCTGCGCTTATTAATCAAAATCCAAGAAAGATGGTGCTGCGCGCGTATCATCTAGAAGCGGCGTTAGCGATCGTCGATAGTATGCCGCTTATCATTACCGTTCCGGCGGATTTGGCTTACTTAGTGGCCGAGCGCTACGATTTGGTGATTAAACCACTACCTTTCGCGTTTACGCCGTTTGACTATTCTTTGATTTGGCATGCTCGATGCGATACCTCGGAGTCTCAAAAGTGGCTTCGCTCGGTGGTGAAACAAGAGTGTGGAAAATTGATTGCTAAGCGTATTGAAGATGTAGGTTTAGGTTGAATGCAAAAAGGCTCTCGTAATGAGAGCCTTTTTTATCACGAGGTCATTGCTAATTAGATCTTGATAGTCACGCGACCAGTTACGGCACCGTTAGTAATGTCTTCAGCCGCTTGAATCGCCTCTTCGAGTGCTACGGTTTTGCTTGCCTGTGCGTAGTATGACTCAGGAAGTAGTGTCGCTAGCTGTTCCCAAGCTTTGATGCGTTTTTCACGTGGGCACATTACTGAGTCAATACCTTGTAGACGCACGTTGCGTAGAATAAACGGCATTACTGTGGTAGGTAGATCAAAGCCCCCCGCTAGACCACATGCTGCGACGACACCGTTGTAGTTCACTTGTGCAAGCACTTTAGCAAGCATGTTGCTGCCCACAGTATCGACAGCTGCAGCCCACAATTGACGCTCAAGCGGTTTTGCTGGCTCTTCAAGTTCACTACGCTCAACAACGCGTGATGCCCCGAGTGATTTTAGCAGTTCGCCATTCGCTGAAGCGCGACCAGTTACTGCCGCCACTTTATAACCTAGCTGGCTAAGTAGTGTGACAGATACACTACCAACACCGCCACTTGCGCCAGTAACCAGTACTTCGCCGTCTTCTGGTTTTACGCCTGCATCAACAATAGCTTGTACACATAGCATCGCAGTAAAACCTGCAGTACCGATAGCCATAACTTTTTCTGCATCGAGACCTGCTGGCATTGGCACTAGCCAGTCACCGTTTAGGCTCGCTTTCTCAGCCATGCCACCCCAGTGATTCTCACCGACCCCCCAGCCAGTGAGAACCACTTCGTCGCCTTCCTTGTAACGAGGGTCGTCTGATTGCGACACTACGCCAGAAAGATCGATACCCGGTACCATTGGGAAATTGCGGATGATTTTACCTTTACCGGTAATCGCCAACCCATCTTTGTAGTTCAAAGATGAATATTTTACATCTATTTTTACATTACCTTCTGGAAGCTGTGACTCGTCTACTTGAGAAATAGTAGCGATTGTTTTTTTATCTTCTTGGTTAAGTAACAGTGCTTTGAACATGATGTTCTCCAATGAGTTGACGTGTTATCTGCTGCAAAGTGTAGGTGAGAAATTCGAAAAAAAACAATGAAACTTCAACATTAGATGTATGCATTACATGCATAAATAAAAACAGCCCCGAAAACGGAGCTGTTTGCGTTGAAGAGCCGTAATGAGAGGGCTACGGTCTTTCAAAGATGGTTGCGATACCTTGACCTAAACCAATACACATAGTGGCAAGACCGATCTTAGCGTCTTTGTTTTCCATGATATTGATAAGCGTGGTTGAGATACGAGAGCCCGAGCAACCCAATGGGTGACCCAATGCGATGGCGCCGCCATTCAGGTTAACCTTTTCATCGACCACATCCAGTAGACCAAGATCTTTTGCACATGGCAGAGATTGAGCCGCAAATGCTTCGTTTAGCTCAACAATATCTATGTCGTCCATCGTCAGACCTGCACGTTTAAGCGCTTTTTGCGTGGCTGGTACAGGGCCGTAACCCATAATCGACGGATCGCAGCCAGCAATGGCCATAGAGCGGATCTTCGCGCGAATGGTTAAACCAAGCTCGTTGGCTTTCTCTTCGCTCATGATAAGCATGGCAGACGCACCATCAGACAGTGCCGATGACGTACCTGCGGTTACCGTGCCATTTGCCGGGTCAAAGACTGGACGAAGCTTAGATAGCCCTTCAACATTGGTTTCTGGACGAATCACTTCATCGTAATCGAGGGTAAACAGTGAACCATCTTCAGCATGACCTTCGGTCGGCAAGATCTCGTTCTTGAAGCGACCTTCAAGCGTTGCTGCTTGCGCTCGCTGGTGGCTTCGCGCTGCAAACTCATCTTGTTGCTCACGATTGATGCCATGCAATTTACCCAGCATTTCGGCGGTGAGACCCATCATGCCCGCTGCTTTCGCGACGTTTTTAGAAAGCTGAGGGTGGAAGTCCACACCGTGCGTCATAGGAACGTGTCCCATGTGCTCAACGCCACCAATTAGGCAGATCTCCGCATCGCCAACCATGATGGAGCGCGCAGCGTCATGCAATGCTTGCATAGATGAGCCACACAGACGGTTTACCGTGACGGCACCGATTTCAATCGGTAGGCCCGCCAGCAGCGCTGCATTACGAGCAACGTTGAAACCTTGCTCTAGGGTTTGCTGTACACAGCCCCAGTAGATATCTTCAATCTCTTCTGGCTTCACTTGTGGGTTGCGAGCCAAGATACCTTTCATTAGATGTGCCGATAAGTCTTCAGCACGCTGATGTCTAAACGCACCACCCTTGGAACGACCCATAGGTGTACGAAGACAATCAACAACGACAACATTTTTCATTTTGATATTCCTCATCCAATCGGTGGTTACAGTGAGCTAGCTTGCTGCACGTCATAGAAGCGCTTGCCAGAGCTTGCCATGTCGACCAGCGACTGAGGCACCTTGTACATTGCACCTAGCGACTCATATTGCTTCGCCATCACAACGTAGTTATCGATGCCGATACTGTCTAGATAGCGGAACACACCACCTCTGAATGGAGGGAAGCCTAGACCGTAAACCAACGCCATGTCTGCTTCTTGTGGTGTCGCAATGATGCCTTCTTCCAAACACAGTACGACTTCGTTGATCATTGGAATCATCATGCGCTGAATAATGGTGTCATCATCGAGTGATTGTGCAGGCTTGCTGACTGACTCGAGCAGTGAGCTGATGTCTTCGCTCGGTGCTTTCTTAGGGCGACCGCGTTTGTCAGTGGTGTAAGCATAGAAACCGGAGCCATTCTTCTGACCATAGCGGGTGTTTTCAAACAGCACATCAATGGAATCACGCTGCTCTTTTGCCATACGCTCTGGGAAGCCTTCCGCCATAACCGCTTGTGCATGGTGCGCGGTATCGATACCCACAACGTCAAGTAGGTAAGCAGGACCCATTGGCCAGCCAAACTTACGCTCCATGATTTTGTCTATCTGAATGAAGTCCGCACCATCCGCCAGTAGCTGACTAAAGCCACCAAAGTATGGGAATAGAACACGGTTAACAAAGAACCCTGGGCAGTCATTCACAACGATAGGGGATTTACCCATTTTCGCGGCGTAAGCTACAACGCGATTGATGGTTTCTTCCGAGGTGTGCTCACCGCGAATGATTTCGACCAATGGCATGCGGTGTACTGGGTTAAAGAAGTGCATACCACAGAAGTTTTCTGGGCGTTTTAGTGACTTCGCAAGAACATTGATAGGAATGGTTGAGGTATTCGAGGCGATGACAGTACCTTCGCCCACCATCTCTTCGACTTCACTCAGCACTGCAGCTTTGATTTTTGGATTCTCTACCACAGCTTCCACAATCACATCGCTTTGCTCAATACCTGCGTAATGTAGGCTAGGTGTAATTGAAGCCAGCACGCCGGCCATCTTAAATCCGTCGATGCGTCCACGCTGTAAACGCTTGTTGAGCAATTTGGAGGCTTCGGTCATACCAAGCTCAAGGGACGCTTGAGCGATGTCTTTCATGATAACCGGTACGCCTTTTAGCGCTGACTGGAAGGCGATACCGCCACCCATGATACCGGCACCGAGTACTGCTGCGCGCTCAGTGTCTTTGCCAGACTTAGCGGCTTTTTTAGCAAGACCTTTGATGTATTGGTCATTAAGGAAAATACCAACCAATGCGTTAGCGACATCTGAGCCGGCAAGATTGATGAAGTAGTTCGCTTCTACATTAAGCGCTTCATCACGACCATAGCGAGCAGCCTCTTCAATAGTTTTGACTGCGGCCATTGGCGCTGGGTAATGCGGTCCGGCTTTTTGTGCAACGAGACCTTTCGCCATAGTAAAGCTCATCATGGATTCAAGCTTGCTGAGCGTTAGCGGTGATACTTTTGCTTGGCGACGCGCTTTCCAATCAATCTTTTCATTGATGGCTAGCTCAATAGTGTTCAGTGCAGAGTCATACAACGCATCAGTGTCGACGATAGCATCGAGTAGGCCGACTTTTAGAGCTTCATTGGCTCGGCATGCTTTGCCTTGCGTGATGATCTCCATGGCACTGTCTGCACCAATCAGTCTTGGTAAACGAACGGTACCGCCAAAACCAGGCATGATACCTAGTTTGGTTTCCGGCAGGCCGATGCTGGTGGTCTTGTCGCCTATTCTAAAGTCCGTCGCTAGTACGCACTCACAACCACCGCCTAGCGTGTAGCCTTTTAGTGCAGATAGCGTTGGTACTGGCAAGTCTTCCAGCTTGTTGAAAATGTTGTTAGCGAACCCTAGCCACTCCTTGAGTTCAGCTTTTGGCTTGGCAAACAGTCCAAGGAATTCTGTGATGTCAGCACCCACAATAAAGGCGCTTTTGTCAGTTGTTAGGATGAGTCCCTTAAGGTCGCTCCATGCAGCAAGCGCATCGAGGGCTTTATCTAGGGCTTCGAGAGTAGCCAAGTCCAGTTTGTTGACCGACTTGGGAGAGCTAAAGCACAGCTCGGCGATGCCGCTGCGTACTTCCTTTACCTGTAGAGTTTCAGATTGGTAAATCATTGTCATTCTCCGTGACAGACAATCCGTGATTGTGTGAAAGCGGTTGTTATAGTTTTACTTCTGGTTAGACCAGTTATTTAAGTGTGTACCGCATAGAATTTAATTTCAATACATTTTTTAAACAACTGTTTAACATTATGACCAGTGTCCAATCTTGGAGTCAATTGCTATCGCTCGTGCTAGAATACCCCTTTTAGGCGACAAACCTCGTAAAACTCAATGAACTCAACTGCATACTTGATACCTGAGCACCCAGTTATTTTTGAAGAAGAGATCAAAAAGAGCGTGTTCATCACGCAAATCGCTCATACGCCAAGTATTGAGTTGGCAAAAGCATTTGTTGATCAAGTGAAGAAACAGCACAGCAGTGCTCGACACAATTGTTGGGGTTTTGTGGCGGGGCGTCCTGAAAATTCGATGATGTGGGGCTTTAGTGATGACGGTGAGCCGTCCGGCACCGCAGGTAAGCCTATCTTAGCGCAGCTCAGTGGTTCCGGTATTGGAGAGCTAACCGCTGTGGTCACTCGTTATTCTGGTGGAATCAAGCTTGGCACGGGCGGTTTGGTGAAGGCTTATGGTGGCGGTGTACAACAAGCACTTAAGCTGATTCAAACAATCGAAAAAAAAATCACCACACAATTACGTCTAGAGTTAGACTATGCATTCGTGTCTATCGCTCAATCTGAGCTGAGTCGTTTCGAAGCGGTTGAGGTCGAGTCGCACTACACCGACAAGGTTATTCTTATTGTTGAGTTAGAAGTGAACCATGTTGATGCACTGACGCAGAGTATCATTAATAAAAGCGGAGCCAAGGCAATGGTCTCCCCAGTAGAAAACAACTAGGACGTAACGAAGCAGCGCTTCATCAACTCATATGCAATTTCGATCCATAATTCGCATTGTCGGACTGCTACTCGCTCTGTTTAGCGTTTCAATGCTCGTACCCGCTTTAGTCGCACTGATTTATCGAGATGGTGCGGGTGTGCCTTTCGTTACTACCTTTTTCGTCCTACTTGTTTGCGGCGGGTTTTTCTGGTTTCCAAACCGTCGTCATAAACACGAGCTTAAAGCCAGAGACGGCTTTCTTATTGTTGTACTGTTTTGGACCGTAATCGGTAGTGCCGGTGCATTGCCTTTTTTGATATCTGATTATCCCAATGTCTCTGTCACGGATGCCTTCTTTGAATCCTTCTCGGCACTAACGACGACAGGGGCGACAGTGATCGTTGGCTTGGATGAACTTCCTAAGGCGATTTTGTTCTATCGTCAGCTACTTCAGTGGTTTGGTGGTATGGGTATCATTGTACTCGCGGTGGCGATTCTACCGGTGCTTGGTATCGGTGGTATGCAGCTCTATCGTGCCGAGATCCCGGGGCCGGTTAAAGACAGTAAGATGACGCCGCGTATTGCAGAGACCGCTAAGGCGCTTTGGTACATCTATCTGAGTTTGACTATTGCTTGTGCAGCGGCATTTTGGGTGGCAGGCATGACGCCATTTGATGCGATTGCCCATAGCTTCTCGACGATTGCGATTGGCGGCTTCTCGACCCATGATGCCAGTATGGGTTATTTCAATAGTCCGGCTATTAACATGATTACGGTCGTATTCCTGCTGATATCTGCGTGTAACTATTCTTTGCACTTTGCGGCCTTTGCATCTGGCGGCGTGCATCCTAAATACTATTGGAAAGATCCTGAGTTTAGAGCTTTCATCTTTATTCAGGTGGTTCTGTTTTTGGTTTGCTTCCTTATCTTACTTGAGCATCACTCCTACAATTCCATGTACGACGCGTTCGATCAGGCTCTGTTCCAGTCAGTCTCGATATCGACGACAGCCGGCTTTACGACAACGGGATTCTCGGAGTGGCCTCTGTTCTTGCCCGTACTACTGCTGTTCTCATCATTTATTGGTGGTTGTGCGGGGTCAACGGGTGGTGGCATGAAGGTTATTCGTATTCTTCTACTGACACTGCAAGGTGCCCGTGAAATGAAGCGCTTGGTTCACCCAAGGGCGGTCTATACCATTAAAGTCGGCGGGACAGCACTATCACAGCGCGTTGTCGATGCGGTTTGGGGGTTCTTCTCCGCTTATGCTTTGGTGTTTGTGGTGTGTATGTTGGCGCTTATCGCAACAGGTATGGACGAGCTCAGTGCTTTCTCAGCCGTAGCGGCGACACTGAATAACCTTGGTCCAGGCCTTGGTGAGGTGGCACTTCACTTTGGCGATGTGAACGACAAGGCGAAATGGGTACTGATTGTGTCGATGCTGTTTGGGCGATTAGAAGTGTTCACTCTTCTTATACTACTGACGCCAGCATTCTGGCGAAGCTAATTCATCAATAGCTAATTTATTAATAGATGGCAGCGAAGGAAATCATCGTGGAAAAAGTTCTCTATCTCTATTCTTCTCGCGAAGGACAAACAAAGAAAATCATTGGACGTATTGCTGAGCAGCTTGGTCATAATGATGCCGCCACTATTAACCTTCATGAAAACCCAGATGTAAATCTGAGTGACTATGACAAAGTACTCATTGGTGCCTCTATTCGTTATGGCCACCTAAATAAGAAGCTGTATCAGTTTATTGAAGCAAACCAAAAGCAACTGGATGAGATGAAGACGGCGTTCTTCTGCGTGAACCTGACGGCCAGAAAAGAAGAGCAAGGCAAAGATACGCCAGAAGGCAGCGCCTATATAAAGACGTTTCTTAAAAAGTCGCCTTGGCAGCCGACCCTGATCGGTGTTTTTGCTGGTGCCCTCTATTACCCGCGTTATAATTCGTTTGATCGCTTTATGATTAAGCTAATTATGACCATGACAGGTGGCGAAACGGATACCACCAAGGAAGTTGAGTATACTAATTGGGAGAAAGTGAGGCTGTTTGCCGAGAAATTTGCCCAGTTATAGAGAGATAATGTTGGTTTTTACGCCGTTTTGACTCGTTTTTAAGCGAACGATAAAAAAAAGCGAAAAACTTTAAAAAAAGGGTTGCCAACTTTAATCCGATCTCTATAATGCCCCCTCGCTGACACGGGAAAGGACAACGAAATCCCCAACGAGTCAGAAGGTCACAAGCTTCTAAGAAGCTTAGCAAAATAAGTTAAAAAAGTGGTTGACACAAAAACTTATCTCGCTAAAATGACCGTCCGTTTCAAGGGAAGCTTTGAAACAAGCTCTTTAACAATATAAACCTATCAATCTGTGTGGGCACTCGTTGATGATAATCAAATTAGATACCTCGGTATCAAATTAGGTTTTCAATGAACTGAGTGACCAATCAAGTCGAAAGACTTGGCACAGTCAATTCATTATCGTTCTGTTGGAACGATAATAGCTTTAGATTACTTATGTAGTTTAAAGTCAGTATTCATTGAGCCGAACAAAATCTTAAATTGAAGAGTTTGATCATGGCTCAGATTGAACGCTGGCGGCAGGCCTAACACATGCAAGTCGAGCGGAAACGAGTTAACTGACCCTTCGGGTGACGTTAACGGCGTCGAGCGGCGGACGGGTGAGTAATGCCTGGGAATATGCCTTGATGTGGGGGATAACCATTGGAAACGATGGCTAATACCGCATAACGCCTTCGGGCCAAAGAGGGGGATCTTCGGACCTCTCGCGTCAAGATTAGCCCAGGTGGGATTAGCTAGTTGGTGAGGTAATGGCTCACCAAGGCGA
>NZ_JAKJST010000051.1:0-19059 GCF_050337275.1 Vibrio wakamikoensis | reverse complement strand
GTTTAGAAAAGAGGATTAAACAATGCAAGTTATTCTACTTGATAAAATCGGTAACCTAGGTGGTCTTGGCGATACAGTTAACGTTAAATCTGGTTACGCTCGTAACTTCCTTATCCCACAAGGTAAGGCTGTAATGGCAACTAAGAACAACGTTGAAATGTTTGAAGCTCGTCGCGCTGAACTAGAAGCGAAAGTTGCTGAGCAACTAACTGCTGCTGAAGCTCGTGCTGAGAAAGTTAACGCTCTTGAAGCTGTTGTTATCGCTTCTAAAGCGGGTGACGAAGGCAAACTATTCGGTTCTATCGGTACTCGTGACATCGCTGACGCAATCACTGCGGCAGGCGTTGAAGTTGCTAAAAGCGAAGTTCGTCTTCCTGAAGGCGCTCTACGTACAACTGGCGAGTTCGAGATCAGCGTTCAACTTCACTCTGAAGTTTTCGCAACTATCGCACTACAAGTTGTTGCTGCTGAGTAATTCAGTTTCAATAACACGAGAAACACCAGCTTCGGCTGGTGTTTTTTTTTGCTTATTTTCTATTGAATTAAGATACGGTTTGCTTTTTTCGAAAGCTTAGAAGGCGAACAGTAGATTCACTGTAAAGATTGAGTCACGCTTACTTAAGGTAGGGCTAGGTACCTTGGTGTGATACTTACTGTCATAGGCAAGCTTAAGGGCAATGGTTTCGGTAATGTCGTTGGTGACGTTTAACTCCGTATCCAAACGCGTGTTGCTTTGACCTGCGGTGACCGTGAGCTTGGTGGCGACCGTTAGGTTATCCAGTGGGTTCCAGGAAAAGTTAATATTACCGCGGACAATGGCTTCTTTTACTATGTCCTTGAAAATGATCTCATCATCATCAATTTCATCAACGTTAGGTTCTTGATAACGAAAACCGGGACCAAGTTCGGCTTCAAGCAAAAGTGAATCAGTATTAAACAACTGATAACCCAAACCGCCCGAAATAGTATGGTCTTCAAAATAGGAGCTGTAGCGAGAAGTAAAACCGTTATAGTTTCCGTACAGATAGGTTCTTGGGCCTAACTTGTAGTCGGTTTGCAGTAAATAGTTTTGCTGGTTTTTGTCTTCTTCCCCATTCTTGTACAATTGATAGTACTTCCATTCACCGTTGGTACGGTGCCTCCCCTCGGTGTATTCAGCGCCAACACGAGCGTTTAGCGATTGAGAGTCGGTATTGCCTGAGTGGGCTTGATAGCCGAACTCTACTTCAGTTTTGAGTGGGGAAGGCGGAGTCTCTTCACTGTCACCAGAAGGCGTGAACTCTTCAGCATAGACAGCCGGCGATGCAAGCAGCACTAAACCAAATAACAACTTCTTAGACACGAAAACCTCATGGCATGGAGAAAAGGGCTGGGGATTATATGTGTGGCATATTCGTTCATCGTCAGCGATAGGTCAAATATTGATTCATGAACCATCGCTTTTGTCGCGTTTTCTTTACTTTAGCCGACACTGAGTTGTGTATATAATGGTGGGTCTTAGTGTGTTATCGAGTTAGGTCATGGCGGATAGTCGAAATCAGAAAAGTAAAGATGCTCAAGTGGACTCAGTGAAGGTACCTCCTCACTCCCTAGAGGCCGAGCAATCGGTCTTAGGTGGTTTGCTGTTGGACAACCAACGTTGGGATACCGTGGCTGAAAAAGTCATTAGCAGCGATTTCTATAGCAGACCGCATCGTTTGATCTTCGAAGGTATTCAAGCCATTCTCGAAGAGAGTAATCCACTCGATTTAATCACGCTTTCCGAACATTTAGAGCTGCGCGAACAGCTCGATGATGTTGGCGGCTTTGCTTATCTTGCTGACTTAGCGAAGAACACGCCGAGTGCTGCTAACATCAATGCTTATGCCGACATCGTTGCCGAGCGAGCGCTGGTTCGTAACCTAATCGGCGTTGCCAACGAGATTGCTGATGCTGGCTACGATCCGCAAGGACGCTCTTCAGAAGACTTGTTGGATTTAGCGGAAAGCAAAGTCTTTAAAATTGCTGAAGATCGTACTAGTGAAAACGAAGGCCCTCAGAATGTTGATAACATTCTTGAGAAAACCCTAGAGCGAATTGAGATACTCTACAAAACGCCACAAGACGGTGTGACGGGTGTGACGACAGGCTTTAACGACCTCAACAAGAAAACAGCGGGCCTGCAGGGCTCTGATTTGATTATTGTGGCGGCGCGTCCATCTATGGGTAAAACCACCTTCGCGATGAACTTGTGTGAAAACGCAGCAATGGCCAGTGACAAGCCTGTGCTTATCTTCTCGCTAGAGATGCCTTCTGAGCAGTTGATGATGCGTATGCTTGCATCCCTTTCTAGAGTCGACCAAACCAAAATCCGTACCGGTCAGCTTGACGATGAGGATTGGGCGAAAATCTCGACCACCATGGGCATGCTCATGGAAAAGAAAAACATGTTCATTGATGATAGCTCCGGCTTAACACCGACGGAAGTACGTTCTCGTGCTCGCCGAATTGCCCGTGAACATGGCGGTCTGAGCCTTATCATGATCGATTACCTTCAGTTGATGCGCGTCCCTTCACTTTCTGAAAACCGTACTCTGGAAATCGCGGAGATTTCTCGCTCGTTAAAAGCCTTGGCTAAAGAGCTTAACGTACCAGTGGTGGCGCTTTCACAGCTTAACCGTTCCTTGGAGCAGCGTGCTGACAAGCGCCCCGTAAACTCGGATCTTCGTGAATCGGGCTCTATTGAGCAGGATGCCGACCTTATTATGTTCATCTATCGTGATGAGGTGTACCACCCAGATAGTGCGCTAAAGGGCATTGCTGAAATTATCATTGGTAAGCAGCGTAACGGTCCTATCGGCTCAGTTCGCTTAACGTTCCAAGGTCAATTCTCTCGCTTTGATAACTACGCAGGTCCTGCGTTTGACGAAGAATAGTAGGATAGTTGCATGAGTTATATGAAAGCGGCGACGGCGCACATTAATTTAGAGGCGCTGGCGCACAATTTGGCGTGCATTAAACAGCAAGCGCCCGATAGCAAAATTATGGCAGTGGTAAAGGCAAATGGCTACGGTCATGGTCTTAGACATATCGCTAAGAGTGCCCAAGGTGCTGATGCATTTGGTGTGGCGCGTATAGAAGAGGCATTGCAGCTAAGAGCCAGTGGCGTGGTAAAACCTATCCTTTTATTAGAGGGTTTTTACTCGCCGAACGACTTGCCGGTTCTAGTGACCAACAATATTCAAACCGTTGTTCATTGCTACGAGCAACTTGAAGCGTTAGAACAAGCCGAACTCGAAGTTCCTGTCGTGGTCTGGCTCAAAGTCGATAGCGGTATGCACCGTCTTGGCGTTCGCGAAGAGCAATATCAAGAATTTGTCGAGCGCCTGCATCGCTGCGATAACGTGGCGAAACCGCTGCGCTATATGAGTCACTTTGGCTGCGCGGATGAGCTTGAAAATCCAATGACGAAACAGCAAATTGAGCTGTTTCTCTCGTTAACTGAAGGCTGCAATGGTGAGCGCTCAATGGCTGCGTCTGCTGGCCTGCTAGAGTGGCAACCAAGTCAGCTCGACTGGGTTCGACCGGGCATTATTATGTACGGTGTGTCGCCATTCGGAGATAAAACGGCCGCAGAGATGGGCTTTAAGCCAGTGATGACATTGAAGTCTCATTTGATAGCAGTACGTGATGTTAAAAAAGGCGAGAGTGTAGGCTATGGCGCAACATGGACCAGTGAGCGAGATACCAAAGTCGGCGTGATTGCGATTGGCTATGGCGATGGTTACCCGCGAACCGCACCAAACGGCACGCCAGTATTGGTAAATGGCCGCAAAGTGCCGATAGCTGGTCGAGTTTCAATGGACATGCTGACCGTTGATCTAGGTCCAGATGCTCTAGACCGAGTCGGTGATGAAGCTATCTTGTGGGGCGAAGAGCTACCCTCTGAAGAAGTCGCAGACCACATCGGCACTATCGCTTACGAGCTAGTGACCAAACTCACCTCACGTGTAGATATGAGCTACAGCGAAACCAACTAGCCGCTACCTTGCTCTGCTAGTATCGATGTCATCCCTGCGCAGGCAGGGATCTTCTTGCCGCGATTTCAGAACCCAACATTGTTCTTACTTCAAACCTGTCCCTGCAACGTCGCAATCACCCGGCGCTCACCACCAAAATCTCGATGCTCCCCCAAGTAAATACCCTGCCATGTTCCCAAAGCCAACTGACCATTACTAATCGGAATCGACACGCTTGCACCAAGCAATGAGCTTTTAATATGCGCAGGCATATCATCGCTGCCTTCATAAGTATGACGGTAGTATGGTGCATCTTCCGGTACGTAACGATTGAAGTGACTCTCCATATCCGTGCGCACGGTCGGATCGGCATTTTCATTTAAGGTTAAACTTGCTGAGGTATGTTGAATGAAAAGATGTAGCAAACCTACAGAGTAGTCTCGAAGCTGGGGCAATTGTTGTTCAATTTCATCAGTGATTAAGTGAAAACCACGCTTTTTCGCGCTGAGGTAAAGGGTCTTTTGTTGCCACATAATCACTCCTCTGTATTATAGTGCTAAGCATATATAAGATGTTGTCTGAATTTGTTTACATTGTGAACCGATACGTGACCTAACTCAAGGAGCGTACAGGCGCTCTGGTTCATAATTACGCCTGAAAATTTATTACTAAACAAAGCCTCGGCTTTATGAACAACATACAAGATTGTAACGACGAGTGATCATCAAGGGCACTCGTCTGTATTTAGAATATACTGTTTATTATTCGCTAAACTGGGGGTTCCTTTTCCTTGGGGGGATTGGGAATAAAACCGACTAAAAATTGGGATAGAGACCATGTTGAAAAACATCAATCCAACGCAAACTGAAGCTTGGAAAGCACTGACAGCGCACTTTGAATCTGCGCAAGATATGGATTTAGCAGAGCTATTTGCACAAGACGCTGACCGCTTTGGCAAATTCTCTACACGCTTCGGCTCTGACATTCTTGTTGATTACTCAAAAAACCTAATCAACGAAGAAACAATGAACAACCTTTTTGCTCTAGCGAACGAGACTGAGCTTAAAGGCGCAATCAAAGCGATGTTTGCAGGCGATACCATCAACCAAACAGAAGGTCGTTCGGTTCTTCACGTTGCTCTGCGTAACCGCAGCAACACGCCAATTATGGTAAATGGCGAAGACGTTATGCCGGCGGTAAACGCGGTTCTAGAGAAGATGAAAGGCTTCTCTGAGCGCATCATCTCTGGTGATTGGAAAGGTTACACTGGCAAAGCAATTACTGACGTTGTGAACATCGGTATCGGTGGTTCTGACCTTGGTCCTTACATGGTGACTGAAGCCCTAGCGCCATACACAAACCATCTAAACATGCACTTCGTGTCTAACGTTGATGGTACTCACATCGCAGAAACTCTGAAGAAAGTTGACCCTGAAACAACGCTATTCTTGGTGGCTTCTAAGACATTCACCACTCAAGAAACCATGACAAACGCGCACTCTGCACGTGACTGGTTCCTAGCATCTGCATCAGATGAAGCGCATGTTGCTAAGCACTTCGCAGCGCTGTCTACTAACGCGACATCAGTAGCTGAGTTCGGCATCGACACCGACAACATGTTCGAGTTCTGGGACTGGGTCGGCGGTCGTTACTCTCTATGGTCTGCAATTGGTCTTTCTATCATCCTAGCGGTTGGCTACGACAACTTCGTTGAGCTACTAGCGGGTGCACATGAGATGGACAAGCACTTTGCTGAGACTGATCTAGAAAGCAACATCCCAGTATTGCTTGCTCTTATCGGTATTTGGTACAACAACTTCCACGGCGCTGAGTCTGAAGCGATTCTACCTTACGACCAATACATGCACCGCTTCGCTGCGTACTTCCAGCAAGGCAACATGGAATCTAACGGTAAGTTTACTGACCGTAACGGTGAAGCAGTGGACTACCAAACGGGTCCAATCATCTGGGGTGAGCCAGGCACTAACGGTCAACACGCGTTCTACCAGCTAATTCACCAAGGTACTAAGCTTATCCCTTGTGACTTTATCGCACCGGCGATCTCTCACAACCAAGTAAGCGACCACCACCAGAAGCTAATGTCTAACTTCTTTGCTCAAACTGAAGCACTAGCGTTCGGTAAGTCTAAAGAGACAGTAGAAGCAGAGTTTGCAAAAGCAGGTAAGAGTGCGGAAGAAGTGAAAGATCTTGTACCATTCAAGATCTTTGAAGGTAACCGCCCAACTAACTCAATCCTAGTGAAGCAAATCACACCTCGTACTCTGGGTAACCTAATCGCGATGTACGAGCACAAAATCTTCACTCAAGGTGTTATCTGGAACATCTTCAGCTTTGACCAATGGGGTGTAGAGCTTGGTAAGCAACTAGCGAACCAAATCCTACCTGAGCTAGCAGACGACAGCGAAATCTCGTCTCACGACAGCTCAACCAACGGTCTAATCAATGCATTTAAAGCGTTCAAAGCGTAATCATTGAAAAGCAAAACTGAAAAAGGTGCCGAATGGCACCTTTTTTTATGTCTTTCTCAGGCTTTTTTGTTGCTATCGAAAGGCGTTATTTCGCTTTTGGTAACACCACAACCTTAGTCTTCGCCCAGATATCGTGGAAGCCACGTTTTTGAGGGTCAATTGGCACTGCAAGGTTGGATAGACCAAACGCTGAGGTTGCGAGTCTAATCAGCGCCTGCGTGACGGTGATTCTGCCACCCTCAAGGTTTTGCACTTCAATCTTCCAAGCTCGCATACCAAGCGTTTGGCCTGCTCTTGTCCAAAAGAACACAATAAAGTAGATCCAAACAAACGCCAGATAACCGGTGTACACAGGGCTCCAAAGTGGGTGACTTCCTAAGAAGTCGCTGGCATCGGCATATGGAGCGTAAGACATCAGTCCTGCGGCAACAAGTGCTTCCATTATTGCGACAACAACGCCGCCAGCCATCATCACTACCGCAAGAATAATCAAGCTATCGTAGAACAGCGCACCAAGCCTGCGAAAGAATCCTGCAGGTGGGAGAGATTGGGTTTCCATTGAGACAAACTTCCATAACTAAAACTTGCCACAGCATAGCGATTTCAATGCCAAGGGGAAAGCCTTGCCCATCGCATTGCTTCACATTGTGGTGAAAATAGCAGCAAACAATAGAATATTCAGCGTTTTGCTCTTGCGCGATCTAAATGCTTACGTATAATGCCAAGCATCAAAGGACATCAGTCCAAGATGCCGGTGTGGTGAAATTGGTATACACGACGGATTCAAAATCCGTTGCCTTCGGGCGTGGCGGTTCAAGTCCGCCCACCGGTACCATATTTAAACGATAAAGCCTCGACGAAAGTCGGGGCTTTGTTGTATCTGGAGTTTGTAAACTCAACACAGCTATTATTCAGCTATCTGCTTTTTAAACGCCTTGTCAAAAAACACGATCGCATTTTTACCCTGTGTCGCCGTGAAGGTGTGATTGCCATCGTGGGCGTATTCTTCATGAGAGATGTGACGTTTTTTCAACTCGGATGCTAGGTAAGCGCTGCCTTTCGGTATCCAAGGAAACTGGTCGTTCATGCCGTATTCGATACGAATCGAGCTTAATTTTTGTGGTTGTTTGAGATAGCGTTCGAGCTTGTCGGGAATAGCACCAAATCCTGACTCCCACATCGCTTTGATTGCAGGGTCGTTCGCATCCCAGTCGTACCATTCGGCCTTGGCTTCGCTATTTTCAATTGGAGCGAAGGCGGCGGCATAGCCTTTTAGTACTCGATACCAGCGCATCGTTTGCCACTGGGTAACCGCGTCTGTTAATCCATTTTCATCAAACAGCCCGGCGCTAAACGCATGCATATGTTGAAAGGTATCGGGATGGCGCAGGGCGAGGTTGGTTGTAGCAAAGCCACCCATCGAGAAGCCTGCTAGCCCTCTATAATGCGCTTCGCTCAATGTCCGATAGTGGGTGTCGAGATAATTGATGACGTCGTTGACTACAAAGTCCTCCCAGTTACCTGTCACGGCCGAGTTGACATAAAAGCTTCCGCCAAACTGATTGGCGCCATTAACGCCAACAATGATCATTTCTGTGAGCGCGTTGTCTTGCGCTAAAAGAGTCGGTAAATGTTTGGCGATTCGGTCTGCTTCGCGCACTGAACCGTTGTAACCGTGAAGGTAGTAAACGACAGGATAGCGTTTATTGCTGGTGTGATAACTCGGTGGCAGGGCAACAAACAGTTGCTGGGTGTCGCTATTGTCTAGGTATCCTGATTGCAATGAGGGAGCTGGGATCTGAATGGTCTGCTTGAGTGGTGAGCTGGCCAAGGCATGGGGAATGGCCATAACTAAAATCAGGCAAGTAAGTGCTGCGCGGTAGAGTGGTATCACAAAAAACTCCTTCTAAAGACGTAGGTTGATGGGTTTTTGTACAACAATGCAGACATCTTTGGGGGATAAGATGCGAAATGGAGCATCTTTATGCGAGTGTGTTCATATTTGATGGCGTGAGTTTGATGAAACGGAGAGTTTAAAAATATCGCACCATATCGGATTAGCGCTTCGCTGTGTTTGTCTCAAACACAGCGAAGCGCTAGAATCTAGGTATCAGAGAGGAGAATGACTGTGGGCGCAAAATATACCTATCTCGCTTGGCAACAAACCAATTTAGAAGCGAGCCATAAGTTAGTATTGTTGAAGTTGGCTGACTTATGTGGACAGGATGGCTCAGTTGCTGTTGTGCTCTCAGAGATTGCCAAAGAGTGTTTGCTTGGAGAGTTTGGCCTTGCCGATGTGCTCACTGCGTTGGCGCAAAAGGGCATGCTGCAAAAAGGTCAGGTGAGCTCAAATGGCCGAGAGCAGGTGCATCACTTTACTCTGTCGCTTTCTGAGCCAAACAGCTTACCGGTGATTGAGACCAGTCGCGAGCATCAGTCGCAACCTACGCCTGTGGTAACAACACCTCAAGCATCCCCGGCGCCGCCTTGGACATATCATCCAATGAACTTATATAAAGTGCCGGTGGCGATTAGGGACAGCTTGTGGCAACGGTTTATCTGCGAACGTGATGTACGAAATGTCAACGAAGTGCGTCGCGATTCGATGTTGCGAGACTGGCTGGAAATGATGAAAGGCTCTGGTGGTTTTGAGCAGTACTTTGAAGGTGAGTCGCAAGGGCGAAATGACCGAGTTCCAGCCACTCGCCAGCGCACGCAAGCGCCTTCGAATGCCAAGTACATTTCAACTCATGACTTGCAAGAGAATGAAATCGCCGAGTGGGCGATGCAGTCTATCCTACATTCAGGTATGACAGCCGACCCACATCTGTTCTGGGAAAAATTTGTTGTTTACTACAAAGCACGCGCTAATGAATTTTTGTCGGTCACGCAAATGCTGAACAAGCTCAGACTGTGGATCGTTAACGAGAAACAAGCGGAAGATAGACGCAGACAAGCCGATGAAAGGCGTCGTCAGTCTTTCCAACAAAGCCAGAAAGCGGGTGAAGTAAGTCCGTCGGAAGAGTTTCGTGAATACTTGCGTGGGCAAGGTAAGAATCCGAATTTTTAGTATGATGATCCCGTTGTGGTCACTAAGGTAAAGGGTCAATATGAGTAGTGGCAAGAAGCCAAAAAACTTAGATTTTGGCGCAATGGAAAAGAAGCTCCGCGAAATGGGCGTCAGTGGCAACCTTGAGCATTTGAAATCTGCAAAATCAGAGCCTTCGGTGCAGGAGAGTAAGCCTTCAGAGCCCGCTACCTCGCCTAAGATGGATGCTCCGAGCACTCAGGTGCGAGCGACCCCGTCCGTTGAATCTCGCCCGGTGGTGAAAGAAACTCGTCCTATGTTACAAACCGACGGTGAACCGGAGCGTCAGCCGAGTGATTGGTGTAACTACATTTTTGGTACTTTGCTGAGTATTTACGAGTCCACGTGGATAAAATCTTATGGCAGAAGGCCAACCGGTCGCTTTTTAGATTTCGCAGACAGCCTGACTGAGGCTGAGTTGATGCGAGTCATTCAGCATTGTCGTGAGCGCTTACAAGCAGGGGAAAGGTGGCCGCCAATTATGGGTGAGCTTGCCTTGCTGAAAAGTCAGCTAACCGAATCTGAGTCGTTGGAAGCTCTAAACCGTGTCGTGACCAAAACGCCGAAGAACCAAATTGAAAAATGGATCATGCAGAACAAAGGCTATGAGTTAAGACGTTTGCCTCAATCGATGATCGTTCGACGTTTTAAAGAGTTCTACCGTGAAGCCATGAGTCTGCAAGAAAAAGGCAAGTTGGTCACTGAGGCACCGAAAGCGCTGCCAAGTCAGTCGGTGAAGAACTTGGTGGATCTCAAGCGCGAGGAGTACGAGCAGCAGCACGGTAAGGCTCTCGACCCGCGTATTCAAGCCATCCTTGACCGTAAAGCTTAACCAAGTGTCACGCTCGCTGTTGTAGCGAGCGTCTTACTTTATATCGTTCTGTTATATATCCGAATCACACTTTATTGATTAATGAGTGAATATTCGCCGTAAGTTCTTTAGAATCACCGCGTGTTTTTCAGCCAATTGCAGTATCGTTGTGGCAAGTATCAAAATTTCAGTGGATCGAATTCAGCCAGGTCTTCATATCAAGATCCCCCTCAAATGGAATGAACATCCCTTTCTATTCAACGTTTTCAAAATCAAATCTGATCAGCAAGTACAGGTGATCCGTCAACTAGGCGTGAAGTATGTCTATGTCACCCCTGAGCTTAGTGATGCACTGCCGCTTCCAGTACAACAAGCGCTAGCGCCTGCCGCGAACGATGAGGCTGCACAATCGGAGTCTGATGCGCTTTGGCAAGAGAAGCAGCAACGCATCGAAGAGCTGTCGGCCTATCGTAGGAAAGTCTCTCGCTGTGAAAAAGAGTTTGACCGTTCATTGGCACGCATTCGCAACTTGATGACCAAGCTGAGAAGTCGTCCTGAGCAAGCGGCAAAAGAGGCAGCGCAACTGGTCGATGATATTGTTGAATCGCTGCTATCACAGGACGATGTGACCTTACACCTAATGGGCAGTAAGACGGAATTCGAAGATCTCTATTTCCATTGCTTAAACGTCTCGATTCTGGCAATGATGATCGCGAAAGCGAAAGGGCTTAAGGCAGAAGAGATCAAAATGGTCGCGATGGCAGCGCTATTTCATGATATTGGTAAGGCAAAAATCCCAGCAGCCATACTGCGTAAGAGCACACCGTTGACCGAGCCTGAAAATAACTACCTTAAACTGCATACCAAATACGGCAGTGACATTGCGAGGGCGATAGACATCTTGCCAGAGAAGGTGATCACGGTTATCGAGCAACATCATGAACTTCTCGATGGTTCAGGTTATCCAAACGGCCTTAAAGGCGATGAGATTGATGTGATCACTCAAATTGTCTCGGTAGCAAATGCGTTTGATAACTTGTGCCATCATCAAAATCCCGCAGAGAAGAAGATCCCATATACCGCGTTTTCTTACTTGTATAAGCACGCTAAATCGCAGTACAACAATGAGAATTTAAACATTCTTATCAAGTACATGGGTGTCTACCCTCCAGGTACTATCGTGAAGCTGTCGAATGAGATGGTTGGCCTTGTAGTGTCCATCAACAGCGCGAGTTTACTCAGCCCAAATGTGCTGCTTTACGATCCAAGCGTACCTAAACTGCAAGCTCCTATCATTGCGCTTGAAGACAAAGACTTGAAGGTAGAGTCGGTGATTCATCCTGAACGTTTACCTGAAGAGATCCGTGAATACTTAAATCCACGTGCTCGAGTGTCCTATTACTTTGATGACAACGCCAACTAGCGTTGCACTAGTTGGCGTATTTCATGTCACAGTCCCATTGGTTAGGGTAAGTGGATAAATACAAGCAGATTATTGCACAGGTGCAAACAATGTTGGTTCAGCATTCGGTGTCCAGTTAGCTTGTGACACGTGTGCGGTAATTACCTGATATTTAGCTCCGTTGTAAACCACGACATCACCAAGCGCATAGCTAACATTTAGCTGCCAGTTGGTCGTTGGATCCGCGTTGTACCATAAAGTTGAATGCAGTGAGGGTGCCCAATCATTTTGTGCAAAGTGATCTTTCTGAGCGACGTAAATGGTACCTTGATGGTTAACGTGATCGCCTGCTTGATAGTGAGTATCTGGCGCCCAATCTTCGATGTAGTTATCCAAAGTATCAAATACATAGCCTGCTTGCAGCGCTAGCTCCAGGAACTTGTCCAGTTTTGGGATATTTT
This sequence comes from Vibrio wakamikoensis, assembly GCF_050337275.1. Lineage (NCBI taxonomy): Bacteria > Pseudomonadati > Pseudomonadota > Gammaproteobacteria > Vibrionales > Vibrionaceae > Vibrio > Vibrio wakamikoensis. The sequence continues at coordinate 6,810 of NZ_JAKJST010000051.1, read as the reverse complement.
TGGTTTCGCCCATGCCACGGTGGCCATCTTCAAACAAAAACTCATGGGTCAGCACAATGACTTTGTCTTTATGAAGGGCGGTATCACAAGGGAAGTTTTGTGCTTTCGAGTTTACTGGTTCAATGGTTACCGGTGCGCAAGAATTAATAGACGCTTCAACATACGCCAAAAATGGCTCTGGCTCGGTCAAGCTATTCGCTGGCATCTCAATTCCCCAGTTCTCCGGTGCCCAGTCAAGGTCCCAACCGAACAGTTGATAGCTATCGTTGGTGAGCATGTCTGATAAAGTCATCGCATTGCTGGAGCTGTTTGATGGGTTGTCTGGATCGCAGACATAGTTAGGATCCCAAGGCAGATAATCATCAGAGGTCGCACAAAGGCCATCGGCATTAAAGCTCTTAGCGACACGCCATCCATTGGTATACGGTAGGCGGGCAAACTGATCGGCGACATAATTAGGATAGCTAGTGATGTTCGGGATGTATTGTTCAAATTTCGCTAAGTTGAGCGGGAAATAGGTGTAATCGTAGGCTGGATCGCGATAGGAATTGACGTTGTGCATGCCTGTCGCATTACACGCTGCTGCGGTGTTTTCACCGTTCAGACCATCACAGTTGTGTACCATGTGATCATAGCTGTGGTTACCAACCATGTGTCCAGTATTGAGTGCCAGTAGCAGTGCCTCTAGCGCACGGTCTTCATTTTCATCACCAATACCATCTAAGTGCCAAGCATTGAAGAAGAACGATCCTTTCACATTGTGTTTATTGAGGGTTTCGATCACTTTGATCGACGCGTTAATGGGGCCATCATCAAATGTCAGATAGATGGTGGCTTTTGGCTCGGCCGCAGCAGCGCTAAATGATAGAGGGATAAGTAAGCTACTGACGATGCTAGTGATTTTCTTCATAATAAGTCCTATAAGTGTGAGTTTTAATAATACTTCTTTCCAAAAATCGATTTTAATTTAACGAAAAAAATAAAATAAAATCGGCAGATCTTTTATTTTTGCGATCCATTTCAATTAAAAACGCAACCGGTTGCGCTTTAATGTTAATGTTATTTTTGTTACCGTTGTTTTGTAACTGCTATGGAGGCTTTATGAAGAAAATATTACTTTGCTGTAGCGCTGGAATGTCGACCAGCATGCTCGTAAAAAAAATGGAACAATCAGCGGAATCTCGTGGTATTGAGTGCGAAATTCAAGCTAAGTCTGTATCAGATTTCAATGATGCGATTGGTGAGTACGATGTATGCCTACTGGGGCCTCAGGTCAGGTTTCAGCTAGAGGAACTTAGAAAAGTGGCCACGGAGCATGGCAAGAATATTGATGCCATTTCACCACAAGACTACGGAATGATGAAGGGTGCGGAAGTATTAGATCAAGCGCTTGCCTTAATAGATTAGTCAATTAATAACGTTAACGTGAAATAAAGGAATATGTTATGAAGCTTTATGATGCGATTATAAGTGTCGTCGAAAAGCACATCGCGCCAATAGCCACAAAAGTGGGTAATCAACCCCATGTTCGTGCAATGAGAGATGGTTTTATTGTTGCGATGCCATTTATTATTGTCGGTAGTTTTTTACTAGTTTTTGCTTTTCCCCCATTTTCGGAAGACACCACCAATAGCTTCGGCCGAGTCTGGTTAGACTTTGCCACCACACACTTTGATACCATCATGATGCCCTTTAGTATGTCGATGGGTATCATGACGATCTTTGTTTCCCTTGGGGTCGCTTATAGCCTCGCCAAATCTTATAAGATGGATGGCATTACCAGTGCTACGCTGTCTCTGATGAGCTTTTTGCTGGTGGCAGCACCAGCAACAGATGGCGGCCTGCCAACCGGTCATATGGGTGGTACTGGTATCTTTACCGCAGTGATCTGTGCGTTCTTTGCGGTTGAGCTTTATCGTTTCATGAAAAAGCACAATATCACCATCCGTATGCCAGAGCAGGTGCCCCCTGCAATCGCGCGCTCTTTTGAAGTGCTACTGCCTGTCTTGGCAGTCTTCTTTACCTTGTACCCACTGAGCATTTTTGTTCAAACCACGTATGACATGCTGATCCCAGATGCCGTGATGGCGATGTTCAAACCATTGGTGAGTGCTTCGAATACTTTGCCAGCCATCATAGGTGCCTTGTTAGTTTGTCAGTTGCTTTGGTTTGCAGGCATTCACGGTGCGGCGATTGTGGTTGGTTTGCTATCACCAATCTTCCTAACCAACATCAGCGCCAACATTGATGCATTTGTTGCAGGTGAACCGGTACAAAATATCTTTACTCAACCGTTCTGGGATTTCTATATCTTCATTGGTGGCTCAGGTGCAACGTTCGCACTTGTACTGCTTATGATGTTCAGTCGCTCAGTCCACTTAAAGAGCTTAGGTCGCATGAGTGTTGTGCCTGGTTTCTTCCAAATCAACGAACCTGTGATCTTTGGTAGCCCAGTTGTACTTAACCCGATTCTGTTTATTCCATTTGTGTTTACGCCAGTCATTAACGCGACGATTGCCTACTTTGCAGTGCATGCAGGTTTAGTTGGAATGGGTGTAGCGACAACCCCTTGGACGGCGCCAGCCATCATAGGTGCATCCTGGGGATCAGGCTGGACACTATCACCAGTGCTGCTCGTTATCGCACTGTTGATTTTGGATCTATTCCTTTACTTACCGTTCTTCAAGATGTTCGAAAAGCAATTGCTTGAGCAAGAACAGCCAAAACAAGAGAGCGAAGTGGCGCAGCCAGGAAAAGCAGCAACCGCATAACGATTAGCATTATTGAGGAGAGTATCATGGACCAAGAATTGGTAGTGATGGAGATCATCTGCAACGCAGGTGAAGCAAGAAGTTTGTGTTTTGAAGCACTGCAAGCGGCCAGAAAGCAAGATTTAGCCACTGCAGACGCGTCATTAGCTCAGGCAAAAGAGTGCTTGAATAAAGCACACTTGATTCAGACTCAGCTTATCGAGCTGGATCAAGGTGAGGGTAAGGTACCCATGACGTTAGTGATGGTGCACGCCCAAGACCATTTGATGACTACCATTCTTGCCCATGAGCTCGCAACAGAGCTGGTGGAGCTAAGAAAAGCATTGGTAAAGGAGTGATCCTATGACAGTCCAATCCCTGAAAATTGCCGTTATCGGTGGTGGCAGCAGTTATACCCCGGAGCTAATAGAAGGCATATTACTGAGGCAAGACTTATTACCTGTTCGCGAAATCTGTTTAACTGATATCGAGGCGGGTAAAGAAAAGTTAGAGGTTATAACAGCGCTAACCCAGCGTATGGTTGCTAAAGCGAAAGCCGATATCGTCGTCTCTCAAACCTTGGATAGAAGACAGGCGATACAAGGGGCGGACTTTGTGATGACGCAGTTTCGTGTAGGTGGGCTTAAAGCTCGTCAACGCGATGAAGCCATCCCATTGAAGTATGATCGAGTAGGACAAGAAACGACAGGGGCGGGCGGCTTTGCTAAAGCGCTTCGAACCATCCCTGTTGTTTTAGATATCTGTCGAGACATTGAAGAACTCGCGCCTAATGCGTGGATGCTAAATTTCACCAACCCCGCAGGCTTGGTTACCGAAGCCATTCATAAATACAGCAAAGTGAAGACCATTGGACTTTGTAATGTTCCAGTCTCAATGCAAATGATGGCGTCAGAGATGCTAGATTGCGAACCTAGCGCCTTGCAAATGAAATATGCAGGGCTTAACCATCTAGTTTGGGTGACCAGTGCATACCTCAATGGTAAAGAAGTCACCAAAGAGCTGCTCGGTAAAGTAGGTGATGGTGCTAATTTCTCGATGAAAAACATTTTTGAAGAGCCTTGGGACCCTGATTTTCTTAATGCATTGGGTGTGATTCCTTGCCCGTATCACCGCTACTACTATCAAACAGAAGCTATGCTGGCAGAAGAAAAACTATCCTTTATGGAAAAAGGCAGTCGCGCCACGCAAGTCATGGAAACCGAAGCTGCACTGTTTGAACTTTATAAGCAAGCTTCGCTAGACAGTAAACCAAAGGAGCTAGAAGAGCGCGGCGGCGCTTACTATTCCGATGCATCATTGAATCTAGTGGACGCTATTTACAATAATCGAAATGATATCCATGTGGTTAATGTTGCGAATGCTGGCGTGATCAGTGCTTTGCCGGATGATGCGGTGATTGAGTGTTCTGCAGTGATTGGTAATAGCGGTGCAACGCCAATTGCAGTGGATCCGTTGCCTCATTTTGTTGAGAGCCTGATAACCAGGGTAAAAAGCTATGAGATGCTAACAGTGGAGGCGGCTGTACATGGAGATAAGGAAAAAGCGTTACTGGCATTGGCGACTCATCCTTTAGTTGGCGATATTCAAATCGCAAAATCGCTGCTTAACGACCTCCTAGAGCAAAATAAGGATTATTTGCCACAGTTTGTATCGCTACAGGGAACGTTGGATTAAGTAATAAGAGAGGGAAGTGGCATGAAGTTAATTTTTAATGCAGACGACTATGGGCTTTGCCAAGCGGTAAATCAAGGCATCATTGCTAGCCACCTTAACGGTGTCGTGACATCGACAACAATGATGGTTGGTATGCAGGGTGAGCAAGATGCTTTAGAGCGTTTAGAGGCGGCGCCTAATCTAAGTGTCGGCGTCCATTTACGTCTTACCGCGGGCAAACCGGTATCTTCACATTTCCCCCTTATCACTATAGAAGGGAGTTTTCTTAAGTACGATGCGCTTATGGCGAAGTTAGAGCCAAAACATGAGACGGCAATTTATGAAGAGTTTCGAGCTCAAATAGAACACTTTTTGAGTTATGGCATTCCGCTTAGTCATTTGGATAGTCATCATCATGTACACCTTCATCCTATCGTCACAAGAGTGGTCGCTCGGTTGAGTCATGAGTTTGATGTTCCATATCGCGCAACGCCTTCTTTAACGGGCTATCAATTTAGTGACGGCTTTTACGATGGCAACATTTCGTTGGACTGGTTAAAAGCTCAGCTCGCTGATTGGTTAAAACACTATGATGTTGTCGAGGTGATGTGCCATCCTGCTGTTGTCGATGATGAGCTCGCTTCGATCAGTTCGTATCTTGACAAAAGGGAGTTAGAACTTGAAGTACTCAGCTCGCAGGAGCTGAAACAATATTTAATTAGCCATCAGATTGAGTTAACCCATTACAGTGCTGTTATTTAGTCGATACTTTTATCGATAACCATGAGTGCGTTCCCAAAAATTCACCTTGCGCTCATGGTTACTTCTTTCCCTATCTCACTCGGTTTCGTAGTATTGAGTGCAGCAATTTATTTTCAAAATTACCAAGGAAGCATAGCTAATGGCGAGTATTAAGGAAGTTGCTGCATTGGCCGGTGTCAACCGCTCAACCGTCTCACGTATTATCAACGGAGAGGGCAGTTTTCGATCTGACACAAAGCGAAGAGTCGAAGAGGCTATGGCGCAACTCGATTATCGGCCAAGTGCAATTGCCCGTTCTTTGGCAAAATCGCATTCCAATATGATTGGTTTGATGGTGACCTACTATACCGGCGGCTTCTTTGGTCAAATGATGAATCAAGTACAATTGGAACTTGATGTGCAAAACAAGTTCCTGTTGACTGCGCAAGGACATCATAGTGCTGATGGTGAAAAGAAGGCGATAGAGAAGTTTAAAGACCTACGTTGTGATGGCTTTATACTGCACAGTCGCTACTTGAGTGATGAAGAGCTGATCGCTCTATCAAAAACCAAAACTCCGTTTGTGCTTCTTGACCGTTATATAGAAGAAATTAAACAGCAATGTGTGACTTTTGATCATCAAAAGGCTTCCGCATTGGCAACGAGTTATCTTCTAGAACGTGGCCATATCAATATAGGTTGTGTCACAGGCCCCCTAGGTAGAGTGAGTAGTCAGGTTCGTTTGACGGGTTATAAGAATGCGATAGCCGAAAAAGGTATCGCGTTGAATCCAGATTACCTTGTTGAAGGTGACTACGAGCTAGATAGCGGTTACGCAGCAATGGCTCAATTGATGAGCTTAGAGCAAAAGCCAACGGCATTATTTTCAACCGGTGAAGAGATGACTCGTGGGATCATGAAATATTGCTACGAACAGCAAATACGTTGCCCGGAGGATATCTCTATTATTAGCTACGACAGTGTGAATAGTTGTCGTGGGCTTTACCCGCAGGTCACGACCCTTGAATTTCCGATCAGTGATATGGCTCATGAAGCTGTGCTATTGCTCAATGCGCAGCTTAAAGCTCAGAGCCGTGAACAAGCGCAACTGAGCGTTTCTCCACGAATTCAGGAAGGAAATAGTGTTATTAACCTCACTTAAATTAGGACTAAATAATACTTTTTGAACACTTCGGCTGTTTTTTCCTCAAAAAACCGTTTTTTTGGAAATAATCCAAAAAAACACTTGCCAACTTATCGGGCATCTCTATAATGCGCTTCCACTGACACGGCAGAGGCGGCAACGCTTCGAAGGCCGAATCAGAGCGGCAATTAGCCAAAAAGAAAATCTGGTTTTTATTTTAGAAAAAATAAAAAAAAGTGTTTGACACAAAAGATTTTCTCGCTAGAATGGCCGCCTCTTCAAACGGAACGCAGCAGCGAACGAATGAAGAGATGTTCTTTAAAAATATAGACCTATCAATCTGTGTGGGCACTCGTTGATGATAATCAAATTAGATACCTCGGTATCAAATTAGGTTTTCAATGAACTGAGTGACCAATCGAGATTACTTTCTTGTAAAAGAACTTAGTCTTGGCACAGTCAATTCATTATCGTTCTGTTGGAACGATAATAGCTTTAGAT
>NZ_JAKJST010000050.1:0-26212 GCF_050337275.1 Vibrio wakamikoensis | reverse complement strand
GAGCCAGAGCCAGAGCCAGAGCCAGAGCCAGAGCCAGAGCCAGAGCCAGAGCCAGAGCCAGAGCCAGAGCCAGATTGGAATGAGACAACGCCATCTCTTATGACACAGGCCGCACCAGATGTGCAGCAGTCGGTGGAGGCGGAGTTTGAAGCGTTTGCGGAGCAGCCAGATTTGCAACATCTGGAAAAACTGTTCAGCGGCCTTCAGCAGCAAGTGGACATTGAAATTGAACCGCAAGCTGAGCCAAGCCTTGAACAGCCGACAGTAGATGCAGCCAGTGAGAGTGAAATCCAAGGCTGGGATGTTGAAGCATTAGAAGCTGACACGGTCATTGCGCCTGAACTGAATGAACTTGATAATCTACAGTCATCAATCAACGCTCAAGAGACGGTGGAAGTCGCCGATAGTATAGAAGTGGCTGAAAGTGTAGCGGTTGAAACCCAACCTGACGTCGCGAATGGCGGTGGTGCGGATCACGTTTGGGTAAACAACGAACGTACCGAGAGCTTTCAGGTGCTCTACTTTGACGTTGGCGGAATGACGTTTGCGGTGCCTTTAGATGAGCTAGGTGGTATTCATCAAATGGGCGAGTTAAGTCATTTGATTGGGCGACCTGCTTGGTACTTAGGTTTACAGTCGAGTCGAGAGAGCCAGCTTGATGTCGTCGACACAGCAATGTGGGTGATGCCGGATGTACTCAAAGATGATAGTTACAAAGAAGACTATCAATACATTGTCATGCTCGGTGAGAGTAACTGGGGACTTGCTGCAACAGAACTTAAGGGCACGGAACAACTTCAGCCTGTTGCCGTTCGCTGGCGTGAGAAAGCAGGTAAGCGGCCGTGGCTTGCAGGCATGGTGAAACAGCAAATGTGTGCGCTGGTTCATGTGTCTGAACTAATAGATATGCTTAACGCTGGATTAGATGTTAAATCAGTACAGTGATTGAATAAATTGATGTCAAACGACGTAGAGCGTCGCTGATCAGAATGAAATTGAGAGGAAGACTATGTCTCAAACGATGGATGTTGAATTAAGAAAAGAACAATCAAACGATGAAGTTCTTCAGTGGGTTACGTTTCAACTAGAAGAAGAAACCTATGGCATCAACGTAATGCAAGTGCGCGAAGTGCTGCGTTACACTGAAATCGCTCCAGTACCAGGTGCACCAGATTACGTGCTAGGTATTATCAATCTGCGTGGTAACGTTGTGACGGTTATCGACACTCGCTCACGCTTTGGTTTGATGCAAGGTGAGATCACAGACAACACGCGTATTATTGTGATTGAGTCTGAGCGCCAAGTGATTGGTATCTTGGTTGATAGCGTTGCGGAAGTGGTTTACTTACGTTCGTCAGAAATTGATACCACACCTAGTGTGGGTACCGATGAAAGTGCTAAGTTTATCCAAGGTGTAAGTAACCGTGATGGCAAACTGCTTATCCTTGTTGACCTCAATAAACTGCTCTCTGAAGATGAGTGGGATGAGATGGCTTACCTATAATGTTTGACGCTGTGTCTTTAACGTCACCTCTTCTTTGGGGAGGGGTGGCGATTGTCGTTATCCTTTTCGTTTGGTTGGTGAAAGTGCATCGTGGCTTAAACATGCACAAGGCACATGCACGACAACAGAAGCGATCGTTAGAAAAGGAAGTCGAGAAGTGCAATAAGCAGTTACTTGAAGTTCGCTCCGTATTGGTAGGGCTTGGCCAAAAGGTTTCTGAACAAGAGGAAATCATCGTCCACCTTACCGAACGTATTCTTGAACTTGAGAACGTCGACAACGATGGGCGCTTATACACTCGCGCTAACAAGATGGTACGCTTGGGCGCCGACATTAACGAGCTTATTGAAGAGTGCGAACTCCCAAAAGCCGAAGCTGAGCTGATGCTTTCTTTGCAGAAAAAGATTGCTGGCAAAGAAAAAGTACCGCCGCTGCACAAAGAGCGAGCACAACCTGCGCGCCGAGCGGCAACGAACTATCCACCACAAAAACGACCACGCTAGACGATCTGTTTATTCACAGGGCGTTAATGTCTAATTGACGCCCTTAAAATACCTCAATAACAATCGTAACACTCTTTTACTCTTTCTAATTAGCCGGCTGAATGCAGTCTGGTATCCTATCATGCGTCCGAATGTGAAGTTTTGTGTCGGAATATACTACTTTATGGGTAGTTATTTCAGTTAGAGAACAGTAATTTATTGTTTATTACTAAGTTTCGTGAAGCCGATTTAAACATTACACTTTCACGCATAAGTAGCTATGGTAAGATGAACGCCCAGTCGAGCCAGTGTTTAATTGAATGTTAGAAGTTACAAATTTAACCGCGATTCGAGATGAGCGGATATTGTTCGAAAATTTATCATTTTCGTTACAAGGCGGTGATCTCGTTCAGATTGAGGGTCGCAACGGGACCGGTAAAACCACCTTAATGCGTATCGTAGCGGGATTGGGAGATAAAGAGGAAGGCGACATCAAATGGAATGGTGAGTCTATCCAATCCAATCGAGAAGACTTCCATCAATCACTGCTGTTTCTTGGCCATCAAACTGGCGTAAAGCGCGATCTCACTGCGTTTGAGAACCTTAGATTTTATCAATCGATACACGCACCTCTCACTTCGGACCAACAAATTTTTACTGCGCTAACACAAGTTGGACTCGCGGGCCGTGAAGACGTGCCGGTGGCTCAGCTTTCTGCGGGGCAGCAGCGACGCGTGGCGTTGGCTAGGTTGTGGTTAAGTGAGCAAATGTTGTGGATCCTTGATGAGCCACTGACTGCGATCGATAAGCAAGGGGTAAAGGTACTGGAAAACTTGTTTTTGGAGCATGCTAACAAAGGTGGGATAGTCTTACTTACCACGCACCAAGATATGTTTAGTGACAACCCTAAACTTAGAAAAATTACCTTGGGAGCTTAAACGATGATGTTGTCTTCCATGATGAAAATTGTTCGCCGCGAACTGCTGATTGCGTTTCGTCGCCAAGCGGATATTTTCAACCCATTGTGGTTTTTTATCATAGTGATCACGCTGTTTCCGCTTAGTATCGGCCCAGAGCCTAATCTGCTAGCACGAATTTCAGCAGGGATTGTATGGGTGGCTGCGCTGCTTTCGGCGCTGCTTTCCTTAGAACGACTGTTCAAAGATGATTTTCAAGATGGCTCTTTAGAGCAGATGATGCTGATGCCTATCCCACTGCAATTAGTAGTGATGGCAAAGATCATCGCGCACTGGCTACTTACGGGGTTGCCACTTATTATTATCAGCCCATTGCTGGCAATTTTGTTGTCTCTCGATAGCAATACATGGATAGCTGTGGTGCTGACCCTGTTGGTAGGAACGCCAACACTGAGCTTTATTGGAGCTATTGGGGTGGCCTTGACTGTAGGGCTGCAAAAAGGAGGAGTGCTGCTGAGTCTACTGGTGCTCCCGCTTTACATCCCAATTCTAATATTTGCTACATCAGCGATTGATGCTGCCTCCTTAGGGGTTGCGTATAATGGTCAGTTAGCTTTGCTCGCTGCCATGCTGGTGGGCGCGATGACCTTGACTCCGTTTGCCATCAGTGCAGCCTTGAGAGTCAGCGTCAACTAATATAATAACGCTAATATCATTGTCCAAAGCGAATATCACAGCTTAAAGCAATGGGAAAAATGTCGTCAAAGAGTGAGAAACACTATGTGGAAATGGCTTCATCCTTACGCCAAAACCGAAACCACTTATCAGCTGTGTGGCAAGCTACTGCCTTGGTTTGCCACCCTTGCATTGCTGTGCCTTTCTATTGGTACCGTTTGGGGGCTTGCTTACGCGCCTGCGGATTACCAGCAAGGCGACAGCTTTAGGATCATTTATATTCATGTACCTTCGGCTATCTGGTCGATGGGTGTGTACATGTCGATGGCCATCGCCGCGTTTGTTGGCTTGGTGTGGCAGTTGAAACTCTCTAGCATGGCGGCACTGGCTATGGCACCCATCGGTGCAGTGTTTACGTTCATTGCGCTTCTCACTGGCGCGGTTTGGGGTAAACCAATGTGGGGCGCATGGTGGGTGTGGGATGCACGCCTGACCTCTGAGCTTATCTTACTGTTTTTATACCTTGGTGTTATCGCGCTTTATCATGCGTTCGATGATCAAAAAACGGCGGCTAAAGCGGCGGGTATTCTCGCGATCGTTGGCGTGGTGAATTTGCCGATTATCCACTTCTCAGTGGAGTGGTGGAACACGTTGCACCAAGGCGCAACCATTACTAAATTTGCGACGCCATCGATCTCCAACGATATGTTGTGGCCGCTGCTACTGAATATTTTTGGCTTTGCATTTTTCTTCGGTGCGCTGACGATGATCCGCCTGCGTAACGAAATCATCAGTAAAGAAGGCCACAGACCATGGGTGGTTGCCTTGGCTGCGCAATCGAATCAGAAGGGGTAAATCACCATGCACTTTGAATCCTTGAGCGACTTTTTTGCCATGGGCGGCTACGCGGCGTATGTGTGGAGTGCCTTCGGTATTACTTACTTAGCTATGTTGATTCTTTGGGTGACAAGCGTGTCACGCGGCAAGAAATTGCTCAAAGATGTACAAGCCAAAGTCGATAGACAAGCGCGCATCGACGCGGCGAAAAATATGGAGAACACACTATGACCCCAAGACGTAAGAAAAGGCTTGGCATTATTTTAGCCATTTTCGTTGGTATCAGTGCGACGGTTGGGTTGATTCTCTATGCGCTAAACCAAAACATGGATTTGTTCTACACGCCAACGGAATTGGTGAACGGTAAAGAAAATGGCGGCAAACCAGAAATCGGCCAGCGTCTTCGAATCGGCGGTATGGTGGTTGCGGGTTCGGTCAGTCGTGATTCTGAATCACTGCGTGTGAGTTTTGACCTTGCCGATGTCGGCCCGAAGGTTACGGTAGTCTACGATGGCATTCTTCCGGACTTGTTCCGTGAAGGGCAGGGCATTGTGGCACAAGGCGTACTGGTTGAACCGACCAAAATCGAGGCTTTCGAAGTTCTTGCTAAGCACGATGAAGAATACATGCCACCTGAGATTGCTGAAGCGATGAAGAAAACTCACGCCCCACTGGAATACTCTGAAGAACAAAAACAAGGAAGCGGTCTATGATTGCTGAAATCGGCCACTTTGCGCTGATACTCTCGCTCAGTTTGTCTGTGCTGTTGAGTATCTTGCCGCTGTTTGGTGCCTCTCGAAACAACACTATGCTGATGAATACTGCAAGACCTTTGTCTTGGGGTATGTTCATCATGCTGCTTATTTCATTCCTTATCTTGGAATGGGCGTTCTACGTTAATGATTTCACTTTGCAATATGTGGCGAATAACTCAAATACCCAGTTGCCTTGGTATTACCGCCTAACCGCTGTATGGGGTGCACACGAAGGTTCATTATTGCTGTGGGTGTTAATCCAAGCAGCGTGGACAGTTGCCGTTGCGACATTTAGTCGCGGTATGCCGCAAGAATCTGTCGCTCGTGTGCTGGCGGTGATGGGTATGATCACAGTAGGTTTCCTACTGTTCATTATTGTTACCTCGAACCCATTCTTAAGAACATTGCCTTTCTTCCCTGTTGATGGCCGTGACCTCAACCCGCTATTGCAAGACCCGGGATTGATCATCCACCCACCAATGCTCTACATGGGTTACGTAGGTTTCTCTGTTGCGTTCTCGTTTGCTATTGCCTCACTCATGTCAGGTCGTCTTGATACGGCGTGGGCACGATGGTCTCGTCCTTGGACGACAGCGGCGTGGGTATTCCTAACTATGGGTATTGCGCTTGGCTCTTGGTGGGCGTATTACGAACTTGGCTGGGGGGGCTGGTGGTTCTGGGATCCAGTAGAAAATGCCTCTTTCATGCCTTGGCTTGCGGGTACGGCACTGATGCACTCACTGGCAGTGACGGAAAAACGCGGCACCTTTAAAGCATGGACAGTATTGCTTGCGATCTCTGCGTTCTCGTTGAGTCTGTTGGGTACCTTCTTGGTTCGTTCCGGAATATTGGTATCGGTTCACGCGTTTGCCTCTGATCCATCGCGCGGTATGTTCATCCTTGGCTTCTTGGTATTTGTCATCGGTGGTTCGCTGTTGTTATTTGCCTTGAAAGGCGCTTCAGTGCGTGCACGCGGCAATTTTGATTTGCTGTCGCGAGAAAACGCGTTGCTTGGTAACAATGTGCTGTTGATGGCGGCGTTGGTTGTCGTATTGGTTGGTACTTTGCTACCACTGGTACACAAACAAATTGGTTTAGGCTCAGTATCTATCGGCGCGCCTTTCTTCGATATGCTGTTTGCATGGTTGATGATTCCGTTTTCGTTCCTACTTGGTATCGGTCCGCTGATCCGTTGGAAGCGTGACAAACTATCGACTCTAGCTAAACCTATGCTCGTCTCCGGTATTATCTCAGTGGCCTTCTCTGCACTGATGATGTTTGTTCTAGCTGAATACTTCACTGGAATGGCGTTCCTTGGTTGGCTGATGGCTTCTTGGATCATTACGATGCACGGTTTTGAGCTGTACGAGCGTGCAACTCATCGCCACTCGTTTGCTGAAGGTGTTAAGAAGCTACCTCGCAGCCACTGGGCAATGATCCTTGGTCACCTTGGTCTTGCTGTAAGTATTATCGGTATTGCGATGGTACAAATTTACAGTATTGAGCGTGACGTTCGTTTGGCTCCTGGTGAAAACTATCAGGTCTACGATTACAACTTCTACTTCCAAGGCGTGCGTGATAAAGACGGCCCTAACTACGACGGCTACATTGCTGACTTTGAAATTACCAAAGATGGTAAGTACATCAACACCTTGCACGCTGAAAAACGTTTCTATCGCACGGCGAAGTCGATGATGACGGAAGCGGCGATCGATCGTGGCGTAACGCGCGACCTTTATATTGCAATGGGTGAGCGACTGGATGACGGCAAATCATGGGCAGTGCGTATCTACCACAAGCCATTCGTACGTTGGATTTGGTTTGGTGCCATCATGATGTCGATTGGTGGTGCGCTGGCAATCAGCGACAAGCGTTATCGTTTTAGAAAAACCGATAAAGCGCAAGGAGAGGCATAATGAATAAGAAAATTCTGTTTATTCCGTTAGTTGCCTTTCTGATTCTAGTTTCGGTCTTCGCTGTGCAGTTAGGTAGAAACCAAGCCGGTGATGACCCAACTAAATTAGAGTCGGTGTTGATTGGCAAGCAAGTACCACAGTTTCGTCTAGAAGACTTGGCGGAACCTGGCAAGCTGTATGACCAAGCGGTGTTTACGGGTGAGCCTCTACTACTTAATGTATGGGCGACCTGGTGTCCAACCTGTTATGCCGAGCATCAATATCTCAATGAACTTGCTGCAAATGGCGTGAAAATCATTGGCCTTAACTACAAGGATCAGCGTAATAAAGCGGTTCAGTGGTTAAACGAGCTTGGTAACCCATACCTAATCAGTCTTTTTGATGGTGACGGTATGCTTGGACTGGATCTTGGCGTATACGGAGCACCAGAGACGTTTCTCATCGATGCGAACGGTGTCATTCGCTATCGCCATGTGGGCGATGTTAACTCGCAAAACTGGAGTGAAAAACTTCAGCCGCTGTATCAGCAGATGCTAGAGGAGGCGAAGCAATGAAAAAATGGTTAGTTGCGCTGGCCTCAAGCTTAGTCTTGGCATTTGCGGTAAACGCTACAATTGAGATTCATGAATTTGATTCGCTAGAGCAAGAGAATCAGTTTAAAGAACTGAGCCACACATTGCGGTGCCCTAAGTGTCAGAACAACACGATTGGTGACTCAAACGCTGAACTCGCGCAAGATTTGCGTCAGAAAGTGTATGAGATGACTAAAGAGGGCAAATCGAAGCAAGAAATCGTTGATTACATGATTGCTCGTTACGGTAACTTTGTAACCTATAACCCGCCATTAACGCTCGCAACGTCGATACTTTGGCTTGGGCCGCTGTTTGTTATCGTGCTTGGCTTCGGATTAATTGTGGTACGAAGCCGCAACAATCGCATTCAGAAAGCCCAGAAAAGTGAGCAGTGGAGCGATGACAAAGAAGCCAAGCTAAAGGCTTTACTCGATGACAAAGAGACTGGAGATAAGCAGTAATGACACTATTTTGGATATCAACTGTCGTTCTTGTCGTCGTTGCTATTGTGCTATTGGCTCTGACGCTAAACAGTAAGAAAGCCAATAATGATGACCAACTTCGTGACGAGCTAAACAAGGCATTCTATAAAGATCGCCTGACCGAGCTCGAAGAAGAAACTAACGAAGGTTTGGTAGAAAACCAGCAAGATCTGATTGACGATCTTAAGCAGTCACTGCTTGATGACATTCCAAATCAAGCGGAGACAAAGAAAACTTCTTTATCGCCAATGACGATTCTTGTGCCTTCAGTGGTGCTGGTTGTCGTCATGACTTACGGGTTGTACATGCATTTCGGTGGCGCTGGTAAGGTTCAGGATTGGCAAGAAGTGTCTGGTCGTTTGCCAGAACTTTCTAAGCGTTTGATGGGTGAGTCAGCTGAGCCAATGACAGAAGACGAGATGCAAGACCTAACGTTAGCGCTTCGTACTCGCCTGCATTATCAGGCCGATGATTCAACCGGTTGGTTGTTACTTGGTCGTATTGCACTTG
Source organism: Vibrio wakamikoensis (assembly GCF_050337275.1). NCBI lineage: Bacteria > Pseudomonadati > Pseudomonadota > Gammaproteobacteria > Vibrionales > Vibrionaceae > Vibrio > Vibrio wakamikoensis. The sequence continues at coordinate 17,562 of NZ_JAKJST010000050.1, read as the reverse complement.
CTAACCGCGACGTGACAACAGCGACAGATGCAATGGAAAAAGCCTACCGTCTTGAGCCAAATGATGCAGATGTGAAGCTGGGTTATGCGCAGGCTTTGATGATGTCACAAGACGAATTAGAGCAGAATCAGGCTCGAGGCCTTTTGAACAGCTTGTTGAAAGAAGAGTATGTTGATCTACGCGTCCTTTCTCTTCTCGCATTTGATGCTTTTGAGCGTCAGGATTACCCAGCCGCGGTTCGTTATTGGTCTGTTATGCAACGTATGATTGGTCCTGATGATAGCCGTTATGAAATGTTGACTCGCAGTATTGAAAATGCGCAAGCCAAAATGGGTGAGCCAATTGTTGAAGGCAAATCTGTCGCTGTCACGATCACCGTGTCATCAGACGTGAGCCTTCCTCAAGATGCTGCGCTGATTGTGTCTGTGCACCCGGCTGATGGTTCTCCAATGCCAGTAGCGGCAGCTCGTTACCCGCTAGGAACATTCCCTCGCACAGTAGTACTGGATGACAACAACAGTATGATGCAAGGTCGTAAGTTATCTAGCCTTGATGGTTTGATTGTTAGAGCCCGTATTGACAGTGATGGTAATGTTGCAACACGTGATGGCGATTGGTTTGGTGAAAGCCAGCCTGCCGCACTTGGTGATACTGTAGAGCTTGTTATTGACCAGCAGTACTAATCAACAAACTATGGCGTGTGATTAAATAAAATGTGTCCAACTTGTTGCTTTAACTAGCTTGGACGGTCGCATGCCGCTATACTCATCCATAGTGGTTATTAATACAATCTGACGTTAATTACTTACTTATCAAGTAAATAGAAAAATAGTTAACATATCAGACGCAGATTGTACTGGCTTATGGATGAGGTTATGCAATCAGCAATAACCGGCAAAAAGTCTACGCTTTTTGCCGTTTTTGTATCTAGCGTATTTCTATTTGGCTGCTCTTCAGCACCAAAAGACAATCAAGTTCCTTCTACTCAGGAAGCAACGGCTACTCCTATCGTGTCTCAATCTACTGACGCATCGGTAGAGAATACGAATGCGCCAAAAGACGCAGTGAATGAATACAGTGTTGAGGCTTCCCAAAGTAGCGTCGACCTTAATAGCGACACGTCAGTAGGCACCGATGTTTATGACCCGTTTGAAGGTTTCAACCGAGTGATGTTTACCTTCAACTATGACTATCTAGACCCGTACTTCGTCAGACCCGTATCACTTGCTTACGTGAATTACACGCCTGTTCCTGTACGTTCAGGTGTGAGTAACTTCCTTGCCAACTTAGATGAACCATTTAGTGTTGTGAATAATGCGGTGATGGGCAATGGCTCAAAAGCATTCGATCATTTCAATCGTTTTTGGATCAACAGTACGCTTGGTTTGTTAGGCTTTATTGATATCGCTTCGGCTGCAGGTATAGAAAAACACGACAAGAAAGAGTTTGGTGATGCCATTGGTCACTACGGTGTAGGCACCGGTCCTTACTTCATGGTACCCGGTTATGGCCCGATTACCTTGCGTGAAGGCGCTGACGTAGTCGACGGTCTTTACCCACCTATTTCATTCCTCAATTTCTGGGCAAGCCTTGGCAAATGGGCGTTAGAAGGTATGGAGAAACGTGCGCTCGTTGTGTCTCAAGAGGCAACGTTGGAACGCTCACCGGATCCATATGCGCTGACTCGTGATATCTATATTCAGCGCCAGAACTACAATGCTGAAGTGGTAAGTGATGAGGTCGATGAAGAGCAAGAAGCTTATATTGATGATTACTTGGATAGTTTTGATGAGTAGCTCTGAGTTACAATGACAATGAACCTAGATATAAAAACGTCACTCAAATGAGTGACGTTTTTTGTTAGAAATCTTTCAGACCGTCCCCGTCATCTTCACGCAAGTGAAGATCTCACTAAGCGCGTGACTAACATTAATTGATAGGTTTACTCACCATTTAGATTTTCAACGCGCTGTATGCGATCCCCTTTTGCAAGGGGATGACGACATTTCTAGTTGTCTAAGCCGCTAAGTCAGAAGATTAGAAACGGTAGTTCGCTTGAATACCTGCAATCCAAACATCACCTGAGATTTCACCTTCAAATGTGCCAAATACCGCCGCACTTCCGTCTAGAGCATCACGTGGTTCAACAATCGACGCATCACGAGCCATGATGTAGGTCAAACCGCCATCCAAAGTAAATTGCTTAGTAAAGGCGTAGCTAACACCTGCGCTAAGCCAGGTACGGTCTGTCTCTGGAATCGTTGTCGTACGGTATTTATCGTCAACCGCAGACATGTCGTAGGCGACACCACCACGCAGCGCAAGCTTGCTGTTTAGCTGGTAAGTTGTGCCCAATGCAAAGCGGTAGCTGTCTTTCCAGTTCTCGTTCTTGATTGGAGAAGTGACGCCATCAACAAACTCAGCTTCTAGTTTTTCAAAGCTGCTCCACTGGGTCCAGTTAATGCTTGCGTGCATCGCCCATTGGTCTGTTAGTTGGTGGAAAGAGGCAATTTCTGCGGTTGCAGGTAGTGCTACGCTAAGCTTGCCGTCGCGACGACCTTGAAAGTGGAAGACTTCGCCTTCGCCGTATCCGTCAAAATCCATCATGACTTCTGATTTGTAGGCAAAACCGAGGCGATGGTTATCGTTGATTTGCCATGCGGCACCAAGAACATAGCCCCATGAGCTGTCAGTGCCTTCGACATATTTAAGGTATGAGCCTTTTTGAATCGCTGTAGTTGCTGATGTAGGAAGTGTGAAAGGTGCCGTTGCGCCAATCTTACCTTCACCAGTAACAAAACGAATACCACCACCAACACTGAATGCATCATTGATCTGGTAACCAAGGTTTGCCACAGCTTCAACGGTCATGACCTTCGCTTCATTACCATATTGAGTTGCTTTGAACTCGCTGTCTAACTCGGTCTCCATGCCATAGTTTGAGCTTAGAGCTAAACCTGCGAACCATTTATCGTTAATTTGGTGGGAAACATAAAGGTTTGGTACTGGTGCACTGTGAGCAATATCTTTTCCTTCGGTGTATACAGGTTGGCCAAAAATCGTTGCTGTACCTTTAACATCAATATTAGGCTCAACGTACAACACACCGCCGGAAATTTGTGTACCTTCTAGGTAGGTAAGCATTGCAGGGTTACGCCACTGTGCACCGGCGTTATCCGCCATCGCGGCTTCACCAGCGTAAGCTCGGCCTAGGCCAGTAGCAGAGTACTCAGCAAGTTGAAAGCCTGCTGCAGACGCAGTCGTAGACGCTAGTGTTCCCAATACCACTGCAATAGCAAGGGGAGAGTATTTGGTATTTATCATTATTGTTCGCTCAAATTAATTGCGTTTAGAGCGCAGATTCTATTTTTAGAGCAATGACTTTAAAACTATTTTGTGGCTAAAAGTGCACATTCAAGATTATCTATCGGTGAGTTGTATATATTGGGTGAATATTCTGGTTGTTATCGAGATGTTGTGATTTTTGAGCTTACAGCTGTAAGGAGGAGAGGAAGTTGTTTGCGTCGATAAGTAAAAAAGAGCCGATACATCGACCCTTTTGAGAGTTGGCAAGCTATTGCTTAGAAGCTGTAGCTGTATTGTAGACCCGCTAGGATAGCATCCGCTCGAGTAGTTGCGGTAAGGATACCACCACCATCTACAACACTTACGTCTTTACCCATTAGATAAGTGAAGCCGAAGTCTACAGTGTGATGCTCTTTGAATTTGTAACCAAAGCCAGCTGACAACCATTGACGATCTGAATCAGGAACGGAAATAGAAGTAATTTGGTCTTGAGCAGCAGTGTCATACATATAACCAGCACGTAGAGTCCAAGATTCGTTTAGGTAATACGTACCACCAAGTGCGTAGTGCCAGCCATCTTTCCACTCATATGGAGAGCCAATGATTTGGCGACCAGCTCCTGGTACATCGCCTTCTAGCTTGTCGAATACACTCCAACCAATCCATTGAACGCTATAGTGTACAGCAAACTTAGTATCTTGGATTTTGTGGAAGCCTGAGAACTCAACCATATCAGGTAGAGGTAGGTATAGGTTCTGGTACTGGCTTCCAGCTAGACCGGAGAAGTCACCAGTCGCTTCAATTTCAGGTTGTTTGTGATATGCCAAACCAAATCGATTGTCGTCGTTTAACTCAAACACTGTACCTAGGTTGAAACCAAGTCCAATACCACTAGCATCAATATCTACTAGGTTTGTACTGCCAGTTTGACCATTTTGTGGATTAGTAACAGTAGCTGTTCGTTCAAGCTTACCACTACCTTGAACGACGTCTAAGCCACCGCCTACACTCCATTGTTCATTGATACGGTATGCAACGTTCAATGTGAAGTTTACACTTTGGATTTCCGTGTTGCCACCAAGCGCTGAAGCGCCAGTATGAATAGGGCCATTTGGGCTACTAAAAGAACCAAAACTGTCATCAAATTTGTTTTTTGTACCGAAGTTTGAGTAGATACCAGCACCGACAGCGAACTTGTCGTTGATTCGGTGGATGTAGTAAATGTTCGGTACTGGAGAGTTGCTGCCATTGTTAGCATCGTCAATTGGTATACCGCCAGCTTTCACATCGGTCACTTTGATGTCGGTGCTAATTACATTCAAGCCACCAGAGAACTGGTGTGAATCAAACAGTGTCATTGCTGCAGCGTTACGTGCCATAACAGATGCGTTATCTGCAATAACAGCATCACCTGCGAACGCGCGGCCTAAACCGGTTGCAGATTGTGCGTTGAGCTGGAAACCTGCTGCTGTAGCTTGTGTGGAGGCGAAAGTGAGTGACGAGACTGCCACTGCTAATAGTGTTTTTTTATACAGACGCGAAGTAGTCATTTAGTATACATCCTTTTTTGTAATCGCCTCTTATGGGCGTTAGTGTAAATTGAGTTAAAACTCAATTCGGGGCTGATCCTAATCGCTAGTATAGACATTAGAAATCTGACCAGTAATAAAAATGACGTAAAAAGTATATAAATGACGACTAACTGGCAGTAAATGCATCGAATATGCAGATAATTAGAGTTGCTGCTCTAAATTTGAGTGGGAGTACAAAAAAAGCTTACCCGAAAAGGATAAGCCTTATTAAGTCAATATTTCTACGCAGGATTCATGACTTTTTTGATTGTTTCGCCGATTTTCGCTAGATCTTCGCCTTCTTCACCAACGAGGACAAAGCTACTGTCGCCCATTGGCTTAACCAAGCCTGCCATGCCATCTTTATCGAAGTTTTCCACTTGGTCAGTGGCAATACCTGTGAGAAACATAGTGACTTTGCCTTTCTCACCTTTAAACACGATGTGCATTGCATTTGAATCACCAAACCCACAATGATTAATGTAAAACACATGATACGGAAAGCTTTGTCCCAACTGATAGGCAAACGGCAATAGCTTGGCGTTGATTTGCTCTTTTGAGGGATTTTCATCCAAAGAGTCAATAAAGCTTTTCTCAGCGTTGAAGTGCTCCATGGCCATTTTGGGCAGTGATGCTTGCGCGTCAGACACGACAACATTACCCCAGTTAATTTGACCAACAAGCAAACCAAACGCAAACATCACAGAAGCAGCCAATGATAGCGCTTTTTTGCTAAAGCTAACCTTAACGACATTATTTTCCGGTGGCTGGTTGAACAAAATTCGATCGGCAAGATCGTCAGGCACGTCAACTTTCATTGCCTGTTCAATACGCGCATCTAGGCCTAGAATATCATCCAGGTATTTGGCGTTAGCCTCACTGTTTTTGGTCGCGTCCAACAGCTCCGGATCTCTTGCCTTAGGATCGGACATAACGCGACGACGGAATTCTAACTCATCCATTTTGTTGCCCCCTATGTGCATCCTCAGACTCAAGCATCTCTTTAAGCTGGTTTCGAGCTCTAAATAATCGAGTCATAACGGTATTCTTGTTTAAGTCGAGTATGTTGCCAATCTCTTCACCACTAAAGCCGCCGACGACTTGCAGAAAAAGAGGTTCGCGATACTCGACGTCGAGTTTCATTATCTGTGCTTGAAGCCATTCCTGTTGGTGGTGAGGGTCATCAGAGACTTTTGCATCGTTGCCGTAGTCATCAATATCGACCAGATCGAACTGCTTACGTTCAAAACGTCTTGCGTTCTCTCTGCGCAAAATAGTGATAAGCCACGATTTCGCTGCCTTTTCATCTTGCAAGCTGTCTAATGACTTCCAAGCTCGAAGGCAAGTTTCCTGAACCAAATCCTCCGCGATAGGCTTGTCTTTGCATAGCCAATACGCGTATCGGAAAAGGTCGCGATGATAAGCACGCACCAGTGCTTCGTATTTTCTTTGTCTGTCCATATCCGAGTTGACCGGACGTTTGGAGAATTTATTTCCAAAATTTTTAATTAATGACACAGGAGCCCCCATTTTCGCTCTGTGAACCGTGTTTTTTGTTCTGCAGTGTCAGTAAAGTCACACAAAATTGATCTAGTTCAAAATTCCGACCTGTGGAGCAGTTATAGTGAACCCTGTCATCTCGTTGGTCTTTCGGGACTAACATGTTGAGCAAGATGACACTTCCTTTTGAAGGCTGACTTTACTTTCTCCTAATCAGGAAACTGATTATTTTCAATTGGCGCAAGTTAATTGCTTTAGAGATTCCAACCACACAAATTATCTGTGTGGTTTTTTTTTGCCTGAAATTCTGCCGATATCTTCTTGTTTTCCCACATCATATTGTTGCCGACTTTACGCGTTTCTCATATTCCATTTTGGTCGACCCTATCACGTTATTCAATAAAACCAGTGATATTTGTCAAACGGTTGTTTTAAATCCTTAACAATCTCGTTACAATGCGCGTGGTCAGACCTCTTTAGGAAGGAGAAACTATGAGCAGTAAGGACGTGGGGAAAATCAATCTCACCACTAGAAATGGTGAGCGAATTGCTGTTGTGGCGGGGCTTCGTACCCCTTTTGCCCGCCAAAGTACCGAATTTAGTCAAGTACCAGCGGTGGACTTAGGAAAAATGGTCGTAGCCGAAATGATGGCGCGCACCAACATTGATCCTAAGTTGATCGACCAAGTGGTGTTTGGTCAAGTAGTGCAAATGCCAGAAGCGCCAAATATTGCTCGTGAAATTGTACTGGGCACTGGAATGGACATTAATACTGATGCCTACAGTGTAACTCGCGCTTGTGCGACGAGCTTCCAAGCCGCTGCCAACGTTTGTGAAAGTATCATGGCAGGGACGATAGACGCCGGTATCGCTGGTGGAGCAGACTCATCTTCCGTGCTACCAATTGGCGTATCCAAGAAACTTGCTGCCAACCTATTGGCTCTGAGTAAAACAAAAACGGTCGGTCAAAAACTCAATATTCTTAAAAAGCTATCGTTTAAAGATTTGATGCCAGTGCCACCTGCCGTCGCAGAGTACTCGACAGGCCTTTCTATGGGCCAAACTGCCGAGCAAATGGCTAAGTCGCATGGTATCACTCGTTTAGAACAAGACGGGCTTGCTCACCGCTCTCACACTCTCGCCTCTCAAGCATGGAAAGAAGGTAAAGTGCGCGACGAAGTCATGTCGGCGTTTCCAGAGCCTTATAAGAAGAGCTTGGATGAAGACAACAACATCCGCCACGACTCTGAACTTTCTAGCTACAGCAAACTGCGTCCAGCATTTGATAGACAATATGGCAGCGTTACAGCAGCAAACAGTACGCCGCTAACGGATGGCGCAGCAGCGATTATGTTGATGCGTGAAGGGCGAGCGAAAGAGCTTGGGCTTGAAATCAAAGGCTATATCCGTTCTTACGCCTTCTCAGCAATTGGTGTGCGTGAAGATATGTTGATGGGGCCTTCCTATGCCACACCGATGGCGCTAGATCGCGCGGGTATCTCTTTGTCCGACCTAACGCTGATTGATATGCACGAAGCCTTTGCGGCGCAAGCGCTCTCTAATGTGAAGATGTTTGCCAGCGAGAAGTTCGCTCGAGAAAAATTGGGTCGCTCTCAAGCGATCGGTGAAATTGACATGGATAAGTTCAACGTTCTTGGTGGCTCCCTTGCTTACGGTCACCCGTTCGCTGCCACTGGTGCGCGAATGATTACGCAAACGCTGAATGAACTGAAGCGACGCGGGGGAGGGCTTGCTCTTAATACTGCGTGTGCAGCAGGTGGCTTGGGTGCAGCAATGGTTCTGGAGGTAGAATAATGAGTGAACAAAAAGCCTTTCATCTTTCAGTAGATGAGCAGAACATCGCATGGCTTGGCATCGATGTGCCAGGCGAAAAAATGAATACGTTACAAGCTGCGTTTGCGGAAGAGATGGCGCAGCTGTTTGAAGAGTTAGAGCAGAAAAAATCTGAGTTAAAAGGACTGATAGTCCACTCGCTTAAACCGGATAACTTCATCGCTGGTGCCGACGTAAGAATGCTTGATGCTTGTACTTCAGCTGAAGAAGCTCAGTCTTTAGCAGCTAAAGGACAAGAGATGTTCCAGCAGCTTTCAGATTTGCCCTTCCCAGTTGTTTCGGCGATACACGGACCTTGTCTAGGTGGTGGGCTTGAGCTGGCGCTGGCGTGTGACTACCGAGTCTGTAGTGATGCTGGTATTACTAAGCTCGGCTTACCAGAAGTGCAGCTTGGATTATTGCCTGGATCTGGCGGTACTCAACGATTGCCACGTTTGATTGGTTTGCTGCCATCATTAGATCTCATCTTAACGGGTAAACAGCTTCGCGCTAAAAAAGCCAAAAAGCTTGGCGTGGTTGATGCGAGTGTACCGAAGACTATTCTGCTAGATGTGGCTAAACAGTTTTTGGAAAAAGGCAAAAAACGCAAAGCCAAGAAACTGAGCAAGAAAGAAGTGCTAATGGCGGGTACTGGCCTTGGCCGCAAGGTGATTTTTGATCAGGCAGCGAAAAAGACTAACGAAAAAACCCGCGGCAATTATCCAGCAGCAGACGCTATTTTGGATGTGATTCGTTATGGTCTCGAGAAAGGCATGAAGAAAGGGCTAGAAAACGAAGCTAAGCGTTTCGGTGAGCTCGTCATGACGTCTGAGTCAAAAGCGCTGCGTTCTATCTTCTTTGCAACCACTGAAATGAAGAAAGAATTTGGTAGTGATGCTAAGCCAAACACGGTAAATAACGCTGTAGTCCTTGGTGGCGGGTTAATGGGGGCGGGTATTACTCATGTCACAGTCAGCAAAGCTAAAGTGCCAGTGCGAATTAAAGATGTGTCTAATGATGGTATCGTCAACGCGCTGGGTTACAACTTCAAGCTATTAGAGAAAAAGCGCAAGCGCCGCATTATTTCTAAAGCAGATTTGCAAGCGCAAATGCTGCAAATGGCAGGTGGCACCGACTTTACCGGATTCGATAAAGCGGACGTAGTGGTTGAAGCCGTGTTTGAAGATTTAGGTCTAAAACAGCAAATGGTGAATGATGTGGAAACGCACGCGAAGCCAACCACTATTTTTGCGACCAACACGTCATCGATTCCAATCGCACAGATTGCAGAAAAAGCTGAGCGTCCAGAAAATGTGGTTGGTCTGCACTATTTCAGCCCTGCAGACAAAATGCCTCTAGTGGAAGTCATTCCTCATGAGACGACGTCAGAAGAGACCATCGCCACTATGGTTCAGTTTGCAAGAAAGCAAGGTAAGACGCCGATTGTGGTGAAAGACCAAGCGGGTTTCTATGTAAACCGTATTCTTGCGCCCTATATGAATGAGTCGGCGAACGTGCTTCTTGCGAACGAACCTATTGAGTCATTGGATAGAGCATTATTAGACTTCGGGTTCCCTGTTGGGCCGATTACGCTGCTTGACGAAGTTGGCGTGGATATTGGCGCTAAGATCATGCCGATTTTGGTCAATGAATTGGGTGAGCGATTCCAAGGGCCTGACGTCTTCGACAAGCTGTTGAATGATGGTCGAAAAGGGCGGAAGTCCGGTAAAGGTTTTTACACTTACAAAGGTAAGAAGAAGACCGTTGATAGCTCAGTGTATAGCGTGTTAGGTCTTAAGCCTGAAGCGACAATGTCAGAAAAAGATATCGCGATCCGCTGTGTGCTGCCAATGCTTAATGAGGCGGTACGCTGTTTAGATGAAGGCATTATTCGCAGCCCTCGTGACGGTGACATTGGTGCCATCTTCGGCATCGGTTTTCCGCCATTCTTGGGTGGCCCATTCCGTTACATGGACTCTTTGGGTATCAAAAAAGTCGTCGACTTAATGAATGAGCATGCTCAGAAATACGGTGACCGCTTTGCACCTTGTGATGGACTCGTGACGAGAGCAGGCCTAGAAGAGAACTTTTATAAGTAATCTAGAGAGCGTTACACAGAAAACTTAGGGTCTACAAACATTCACCCCCTCAACAGAGGGGGTGTTTTTTATCCTAAATCGGTGTCTTTTGGTCTTAATTGAAACTCTTCAATCGAGCCTATTTCAAGTCCTAACTCAAGTTTTTCGGCATCGACATGTGCCTTGCCTTGGCTATGCATAATCAAACGATTTGCAGTGCGCGGTTTCAGCTCATTGACAACGAAGCGAATCATATCGGCGCGTGTTAATGATTTGAGTTCCTCAAGCACTTTCTCTCGCTGACTAAAGCTGGTGTCTTTATTGCCTATGGCAATCCACAATCGCTGAGCGCGGCCGCGTAACGTGGTATCTGGAGTCGCAATCTGATTCCAGAGCCCTTTCTTGCTGCTGTGCCATTGATAGTCATTGAGCTCAAGCAGCACCATGTAGACCGCATTCAAAAATTCATCGATAGAGCGAATAAGATCGCTTGGTGCCGCATTTGGGGATTGTACATAAAGCACTATCCCTGGGTGGCGATTGAGAGGCATGTTACCGGTGCCGACCATATAACCGAGTTGTTGTTTAGTTCGGATTTCATGGAAGAAGGTCGCTGACATCAAATGATTGGCCAGAGAGTAGAGTGCGATGCTACGTGGATTGATATCTTCACATTGGTAATAGACCACAATCGCAGAGTCATCTTGATCGCAAAACACTTCTTTTTGGAAGCTGCCATTGCGTCCAAGCATGATCAAAGGTCGCAAACTCTCTTCGTATTTTTGATTGTGGATACGAAGTGCATCTTTGAGCGTGGTGGCGATGTCGTATGCACCTTGCTTATGCCAATCGCCATACACGAACATATCGATGTGCAGCTCAGATAATATCGCTTGTACAAAACTAGGTAGCTCATCGACCGTGATGGTTTCTAGTGCATCAAGTAACACAGAGTTTGGTGGATTATTTGGCTGTAAAATGCCCGTCATGGCATTGAATAGCTGTGAAATCGGGCGATCTTTCGCCGAGTTACGCCAACCTCTCATTAACTGCGCTTTTATGCTCTCAAAGCGTGCGGGATTAAACTCTCGTGACGCAAATCGCTGGAGTATCATCTCCAATAACTGAGGCTGCTTTTTGCTAAAACCAGAAATCGACAAGGTGACACCACCTTGGTGGGCGTACATATCGTAGCTCAGACCTGCGACTTCAGCGGGGTAGGTTTCCTCAGAGAGCGAGTCAAGGAACATTTCTACACACAGCCTTGTTTTGACTATGTTACGGGAAGAAGCGACCGAATGGGGGCTATCGATAGCGATAAACACCACTCCTTTCGGTACCTTAAATTGACTGTCCTGAAGGTGCCAAAGGCGAAAACCGTCTAAATCCTCTATAAGCTGAGGATGCGCCTCTTCGCTTTCAAGTGGATAGGTCGACAAGTCGTAGTTGATGAACGGGTTTTTTTCGGGCAGACAGAAGGGCTGCTCCGCTTCTTTTAGAGGCTGATTGAAAAACGCCAGTTCCTCTTCAGTGAATGCCATGACCGAGTATGGCGTAAAGTACCACTTCGCTTGTTTGTCGTAGTGTTGCTCTTTGGCAACCAGCGTTGCTTTGAGATTTCCGGTCGTTAAGAAATGGGCATACTCAAGCAGCATAGCTTCGTCATAGCCCGCCATTTTGTAGTCGCCATAAATGACGTCTTCTGGTGGGTAGTGTTGCATGTTCATCACCAGATGACTGACCATGTCCATTTGTCTTGCAGGCTCTTGAAACTGGAACGCAGATTCCATGACGGCACGCTTTTCCAAGTAGCGCCATTCCTGCATGCCTTGAGTTTTAATGAGCTCTAGGTACTGGAACACCGCTTGAATCATCTCATTGACGTGCTCAAGCCCAGTTGGTGTCAGTGTCATACTGACACTAAACTCGCGGTAGTTACTACCAGATGCGCCACCACCGGCAGACAGAGACGTGATCCAGCCAAGTTCTTTAAGATGCAGCATTAAGCTGCCTTTGCCTTCATAGCCCAGCAAGTTGGCAAAATAAGACAAAGGTTTTTGGTGATAATGTTGCTGAGTCGCAGGAAACGGGAACGCAAGGATTAACTTACGAAGCTCTTTGATGGGTTCAACGCGTACCATGACTTGAGTATTGTCTTTGGTGGCGAAAGGCACGTCTATGGACTTGCTGATGCGTTGATTATTGACGATGTCTGCAAACTTGTCTGTTGCCCACTGTTCTAATTCATCCAGCTCATGAGGGCCAATCATGGCTAATGTCATGATGTCAGCAGAATATTGCTGCTGGTGGAACCGAAGAATCTCGCCGCGAATGCTTTCACCATTGCGATCGCTTAGCGTTTCAATATTGCCGACAGAAAATTTGGCGAAAGGGTGCGCTTGGTTAATAGTCTCTTTTTGTACTTGGTATAACCTGCGTCCGTCTTCATTAAGTTTAAGCTTGTATTCGGAATCGACGGCTTGACGCTCTTTATCTAGCGCTTCTTCGTTGAAAAGCGGGGCAGTGAAAAACTGACTGAAGCGATCGAGGCCTTTCTCAAACGCATTTGGATAGACGTCAAAGAAGTAACACGTATGCTCGGTGCCAGTCCAAGCATTATTACTGCCGCCGTGTTGACTGATAAAGGATTGAAATTCTCCGACTTTAGGGTACTTTTCCGTGCCCAAGAACAGCATGTGTTCGAGGTAGTGAGCAAGACCCTCTCGATCGTCTGGATCGTCAAAATGGCCGACGTTCACTGCAAGCGCTGCGGCGGACTTTTGGGCGTGCTCGTCTTTGACGAGCAGGACGCGTAACTCATTACTTAGAGTGAGGTAGCGATATGAGCGATTATCATTTGGACTTATATGCACGTATCTTCTCCGGATTAAGCGGTGGCTTGGGACAGCTTAACCAAGCGTCTGGCGACAAAAGTGATGTCTCACAATTGGTACTAACAGGGATAACCAACAACTATTTACAATCTTTCATGGAGACAGACAAAAACTAACTTACAATCTTTTTAAGTATTAACCTTTAAATTGTTAAGAAAGTCGAAGCCTTTAGCAAGTGAATTGATATAATTAATTTTTTTAAATAAGTATATACCCTAGTTATCGGAATATGCAGGCAATTGCGAGAGATAGCGCAGGGTTTAAGCGCTAGAGATGATTGCTTTGTGCGACCATTGAATAGGCGGGTGTTAATATGAAAGTGTTTATTATGCGTCATGGCGAAGCCGTCCATTATGCACCAACGGATGAGCAGCGTGCCCTAACTGAGCATGGCAAAGACAACTCGATTGTCGTTGCCAGAGCGTGTAAGCAGCAAGGGTATGGTCGTTTTGATAAGGTACTTGTGAGCCCTTATCTAAGAGCGCAGCAAACGTGGGCTGCGATCAGCCAAGAGTTTAGTAGTGATGACGTCGTCACCTCTGATGACATTACGCCTTACGGTCAGGCTGAGGATGTAGTGGAGTATGTCTCAACGATTGCTGAGATTGAAAGTCTAGAGTCGATTTTACTCGTCTCACACTTACCGTTGGTTGGTTATTTAACGGCAGAGTTTGTCGGCGACATCAGTGCGCCTATGTTCCCAACGTCTGGGCTGGTGTGCATCGAATACGATGTTCAGAGAAGGCAGGGCGAAGTGCTTTGGCACATTCACCCTTAGAGAATAACTGAAGAAAGGTTATTTCTCAGGAATCGAAAGTAAAACCAAAAGCGCGCCATCGCCGCCAAACTCAAGCGGCGCTTGGTGGAACGCCATCACGTCTGGATGTTGAGCCAACCAAAGTGGTGCTTTTTGCTTAAGAATGTGTTTGCCGATGCCGTGCATGACACAAGCACAGTGCACATTTTCTCTTATGCAATGGGCGATCATTGCCCCCAACTCTCGCTTGGCTTCTTGCTGAGTCATCCCATGCATGTCTAAGAACACATCCGGTACATACACTCCGCGTCGCAAGCGTTTCACTTCGTACGTGGACACATCATCACGCGCATAACGAGTCGGACCATCATCGCTCAGATGTGGCTCAAATTCGTCAGAGAAATAAAACTCCGCGTCTTTGGCTTCGCGGTTGGTTCTTTTCTGCTCTTTTTGTTTCTTATTTCTGTTTGGCTGCTGGACTATGGTATCCTGTTGCAACTTTTTTACGCCTTGTACTGCATCCCTAAAGAGGGCGAAATCGTCATCAGCGTTGGTGTCTTTTTTGCTCATGGACTGGGACAACTCAATAAACATCTAGATTGGCAGTATTGTAGCGCTTTTTGGAGGCAATTTTGGATAAGATTTTTGTGGAAGAAGCCGTTTCTGAGCTTCATACACTTCAAGACTTGATTCGTTGGACCGTTAGTCGGTTCAATGCAGCAGGTCTGTTTTACGGCCACGGCACCGACAATGCTTGGGATGAAGCGGTTCAGCTGATCCTGCCAACGCTGTACTTACCGATTGACGTGCCACCACATGTTTTAAACTCGCGCCTAACCAGCAGCGAGCGTCTGCGTGTTGTTGAGCGTGTTATCAAGCGCATTAACGACCGCACACCAACAGCTTACTTAACCAACAAAGCTTGGTTCTGTGGCCTAGAGTTCTTTGTTGATGAGCGTGTATTGGTGCCACGTTCGCCAATTGGTGAGCTGATTGAAGCTCAGTTCCAGCCTTGGCTTGCTGATGAGCCAGTTCGCATTATGGATCTGTGTACTGGTAGTGGCTGTATTGCGATTGCCTGCGCGCACGCTTTCCCTGATGCCGAAGTGGATGCCATTGATATTTCAACAGACGCATTGGAAGTCGCTGAGCAGAACGTTCAAGACCACGGTCTAGAACAGCAAGTGTTCCCAATTCGATCAGATCTTTTCCGCGATTTGCCAAAAGAAAAATACAACCTGATCGTCTCTAACCCACCATATGTGGATGAAGAAGACATGAACTCACTACCAGAAGAGTTCACCCATGAGCCAGAACTTGGCCTAGCGGCAGGTACTGACGGTCTGAAATTGGTGCGCCGAATTCTATCAAATGCACCGGATTATCTGACTGATGACGGTATCCTTATCTGTGAAGTAGGTAATTCAATGGTTCATATGATGGAGCAGTACCCACATATCCCATTCACATGGATTGAGTTTGAAAACGGCGGCCACGGTGTATTCATGCTAACGCGCGATCAGATCCTTGAGCACGCAGAAGAGTTCTCGATCTACAAAGATTAATCGAGTACTGACTCTAAGATAAAGTAACGCTGCAATGAGAATTGCAGCGTTTTTTCGTTTGGGGGTTTACAACGTCAGCCTTTGTCGTCACTATGAATTCACGAAGAATAGACAGGCAAAGGACAAGCGTTAACAGTTAGCTTTGGTACCACTTATCCTTGGTATCACTTAGTATAAATTGCTGAGAGAGAGGCTGCGGACACTGCGCTTGTTCGGACAGACAGAGGAAGTAATGGCAGGAAATAGCATCGGACAACATTTTCGTGTAACCACATTTGGTGAGAGTCACGGCATCGCACTAGGTTGTGTGGTGGACGGTTGCCCTCCTGGATTGGAAATCACGGAAGCCGATCTGCAAGTTGACTTAGATCGTCGTCGTCCAGGGACATCAAAATACACCACTCAAAGACGTGAACCTGATGAGGTAAAAATCCTTTCAGGTGTGTTTGAAGGAAAAACCACAGGCACGTCGATTGGTCTACTGATCGAAAACACCGATCAGCGCTCAAAAGATTACTCAGAAATCAAAGACAAGTTCCGACCAGGACACGCGGATTACACCTACCACCAAAAATACGGTATCCGCGATTACCGTGGTGGCGGCCGTTCGTCAGCTCGTGAAACGGCGATGCGTGTCGCGGCGGGTTCTATCGCGAAGAAATACCTTAAACAAGAGTTTGGTGTTGAAATTCGTGCTTACCTATCACAAATGGGCGATGTATCTATTGATAAAGTAGATTGGAACGAAATCGAAAATAACCCGTTTTTCTGTCCAGATGTCGACAAAGTAGACGCTTTTGACCAGTTGATCCGCGATCTTAAAAAGCAAGGTGACTCAATTGGTGCCAAGCTACAAGTGGTTGCGACCAACGTATCTGTGGGTCTAGGGGAGCCAATTTTTGATCGCCTTGATGCGGATATCGCCCATGCTCTAATGAGCATCAACGCTGTGAAAGGTGTCGAGATTGGTGACGGCTTTGATGTAGTGAATCAAAAAGGCAGTGAGCACCGCGATCCACTGACGCCGGAAGGCTTTAGCAGCAACCATGCTGGTGGCATCCTAGGTGGTATCTCTACCGGTCAAGATATTGTTGCCAATATCGCACTGAAACCAACATCAAGCATTACAGTACCGGGTGAAACCATCACGAAAACCGGTGAGCCAACGCAATTGATCACCAAAGGTCGTCATGACCCATGTGTGGGTATTCGCGCTGTGCCAATCGCTGAAGCTATGTTGGCGATTGTGTTGCTTGATCACCTATTGCGTCATCGTGGTCAGAACCACGGCGTGCAAACAGAGACACCAGTGATTTAATCAGTTCAACATTATACCCAAGATATCGTCACCCCTGCGCAGGCAGGGGTCTTCTTACAGCGAGCACCAAGCCTTAAGTAGATTCCTGTCTACACAGGAATGACGGTGTTTTAGAGTTTGTCGTTCTCCCACATATCGTCACCTTCAAAGACCCAGTGTATCGTTACCCCTGCGCAGGCAGGGGTCTTCTTATAGCGAGCACCAAGCCTTAAGTAGATTCCTGTCTACACAGGAATGACGGTGTTTTAGAGTTTGTCGTTCTCCCACATATCGGCACCTTCAAAGACCCAGTGTATCGTCACTCCTGCGCAGGCAGGGGTCTTCTTATAGCGAGCACCAAGCCTTAAGTAGATTCCTGTCTACACAGGAATGACGGTGTTCTAGAGTTTGTCGTTCTCCCACATATCGGCACCTTCAAAGACCCAGTGTATCGTCACTCCTGCGCAGGCAGGGGTCTTCTTACAGCGGGTATTGACCGGGCTCATAGGTAACAGTTCTAACCAGGCACATGGGTAACAAGTGCTAATGTGTAAGCTTCGAAGAGGAGAAGCTTATGCCATGGGAAGAGACTTGCATCATGAGCCAAAGAGAACTTTTCATTGAAGATTGGCTTAGCCATCGATTTTCTATTAGCGAGCTGTGCCAGCGTTATGGCATAGCTCGTAAAACAGGCTACAAATGGATCAACCGTTTCCGCGAGCAAGGAATGACTGGTTTAGCTGACTTGAGTCGAGCTAGAC